>DATLWV010000044.1:0-15049 GCA_035576145.1 Terriglobia bacterium
GCGCCGGCAATTCAACAAGGAACGAAGGAACGTGAGATGGGAAGGCATAGAAACCGATGTCTCCACAATCTTGAATAAGGAGGCGCACTTGAACGCCGTACTGATAACCGGTGGGGCGGGTTATATTGGATCACACACCGCAAAAGCATTTGCCCGATCCCGGTTCACGCCTGTCGTGCTCGATGATTTAAGCAAGGGTCACTCCTGTGCAGTGAAGTGGGGGCCATTTGTAAAGGCCGATATCGGCGACTATGTCTTCGTCAGAGAGGTTGTCAGACGTTTTCATATCGATGCCGTGGTCCATTTTGCCGCAGATGCCTACGTCGGCGAGTCGATGCGGGAGCCACGACGGTATTTCCAAAATAACGTCAGCAATACACTGGCTTTGCTCGGAGCTCTACTGGACGCGGGGATTCGCTATTTTGTGTTCTCATCCTCGTGCGCCACTTACGGAATACCTGAAACTTTTCCCATACCGGAAAACCAGCCGCAGTTCCCGGTAAATCCCTATGGCGAGTCCAAGCGGTTCGTCGAGCGGGCACTATGGTGGTACGGAGAAGCGTATGGATTGAAGTCCGCCACTCTGCGGTATTTTAATGCTGCAGGGGCTGACCCGGAGGGTGAACTGGGTGAGGACCATGATCCTGAAACACATTTGGTCCCGCTGGTCATTCAAGCGGCGTTAGGCATCAAGCCCTGGGTTGAGATCTACGGGACGGACTATCCTACCCCGGACGGGACAGCTATTCGCGACTACATCCATGTCAGCGATCTGGCCGAGGCCCACGTGCTGGCCCTGCGGCATTTGATGGACGGCGGGGAGAGCACTTCGCTCAACCTGGGCACGGGCCGCGGGCACTCCATTCGCGAGGTCATCGCTGCAGTTTCGCAACGGTCCGGTCGGCATGTCCCTGCGCGCGAGGCCGGGCGCCGTCCCGGTGACCCTCCAGTGTTGGTCGCGGACGCCACACTGGCTAAACACGTTCTCGGTTGGCGGCCACAGTTCTCTGACCTTGCCACCATCGTTGACACTGCGTTGCGGTGGCGCGTCGCTCGCTCCCCGGAAATGAATCTCATTAGTTCCGAGTCCATGATGGACCTTGGTGTCCAGGCCCCTTAATTCAAGGTCCGCTCTTCCGAGTGTGAAGGAAGGCCAAAGCGGCGCGGACAATAACCGCGCCGACGGGGCTGAACTTGCCTGCCTTAAGGAAGCCCAGCACATCCTTCGCTTTGCTGTGACACTCCTGAAACTGTCATACCTCTTGTGGCCGATACATTTATCTCCAGCTATCTTGCGAACTAAAGGGAGGTAATGCCCCAAACTTTGTGGCACCAATTCTGCGTTAGTTCAAACGGGTCCCTGAGGCCAAACAGGCGGCAAAACCGGGACAGAGGAATCTTGATGCTGGTCGATCTCGAAGAAATAGGACTAGTTCTGGCAATTTTCGGCGCTCTACTTGGAGCCCTCGCGGTCCTGCGCCATTATGTTCCAGACAATCCGGAAGTTCTCCGCAAAATACTGCACACGGGCATGGGATTGGTGGCCCTCTCGCTTCCCTGGCTGTTTACTTCCGCCTGGCCGGTGGTGTTGTTGGCAAGCTCGCTCGTGGCCCTGCTGATGGGCATCAGGTTGATCCGGCCCTTGCGAAGGCGATTGGGAGCATTGATCTATGATGTGGGGCGGAATTCATGGGGCGAGGTTTATTTCGCCCTGGGTGTAACCTGCCTCTTCATCCTATGCCGGAATGAACCGTTGCTTTACAGTGTCCCGGTTCTGATTTTGACGGTAGCCGATGCTGCTTCGAGCCTCGTCGGCAAACGCTACGGTCGCCTTCGTTATAAGGTTCATGGAGGGAGTAAGTCGGTGGAGGGCTCATTGGCATTTCTGCTTGCAGCCTTCCTGGTGGCAGAGATGGGTCTGCTGTTGCTTGAACCTGCCGCCGGGCTCGACAAGATTCTCGTGGCGCTGGTACTGGCACTAACATTAACGCTGGTTGAAGCTGCGGCCGGGAAAGGATCCGACAATTTCCTGGTGCCGTTAGCCGCCTTTGTCCTGCTTCGAAGCTTGCTCGCCATGAGCCGACTGGAGCTTGCAGGTGCGGTAGCCATATCGGTCTTGGCAGTTCCGGGAGCGTTTCTGTTTCTTTACCTTCGGGGACGGTCGGCGGCACCTTTGCCTTCAACCTGGGCGGAGCGCCAGGCCCTGAGGAGCTACATATGAAGGTTGCGGTCGTGATGTGCATGTTCGGAGCAGGCGCAATACTGGTGTGCGCTGGCAACCGTGTCCGGCAGACGTCAACAACGGAAGCACGCGCGCTTTGGGTGAAGTATTGGATGTATGCAGGCATCGTGGGGGGATTCATGCTCTGTTCACTCGACCGCACGCTTCTTGCCGCTGTATTGCTGATGGTGGCGGCACTATGCGTGCGCGAAGCACTGCGGATCCGCTCCTATGCGTCGGCAGTTTGGGTACTCGTATCCCTCGGGTTCGCGCTGATGACTCGGAACTTTCTAAGTCTTTACCTCGTTGTGGCCGCGACGGATGCGTTCGCTCAACTCGGCGGCCGCCTTCTGGGGGGCCGGCTTTTGTGTCCACGCCTCAGCCCCGGCAAGCGAGTGTCAGGCGCACTCTGCGGGATTGTCGCGGGGGCCGGCATGGGACTACTGCTTGGCCTTCAACCCGGCGCGGCGGTCGCAGTGGCGCTGGCTGGACAGGCTGGAGATCTCACGGCCTCTAAAGTCAAGCGTGCGGCCGGAGTCAAAGACTTTGGCAACGCGTTGCCGGGGCACGGTGGCCTTATGGACCGTTTCGACAGCCTTTGGGGCGCAGCGCCATTAGGAGCTTTTCTGTGCTGAATCCCATACAGTCCCGGCCAGTCCTCCAGAACCTGCTTTTCGCACAGTCGTTTGAAGACCCGGAGATTGATCGACGCGCCCTTCAAATCCGCCCCGAGCACACCGTCCTCTGTATAACATCGGGCGGCTGCAATGCGCTGTCATTGCTCCTCGATGCCCCCGCGCGATTGATTGCACTGGATATGAATCCTGCGCAGAACGCTATGCTGCAACTGAAGATGGAGGGCATCCGCGGGCTCAGTTACGAAGATTATCTCGAGCTGCTGGGAGTCATGGAGAGTGAGCGTCGGCTGGAGCTCTACAACCGAATCTCCGGCATCCCGTTTTGGGACGCCCACCCCAAACTGATCGAGCGCGGGGCGCTCAATGCCGGCCGCTTCGAGCAATATCTGGGATATTTTCGTCGGCTGCTCCGACTCTGCCAGGGCCGGAATCGGATCGAGCAACTGGTTCTGCCCAGGGATCGGGCCGGCCGCGAACGCTTTTACAATGAAGTGTGGAACACTCCCCAGTGGCGCTCGCTCTTTCGCATCTTCTTCAGCCGCGCTGTCCTCGGCCACCTTGGGTTGGACCCCAGGTTTTTCACTTTCGTTACGGGCGACCAAGCCTTTGGAGATATGTTCCTTCGGCGCGTCCGGCATGCGCTTGTCGAGCTTCCGGTCCATGAGAATTATTTTGTGGAATACATCCTCTTCGGCACCTATCGGCGCGTGTTTCCGCCATACCTGAAACGAGAAAACTTCCCCAGGTTGCAAAAACTGATGGATCGCATCGAAGTGGTCACAGAAGAAGTCGGAGAGTTCCTGGCTTCCCTTCCAGACGACACTCTTGACCGAATTGACTTTTCCAACATCTTCGAATGGATTGACCCGGCGGACTGCGAGCGCCTTTTGCGCGAGACAGTTCGTGTGTGCCGCCCCGGGGCGCGCATCACGTATCGGAACCTGCTTGTCCATCGCGAGAGACCCGAGTCTATGGCAGCACAGATCCGGCCGGACCCGGTGGCCAAGGAATTGCTGCCGCTTGATCGGGCGTTTGTCTATTCAAATTTTGTCGTTGAGGAAATTGTGAAGGAGACCACATGCCCTTCTTCTCCCGCCCGGCATTTTGCATCCATCTACTCACGCTAAGCGGGCTCGCGTTAGCCTTCAGCGCTATTGTTCTGTGCGCACAGGGGAACTTTGATGCTGCCGCACGAGCGCTGCTGGTGGTCCTGGTAATCGACCATCTCGACGGAACGCTGGCCCGGCACTTCCGCGTGAGAGAGAAAATACCGGAAGTTTCAGGTGAGACGATTGACTTGGTCACCGATATCGCAGGCCTGACTTTTGCCCCAATGTTTCTGTTCTATAGCACCGGCGTGTTCCTTCCAGGCTGGGCGCTGCCGGTTTGCCTTCTGGCAGTGATGACCTGCAGTTTGAAATACGCGATGAAACAGAACACGCTGCAAGACGGATATACCCTGGGCGCACCGCCTGTCTACTACTCAGTATTCCTGCTGTATTTCCTTCACGTTCCTCAAATCTGGGCAACCATGTACGCACTGGCCCTGACCGCCCTTTGCCTGCTGCCCATCCGTTATCCCATTACCAGTATCGTGACAACGCACTGGAAACCGGGCTGGCAAAGCATCACCAATTATCTCAGCTTCCTTGCCATGCCCGTGGCCTTCATATGCCTCGACAAAGCGCCCGCATTCGTCTACTGGATCTTATTCGTCAACGTGCTGGCACAACTTTTGGTAATGCCCCTGCTGCTGGCATTGGGTGTTGTGCAACCGGGGCTCCGGCGGGTCTACTGATTGTTGTGGGTAAGCAACAAGGCGATCGCAAATTAGTATTTCAGGTTGCGACGAGTTGCAGCCCGCGCTGAAGGATGGCGCCGACGGCGGCAAGAAATTATTGTTGGGTTTGAGCACTAAATGCAGTCGTCGTCCTCATCACCCTCCGCTTTGATGTTTTTCGTTATTCCTCTTGATTGGCACTCCAACCGCGTCGCTGCAGGCAGCCATAATGGCTATGACAGTTTTTGAAGTGTCACGCGCAAGGAATGGGTGTAGAATCCTGCTCAGCAAGACCGCAAGTTTCTTCTATTCGCACCGTTGGAGCGGGGACGGTGGACGCATGGAAGTTCATGTAAACAAGGTAAGCGAAGTGCCGGTTCGCCAGCAGTTGACGGAGCAGATTCTGTTGCTCATTGTAACGGGTAGGCTTAAGGCGGGATCCCCGCTCCCAAGCGTCCGCGAACTGGCGCGGCGGCTCAAGATCCACCACAACACAGTGAGTGAAGCCTATCAGGACCTGGTGCGAAGGCAATGGCTGGTAAGGCGGCACGGCAGCCACCTGATAGTGCGGGGCATGAACGATGGGATGCCGCTTGGGGGTAAGCTGAGCCTGGAAGACATTATCAATCAGACCATTCGTCTGGCGCGCGAACAGGGCTACACGCTTCAAGAACTCCGCCGTCAGGTCCGCGAAATCCTTTCCGCGGAGCCGCCCGATCACATCCTTGTGGTGGCCGAAGAGCCGGGCCTCAGGCGTTTGCTCCAGTTGGAAGTTCAACAAGCGTTGGGCTGGCCCGTCGAGGGGTGCTCAGATAAAGAACTGGCCGTGAAGCGCGGCTTGGAGATCGGGGCCTTGGTAGCCGCGCCGGCTTTTGCACTTCCGGACGTCGAGCCGTTTGTCACGAAGAAGCGGCCCCCTGTCCCCCTGGAATTCGGGACCCCGGATCACCTGATCGAGGAAGTGAGCAAACTGAGTGAGCCTTCCGTCATCGCCATCGTCTCGGTAAGCCAAGTCTGCCTGAGGGCGGCAGCGGGCCTGCTGGCGCCGGCCACATGCGACAGGCATTCGATGGTCGAGTACCTGTGGCCGCTTGAAGACATGCGGGCGTTGGATGGTGCGGACCTCGTGTTATGTGATTCTTTGGTCAAAACAGAATTGGGAATGAAATGCTGCGTGGCTTACCGCCTGGTCGATGAACACTCCATGAGATACCTGGGGGCGGCTATGGATTCCTATCAGGATAGGTAGGCCATCATGATGGTTCGAACGCAGGACGAAAGACACAGCCTGCCCAACGGAACCCACTGAATAATTGGTCGAGCGGCTGAAATCCTGGCCGAACGGATGCCTCAGGCTATTGTTACCCTGGTACGAAACGCCTGGAAGATTAACTGCTTTCAAACAGAATCCCCAGCGCACACACGAAATGGCGGCACCGCCCCTCCCGACTCAATCCATCATCCGAGACGCTCGATCGCACACGGCAGTCGTGCAATTCCATGACCGTCACGTATTTCAAGCAATGAACGGGTCGCGCATCAATTACAGCCTGCCACTTATCAAGCGGAGCATGACCCAGGCTGAGATCATGGATTAATAATCAAATGAGCTTCGCAGAGAACCACGACCTGCTTGCTCCAGACGGTCCGGAATGGGCCAGGCCTGCTTTCAAATATGGCTTAATATAGTTCGAGGTTGCCATCTGAAACAGTGAAACTGAAATTCGAATATACGCAGCACGGCTGATCACGATCCGAAAGAAGGTCAATGAAATGCACGAAAATATCCCCGGTCTCCTTGCGAGCGTCCAGAAGCATGCCTCAACCTGGTTTACATCAGTTGCCAATCGGCCCATACCCGCCGCCGCATCAGCAGACGAGTTACACCGTATGCTCGGTGGCCCGGTCCCTCAGGAAGGCACCTCTCCCGAAGTTCTCACTGATATCCTCGCCACCGCGGGCATGAAAGGAACCGTTGCCTCGACAGGCCCGCGCTACTTCGGTTTTGTGGTGGGGGGCAACCTCCCTGCCGCGCTCGCTGCGGACTGGCTTGTATCCGCCTGGGACCAGAACGCCGGCATCTACGTTCTGTCTCCTCTGGTTTCGGTGATCGAGGAGATCACGGGATCGTGGCTGCGTGAACTGGCCGGACTTCCTCCGACGATGAGTTTTGGGTTTGTGACCGGAGGACACATGGCCAACTTTACCGCCCTGGCCGCGGCCCGGCATCATGTGCTGCAAAAGGCGGGATGGGACGTGGAGGCGAACGGCCTTATTGGAGCGCCGCCCGTGGAAGTCGTCGCCAGCGAAGAGGCGCATTACACAATCTCAACCTCCGTTCGATTTCTAGGTCTCGGAGCGGATCGAATCCGGCGAATCCCCACAGACAGCCAGGGCCGGATGAGCGCCCCTGATCTGGCCGCTACTTTGAAGGGCATCCGGGGGCCCTGCATTGTTTGCGCTCAGGCCGGCAACGTGAACACGGGTGCGTTCGATCCGCTGAACGAAATTGCCGGACTCGCAAAGGACTGCGGCGCATGGTTCCATGTGGACGGCGCGTTCGGCCTCTGGGCCGCAGTTTCGCCTGAACGGGCAGATTTCCTGCGCGGCATCGAAATGGCCGACTCCGTTTCGACCGATGCACACAAGTGGCTCAACGTTCCCTACGACTGCGGGATTACCTTTTGCGCCGACGAGGCGGCGCACCGCAGCGCGATGTCCCTGTCTGCAGCCTACATCCTTTCCACCGGAGGCGAGCGCGATCCCCACGAATTTGTGCCGGAAGAATCGCGGCGCGCGAGATCCGTCCCGGTTTACGCCGCCGTCCGATCGCTCGGCCGAAATGGCCTCACGGAACTCGTGGAGCGCACCTGCCGACACGCACGCCGCTTCGCCGATGCGCTGAAGGCTGCGGGATATGAAATCCTCAATGATGTTGTACTCAACCAGGTCCTGGTTTCATTCGGAAGTCCGGAGCAGACGCAACGCACCATCACGGCGATCCAGGAAGACGGCACCTGCTGGTGCGGAGGCACGGTGTGGAAGGGCCGGACCGCCATGCGCATCAGTGTGTGCAACTGGTCAACGACTGAAGCAGACGTGGAACAGAGCATCGAGGCGATTCTGCGGGCCGCATCGAAACACGCTCATTAGGTCCGTAATTTGAATATCGCTCCCGAACGGACCCACTGCGGATTCCCACAAGCCGACCTTGTTACGGCTTCAGCCATTCCCGGCCGTGGCGAGGGCCGGACCCATCATTTGCAGCGTAAAGGATATAGATGCCCCCACTCTAAAGGCTTACGGATAGAGGCGGGCGGGGCTGATTTCGGGCGCCTCCTCGCCGGCCTCCACCATCCGGGCAATCAGCCTTTCACGCAATTGAGCAGCAATTTCGGGCAGCGGCCGGTCACCGTCATAATGGACCAGGTGGGGTGGGTCCTTGCGGCCCGCCAGGTTCAGCAACTGGTGGGGATCGGCGGCAAGATTGTACATCTGATATTCCTGATAGCGCATGCTGTGGGGGTCGCGGTCACCGTTGCCGTTGGGATCGACAACACAATAAGTCCACTGGTCGGTCCGCAGTGCCCGGGCCACCATTGACGCGCTGATTTGCACAAATGCTTCGCTCCGCCAATTTGCGCGCCCTTTCGGCTGGTTGATCAGCGGCAGGAAGCTGCGGCCTTTCATGGAAGCAGGCGCCTGCACGCCCGCCGCATCCAGCAAAGTCGGGGTCACATCGACCATGCTGACCACTTCCTGCATCTTCCTCGACTGGTTCAGCCCCGGACCCTGCATAATCAGCGGAATGTGGATGGAGCTTTCGTGAGGGCTTCGTTTGTATTCCGTGTTTCGTGTGCGGAAGTGGCAGCCGTGGTCGCTGATGAACAGAACAATCGTATTGTCTTCCAGGTTCTCTTCGGCCAGCGTCTTCATCACGGTTCCAACCGAGTCGTCGATGCGTTTGATGTCACCGTAATAGCCTGGAAGCTGCGCCTGCCAGTCGCCGGGAAAGAAGCGCAGATCCTCGGGCGCGAAGGGGTTCTGGTAACGTTCAATGTAGCCCCTGGGCGGCACAAAAGCGTTGACATCATTCTGGAAGTGCGGCTCGAGTTGGGAAAGGACAAGCAGAAATGGCTTCTCATGACGCTGCTTGAGGAACTGCACCGCCAGATCCGTAAGGTAGTCCACCCGGTAGACGTCCTTATAGCGCATCGGTTTGCCATCGCCGTCCCAGATGGTGCCTTCATAAGGATGGGACGTTAACTCGATGACGTTTGAAGCTTGCCACAAATCGAGAAAGCCTCCACGATCCTGGGGCTCGACGTAACCCAGCCCTTTTTGAGTGGCCCGGTCGATCGGCGCCAGATGCCACTTGCCGATATAGTTGGCAGTGTACCCGTGGCTTCGCAGAACCCCGGCCAGGGTTGGCAAGCCGCGGTCGAGTTCAACTCCCGGCGGCAGTTTCCACATACCAGTTTCGGTAGCGTACCGGCCGGTAAACAGGCACGCCCGCGAGGGAGAACACAAGGGCTGGTTCGTAACGGCGTTCTGCATTGTGACGCCGCGTTCGGCCATGGCGTCAAGGTTCGGCGTCACGCCCATCGGGTTGCGGCCATTCGCGCCGATGAAATCTCCCCGGAACTGATCGGCGATGATGACCACTATATTTGGAGGGTTGCGCTTTGGAGACTCGTGCGGGCGCGCATCAGGGCTTTGTGCCACAGCACCACCTGCCGAGAGAGGAACCGAAGAAGCCGCAGCCGCAAAAGACTTTTTCAAAAAATCACGCCGGCTGGAAGAGCTTCCTGCAAGATCATCAGTTTTTTTTCTGGTCATTCTTAATGCGCCCCCAAAAGCAGGTTTCTTCCCGGGTTACGGCTTTAATGCCAAACAGGATCAGCGCAAGAGTTTTTCGCATTCGGGCATTCTTCCCTGGCGAACGAACCCCTCCGTCCAAAGGCTTCGTGATCATTTTCGGGCGCGAGTATTGTAGTCCCCCAAGGCAGGGATGTCACCTGAGAGTTCAATTTGCGGGAATGATTCGGCAGGATACCACACCGCCGCCGGAGCGACCCTTGCCGTGCAGACTATTCGTCGTGAGGTCTGTTCGATCGTCCGGCGGGGAGTGAACTATTTCCTGTTGCTTACCGTCACACGCCTGAGAGGCCGTTAAAAAAAGAACTTTTCCCCCGTCATCCTGATCCCGCAACGCGGGAGAAGGATCCCTGCATTTATTTTCACGCAAATACGGAGATGCTTCTCCCGCTTCGCGAGATCAGCATGACAAGTCAGCGGTTTTCAACAAACGCCTAGTTCTCATAATCGCGTTGAGGGAAAGGGTACCACGATCGTACGGCCAGGATGTGGGCTTTGCTTTTTCCTTTATTATAGAAACCAACCGTAGAGTTCAGGCGGAAGAAGTAAGCGTCGCCGGCTTTGCTGGGGTGAAGACCTTCGACACCGTTTTCTCCTCCGCCGGCCACAATGTCTCCGTGACCGTCAAGAACCAGGTAGATTTCTTCTGCCGAGTCGTGATGGTGAGGAAAGTTTGTCCCGCCCGGCGCGAACTCCATCAGAAACAGGCTGGTGACAACGATGCCGCAATCGATCCTGTCCCTGGTGCCCTTTTTGCCTCCAAGAAGCAACCGGTATTGAGTTGATTCCGGATGCCCTGCCACCGATTCCAGCTTGACGTCGTTGGTATTCGCGATCTGGAGTTCAGAGGGCGGCGCCGGGATTGATACGCCATGAGGAATGTTGTATCCCATCACCACAAAACGGAGTGGCGAGCTTGAAGTGTTCGCCAGGCCGTGGCGAACCTGCGGGGGAAGATACATGAAATCGTCTTTCTTAACAGAAGCCTTCTTTTCACCGTAGCTGAGAGTTCCATTGCCTGCCAGGACATAATAGATCTGTTCCTCGGCGGGATAGGACACCTCCTTGCAATGTCCGCTGGGATCAATCGTTACTTCCCCGAACCGGGCAACGCTCCGAATAATTCTGGTCTCGGAATCGCCTGCGCCAAACAATGGCTTGTAGTGGCAACTCGGCGTCGAGATGTCCGATGCTTTTTCGGGGACGTTGGCAGCGTTCCGATGGAGCCAGGTGGGAGCAACTGTCCGTTCGGCACCGAACGCGCATGGGATAATCAGTAGAAAGAATACGAACGCGAGACGCTTCATGATCTTCGACCTCCGGAAAAGCGTTGTAACACACTCGCCTCAACGGGCAAAGCGAGGACAAATAACTCCACCTCAGCATTTCTGGAAAGAGGTTTGAATGCCTTCAACCGGCCGCGCAAAGCCTGGTCCTGGGCAACCCCTCGCCACCCAGGCGTCGAAACCGTGGCTCTACAACGTCTTCATGTAGGCAATCAGGTTGGTCATGTCCTTGGCGGAAAGTTTACCCTCAAAGGGCGGCATCGGCATCGGCTTGGCCTGTGCGTTCCCCTTCAGGATCTGCTCACGGACATTGGCCTCCGTGGCCGGCTTGTGAGAAAAAGGGAGCTCTTTATTTTTCAATATTCCCTTCAGCCCCGGCCCGATCTTGTTCTTGGTCTGATCGGCATAATGGCACAATGCGCATTGTTGCTCGAACATCTTCTGGCCTGCCTTCGCCGCTGGAGATAATCCAGGTTTGTCTTGAGCCCTGCAGATAGTCGCTGCGGGCAGCGCCAAAGCCAGCGCCGCAATAAATAATCCTTTGATAGCATTCAATGAACGTTCCTGCATCTTTCCTCCTCAGGTTCACTTCCCGAATTCTTTCACAACTTCCGCACCTGCGCCGCGCAACCTGCTTCCGATCTCTCCGCGCGCTGCTTCAGGCGGGTTGATAACTCCAATCAGGATTTTACCATTGCTGATGGCGGGATCGTAAAGCTTGCGCCCACGCCAGTCCGGAATGCGCGCCGTAATCAGCAGCGTAAACAACGTTGTCAGAATCGCTCCCAGCATCGTCAGCTCATAGGTGATGATGCCATTTGGCCACTTGGTCACCAGCGGCATGCCGCCTGAGATCATTGGATAGCTCTTCTGGGTGAAGGCTACAAATCCCCAGCCGCTGAGGCCGCCCACCAGTCCGCCCAGCGCGGCGATCCACGGCATGCGCGTCACGTTGTCGCGCTGGCCGAACCGGTACTCCTCATAAGGTTCGCCAGACAGCACGGCAATGTCGGCGTTAGAAAATCCCAACTCGCTCTCAGCCCGCTCCAGCACATTGAACGCACGCTGCGCCGAGTCAGGATCGGGATAAAGTCCGTAAATGGCGTTCATCTCATTCGTCTCCAGCTAACCACCCTGGGGCTGCTCGGCCGCGGCTTCCTGCGAAGCCACTTCCGGAGCCTCTACCTTCGTCATGCCCAGCTTCAGTTCCCAGATTGAGATGATCGGGAAGACCCTGGAAAAGATCAGGTACAGCAGGCCCATGCCGGCAAAGGTCCCGACCGTGATGGTAATTTCCACCCAGCTTGGCCGGTACGATCCGAAGTTGTAGGGCAGATACTTGTGGGAAAGCGATGGAATGATGATCAGGAAGCGCTCGAGCCACATTCCAACAATAATCGGGATGGAAGCCACCACGGTCCAGCCGATTTTGTTGCGGAGGTTCTTGATGGCCAGAATGGGCGCCGGAATAATGAAATTGCAGAAGACCATGGTCCAGAAGAGAGGACTGAATCTTCCCACCTGCGTTGACCAAAAGACTGACATCTCGCCGGGGTTGTTGCCGTACCAGATGGTCAGGCGCTCGGCGAAAACAAAGTAAAACCACAGCAGGCTCATCACCAGCAGCAGCTTGCCCAGATTGTCAAAATGGATGGGCTTAAGATATTCCTCCAGATGCAACAGCTTGCGCAGCAGGGCCATGGCGACGATCAGGGCAGCGATGCCGCTGAAGATAGCTCCAGCCACGAAGTAAGGGCCAAAGATGGTGGAGTGCCATCCGGGCACCAGCGCCATGCCGAAATCCCAGGAAACAATGGTGTGGACCGACACGGCCACCGGGATGATTGCCACCGCCATGATGCGCATGGCCATTTCGAGGCGATGCCACTGCTTGGGCGTGCCCCGCCATCCGAGTGACACAATTCTATAGACCATCTTCCGCCAGCCGCTTGCCCGGTCGCGTATCAAGGCGAAATCCGGAAAAGTGGGAAGCACCAGGAACGTGACGCTGCCGATCAGGTAAGTGTTGATGGCGAAGAAATCCCATATCAGCGGCGAGCGGAACTGCGGCCAGATGCCGCGCTCGCTGGGATAAGGAATCAGCCAGAAAAACAACCAAGGCCGCCCCAGGTGGATGAGCGGAAACATGCCCGCAATCGAGAGAGCGAAAACCGTGATGGCTTCCGCGCAGCGGGTCACCGGCCGCCGCCAGCCAGCGTTGCACACGCGCAGGATGGCGGAGATCAGCGTGCCGGCGTGGCTGATGCCGATCCAGAAAACAAAGTTCGTGATGTAAAACGCCCAGAACACCGGCCGGTTCAGGCCGGAAACGCCGATACCGTAGTAGATCTGGTATCCCCAGGCAAAGAACGCCGCCGCCACAAGAGCGGTGAGGACCGCCGCAGTGGCATAGAACCGCCACGTGGCATGGTAAATCGGGCGCAGTAAATCCTTGTTGATCTGTTCAGGCGTTTTGTTCATCGTGCCAGGTGTCGCGTTTGAGATAAACCACTTTGGGATGAGTCCCCAATTCCTCCAGAAACGTTGTGCCGCGATTCGACTTCGAGAGCCGGGAAACCCTGCTCTCAGGGTCATTCAGGTCGCCAAAAACCATCGCGCCCGTGGGGCAGGACTGCACACAGGCAGGATTGAACTCGCCGTCTTTCAGCTGGCGCTTTTCTGCCTTGGCGTTGATTTCCGCCGTCTTGATTCGCTGGATGCAGAACGTGCATTTTTCCATGATCCCCACTGAACGCAAGGAGACGTCGGGATTGAATTGCAAATCAAGCGGCTTATCCCACACCGGATTGTAAAAATTGAAAAAGCGCACCATGTAAGGGCAGGCGTTCGCACAATAGCGCGTGCCAATGCAACGATTATAGATCTGGGCGTTCAGGCCTTCGTCGTTCTGGTAGCTGGCATAGGTGGGGCACACGGGCTCGCAGGGTGCGTTGCTGCATTGCTGGCAGAGCACCGGCCGGTACTTCACTTTGATTTCGGGAAAGTGGCCCTCATAATACCGCTCCACTCGAATCCAGTGCATGGCGCGCCCGCGCGCCGCCTGATCGTCACCCACGGTCGCAATGTTGTTTTCGGCATGGCAAGCCGCGACGCAGGCTTCACAACCCGTGCACCGGTCTTCGTCGATCACCATGCCCCATCGATGTGCCATAGAACTATTCACCTTCCGACGTTTTCGCTGCCTTCTGCGTGCCGTTCCCGCCTACCGGTGGCGGTCCTCGAGCGGCCACTCGCGCAATCCGGCGCCAAACAGAATCAGGTTGCCTGGTTTGCCCAGACGCGTGATCTTTACCCGTGTGGAAGCCCAGGCCAGCGCGCCCGTTTCAGCCTCCGCCTGCGGAGCCAGAAGCTTGATGGGATTCGCGCCGCGGTTGCTTGCATACCGGCCGTAATTCTCATGCCCCTGGCCCACCGGCATGGCCACCACGTCCGGAGCGATTCCGGGCGCCAGCAGCGCCGGCGCCTGCAACTTGCCGTGTTGCGAAGCCACTTCCAGCAACTCGCCCTGCTGGATGCCCATCCGCTCAGCGGTCTCGGGATTAATCTCCAGCCAGGTGCTCCACATGGCGGTCGAGATCACGTCCGGCATCTCCTGCATCCACGGCAGGTTTGCATGGCGGCCATCGCAAAACTGCAGCGAAGCGTATGGCAAAAAGTTAAAAGGATACTCTTTGGCATCGCCGTCAAAGTGCGGTTCTGAAACTTTTACCCTGGCAGACGATGCTCTCCCCATGCGGACTGCAGATGACGAACCGGCACCCCACCAGCCGCCTTTCTCCTGAACTTCACTCCAGAAGTCATCGGCGGTTTTTGCGGAAATCGATCCCGGGCGGCTGCGAAGCGAGTCAAAGGCCGCCTGCAACATGTCCTGGTAAGAGGTCCATGGCAGCGCTTTGGCCGCGTCACCGCCCAATTGATGGGCCGCCTCAAGCAGAACGTCCGACATGGCACGAGTGTGATGCAGCGGACTCATCGCCGGCGGGGCCAGGCTGGCGACAGCCTGTGTCGTTCCCGATTCGGGAATGTTGTCCACCCAGGATTCAAGATAAGAGTGGTCCGGAAGGATCAGGTCCGCCAGGATGCTCGTCTCGTCCACAAAGCTTCCGAAGCTTGCAATAAAAGAGACCTTCTCAAGCGCTTCCCGAACTCGCCACGCCGCCGGGCTGGCAAACACCGGGTTGGCGTTATACACCAGCAAGGTTTCAACCTGCGAAGGTCCCTTCAA
>DATLWV010000045.1:0-13784 GCA_035576145.1 Terriglobia bacterium
GCAGACGCGGCAAATGCGGCGGCAGCGGCGGCGAACGCGGCGGGCTGCGCGGAGAACATTGAGAACGCCAATGAGAACCCCGGGACGCCGAGTCCGTACACACCGCCGGCAGGATTCAGCTGCCCGTAAGGGAGAGGCGGCAAGGGAAGAGAAGAAGGAAGTAAGAGTGGGCGACGGCTGGAATCAGCTGCCGCCCACTTCGCGTTTAAGGACACTTTACATGCCAACCACTGCGTCACGTTCATTGGTTTCGTCATACAGGCAGGGTTGCATTCAAAGCGGCATCCGGAGCAAAATACATGTTCTTAACGAAACGCGGAAAACGGCCCTGTCCCTGCTGAGATGCGGCCCTGTGTGGCGAAACGCGCAGGTGGCGGAACAGTCCGCACCCGCATGAAAGGTAGTCCGGAGAAAAGATGGCAATGAAGTTGGGAATTATTGGCTACGGAGTCGTAGGGAAAGCTTTGGCGAAGGTTTTCCACTATGATGCCCGAAATCCTAACCTTGTGATTTACGACAAGTTTGTTAAAGGGATGAACAGTCCCAGTCGGCGCGCTGCCTTGCAGCAGTGCGACCTCGTTTTCGTTGCGGTTCCGACCCCTGAAGGCTCGGATGGAAAATGCGACCTGTCGGCAATCGAAGAAGTGGTCTCCTGGGTAAAGCCGGTCATGTGTGTCAAGTCCACGGTTCCGCCGGGAACGGTGGACCGGCTGGCCGACGAGACGGGCAAGACAATCTGCTTCAGTCCTGAATATGTTGGTGAAACCGCCTGGCACCCTTTGAAGGGTATCGAGAGCCATGGGTTCATTATTGTTGGAGGAGAGCGGTCCGCCTGCAAGCTGGTGATACAGGCTTACCAGCAGTTCCTGGGGCCGATGCCGCACTATTACATAACCGACGCGAAGACCGCCGAGCTTTGCAAGTATATGGAAAATGCTTTCCTCGCCACCAAAGTGGCTTTCGTCAACCAGTTTTACGACATCGCGAAGGGCCTGGGGGTGGATTTTACCGAGTTGCGCGAGCTCTGGCTTGCCGATGACCGCGTTGGAAGGTCCCACACCATCGTTACCGCCGAGCGCGGCTACCGCGGGCGATGCCTTCCCAAGGACATGGCTTCCATCATCCATACCGCCAGAAAGGCCGGTGGCGCACCGCTGCTCGAGGCCGTTGACCGTTTCAACGATGAAATCTGCCGCAAAGCGGACGCTGCGAAAGCTGCCGCAGGTGGTTCGGCCAGAAAGAAGCCCCGCCGTTAATTGTTTTAACCTTTCAGGATTTCACGCACCGACCGAATGATGTAATGGAGATCCTTTTCTCTTACGCCCGGGTAGACCGGCAGCGAGAGAACGCTCTTGGCCAGGCGTGCGGAAACAGGATAATCCCGATCGAGCCCGTAACCACGAAAAACGGGTTGCCTGTGCAGCGGAAGCGGATAGTGGACGGCTGATTGGATACCTCGAAGTTGCAGCGACTTCGCTAACTCATCCCGTGACATCCCCGCCTTTTTGGCATCAACGCAAATTGTAAACAGGCTGAATGCATGCCCCGTCCCGGGAACCATTTCCGGCGTTTGCAGTCCTGGGATACCGCTGAGTTCCTTCGAAAGGATTTTGGCATTCTTCTGCCGCGCGCGAATTGCTTTTGGGAGCCTGGCCAGTTGGACGCGGCCGATGGCGGAAGCGATGTCGGTAGTACGGAAATTAAAGCCGAGCCGCACATGGCGGTAACGGCCTGCATCACCGTGGGAACGGAGCAGGCGCAGTTCAGCGGCGAGGGAGCTATTGGAGGTTGTTATCATTCCACCCTCGCCGGTGGTCATGTTCTTTGTGGGGTAGAACGAATAACACACGGCATCCGGAAATGATCCGACGTCCCGCCCGCGGAATTGTGCTCCGTGGGCCTGGGCGGCGTCCCAGATAATTTTCAGCTTATGCCTGCGCGCCAGGCGTGCCAGCCCGCCGATGTCAGCTGGTTGACCGTAGAGATGGACCGGAATCAACGCCCGGGTTTGTGGAGAGATGTGGCGTTCAACCTCCGCCGGTTCAAGTGTGAAGGTCCTGGGGTTGACGTCGGCAAAAACCGGCCTGGCGCCGACCGCCGCCGCCATCGTGGCCGTAGCCGCAAATGTAAAATCGGGCACAATAACTTCATCGCCCGGGCGGAGGAGTGCGTAGCAGGCAAGAAAAAGCGCCGCCGTCCCTGATGTCACCGCAATGGCGTGGCGGGCCCCTACGCTGGCCGCGAAAGATTCTTCGAACTCTTCGGTGACTTTCCCCGCCCTGAGATTTCCGGTCTTCAGGACCTGCTCAACCGCCCGAATTTCACGCCGGTCGAGCGATACTTGCGCAATTGGAACGGTTCGAATGGTGTTTCCTCCTCTTCTCTGTTCATGAACCGGAAGCAATGATTGCAGGCGCAATATGGAGCGCTTCCGTGATGGCATCGTCCATGCTGGAGTAGTGCCAGGCGCCGAAGCGGCCAATTGACCAGATTCCTTTGGTTTGCAGATAATGCAGCAGGCGCCGAACGCGTTCGCCACGCTTCAGATCATGTACCGGGTAAGCGTAGGGGAAATAGTTTCGCACAATTTGCACAACGTCCTGCTGTATTTCAATCCAGCCCAGCCTGATGAGGCACTTAAGAACCTGCCTTTCGAGTTCTTCCTCTTTGCCCGGTTCCGGATTGGAGATTTCCGCCGCAATCAGCCCGGAGCCTTCAGGCGCCAGTTCGGCGGAAATGTTGGAAGGGAACACCAGGCGGAAAAATGGAAACTCGGCTTCCGGGAAATACGCCCAATGGAAGGGCTGTGGCAGAGGCCGCCTGAGGCAGTAGGTCAGGTTCAGCAACGAAGTCCAGCGGAGTTCCGAAACCTCCTGCTTCAACCGTTCCGCAATGCCTTTAGCACGCTGGATCAGACCTGGCAGCGGGATCGTTGAAATCATCCGCTCATAGCTTACCCGCTCCCCGCTCTGGAACAGGACGGTGCGATGGTCCAAATCAATCTCAACCGCTTCCTGATTCAGGTGCACGTCCGTCAGTTGCGAACTGAAAGCTTCGCAGACGGTCTGGATCCCTCCGCGCGCCGGGTAATAGAACCAGGGGTTGTAGCCCACTTCGTGGTGGTTTCGGCGCGAAAGCACGTTGCTGATAACCTGCCGCAGATGTGTCTGGGGCACAAACGGCCTGATCCAGTCCAGACTCAGTTGTTCCGGCTCGACTCCCCAGAGTTTCCGGTTATAAGGCCGCATGAAGTGTTGCGCGATGCCTCTGCCAAAGTATTGTTCCACCCATTCGTCAAAGTTGTCCGGTTCTCGCCTGCCCGCAAATTTTCGCTTCGTCCAGGATTTGAGGTAGCCAGTCAGGCAATCTATTTTGGCCGCCGAAGGCAACGCGTTCAGGTGCGTCTGGAAAGGGTAGGGAATATAACGGCGCTGAAAATAAATCCAGGCGCTGCGCTCCTGACGGACGAACTCCTCACCCACAATATGCTGCACCAGACTCCTGGTTTCTTCGGAACGGAAGTGCAGAACGTGCGAAACGGTGTCGAACTGGTATCCGTCCACTTTCTGAGTCCGGCACAGCCCGCCCACAGTGGGGGCCTGCTCGTAAAGGCTGTAGCTGTGTGGAGAGATTTGCTGCAAGGCGTAAGCAGCGCTAAGCCCGCTGATCCCCGCCCCCAGAATTACCGTGCGTAAATGCTGTTTCTCCACAGTTCCCGCTTTCGTCGGCCGACAGAGGTCCCGCGCTCAAGTTTTATCGCCGTTGCGAGACGCATTTTCCACGTCTGGTTCATCGCCAGGCGATTTTGTTCGACAGGACTTTCTGTCGGCGGCGTTGACCTCAATGTTATCTTCAGTAACCTGCGTGAAGGCAAGCCGAAAACCACCTATTATCGCCTGATTCCTGTTCCCAGCGCCAGAGCCGCTGAGTATTCCCCACAGGCAGTTGAAGGCATTCGCCACCCGGAATACTTGCCCGGGCCTTCGTTGCGCATAAGTTGCGGCTGGTGGATCGGGAAAGACCGTTGCGAAAAATTGCTCTTTTGATGTAGGTTAGCGTTCGGACACAATAACACTGAGCAGGGAACCAGGAGGCAAACCCTGAGATTGGAATGGGACGGCCAGCGCCCCGCCGGCCACCGTCCAATTTGTTGCGAAGAGAGAGGTCAACGTGAAGATCACTGAAGTTCGAACGCGGGTTGTTGAATGGAGAGGAAAGACCGTACCTCCGCAGCCGCACTTTTGCACGAATCCCATGGATCTGCTGGAACTGCAGTCGGACCCGATGGGTTCTTTCCGCTTTCACGGCTGGCTCATCGTGGAAGTGTTCACCGACAGCGGCCACGTCGGGATCGGCGAGGCGGCGCTCGCTCCGCGCGTAACCAAATCGGTGATTGATCTCTACTTGAAGCCGATTCTGATTGGCGCCAATCCCTTTGACACCGAATTTCTCTGGCAGCATATGTACCGCCGCACTATAGCGTTCGGCAGAAAAGGAATTGGCATGGTTGCCATCAGCGCCGTGGATATTGCGCTGTGGGACCTGCTGGGGCAGATCCTCAAACAGCCTCTCTTTCGCCTGCTGGGCGGGAAGACCAAGCAGAAGATTCCGGTCTATGCCAGCCGCCTTTACAGCCAGCCGCTCGATGATCTGGCCCGTGAAACTCAACAGTATAAAGATCAGGGCTATCGCGCCATGAAGCTGCGGTTTGGGTGGGGCCCCGTGGATGGCGCTGCAGGAATGCAGAAGAACCTTGAACTTCTTCGTACCGCCCGGGAGGTGATCGGTGATGAAATTGATCTGATGGCCGACGCCTACATGGGCTGGACGCTGGACTACGCGCGGCGAATGATTCCTTTGACCGCGAAATACAATCTGCGCTGGGTGGAGGAACCTGTGATTCCCGATGACATCGCAGGCTACGCCGCACTGAAAGCGCTGAACATCGTTCCGATTTCCGGAGGCGAGCACGAGTTTACGCTTTACGGGTTCCGCCAACTGCTCGATGCCAAGGCCATCGATTACATCCAGTTTGATACCAATCGCGTGGGCGGAATCACCCAGGCGAGTAAAATTCAGGCGATGGCAGAGGCGTTTGAAGTACCGGTCATTCCTCATGCCGGGCAGATGCACAACTTCCACGTGGTGATGGCCAGCTACAATTCTCCAATGGCCGAGTTCTTTCCTCCGGTGGACGTGGAAGTCGGCAACGAGCTCTTCTGGTATATATTCAAAGGCGAGCCGATGCCCGTTGACGGCTATATCGAACTCAACGAAGATTTGCCGGGCCTTGGCCTGACCATCGACGAAGAGGGCCTCAAGAGGTTTGACATCATCGAATAGGCTGACTTCAGAGCATCAAGTTTTCTGTTTGGTTTGAACCAAATTCCCTCTCAAAAGGATTGATTGGAATGAGTGAACAGAGCTTCTTCAGTTTGAAAAATCAAGTCGCTGTCGTTACCGGTGGAGGGCAGGGCATTGGCGAGGGCATCGCGCGCCGGTTTGCCGCTGCAGGCGCCCGCGTAGCAGTGCTGGATTTGAAAGGAGAGCTTGCCCGGCCGGTGGCGGAATCGATTGGCGGCGCGGGTATTGAATGCGACGTCTCATCAGCTTCGTCGGTCGAGAAAGCCGTCAGTGAAGTACGCCGGCAGCTTGGCCCGGTTGATATTCTGGTGAACAATGCCGGTATCGCCGGCAGGACTCTGCCGCTGACGGAACTGAATGAACAGGACCTCGACCAGGTTTACGCCGTGAATCTGAAGGGAGTCTTCCTGACGTGCAAGGCGGTGATCGGCGAAATGCTGGAGCGGAAATATGGCCGCATCGTAAATGTTGCCTCCATCGCCGGCAAGGAAGGCAACCCGACGCTGATTCCCTATTCGGCAACCAAGGCGGCGGTGATCTGCCTGACCAAGGCTCTGGCCAAGGAAGTTGCGGGGAAAGGCGACATCACCGTCAACAGCATTTCACCCGCAGTTGTTCGCACCAAGATTCTGGACAGCATCCCCAAGAGCACCATGGATTACATGCTCAGCAAGATTCCGATGGGGCGCACGGGCAAAATCGAAGAGATTGCCGCCCTGGTGCATTTTCTCGCCTCGCGAGAGTCAGGTTTCACCACGGGGCAGTGCTATGACATCTCCGGAGGCCGCGCCACCTACTGACCGCACGGATGGCCGAAGGCGGCAGGTTTTCTGTTACCGCAACGGATCTGCCTGCTTCAGCGCACCACGCTTGACGACTCGCCCTCAGTCACGAAGAGTGTGCGAATCCTTTCCAGGTTAATGTCTTCAAAGGTAGGAATGACGAGATCGGCCAGCGGGACCAGCCTCTCAAAGGGGAAGGTGGAGGCGATGGCCACGCATTTCATCCCGGCGTTCTTGACGGCGCCGATCCCCACATAGGAATCTTCAAACGCCACGGCATCGGCCGGGTCAATGCCCAGATGCGCGGCCGCCTTCAGATAAATCTCCGGATCGGGCTTGGCGTGTGTCACTTCGTCGCCGCTCACCATGGTGCGAAAGTATGGACGGTAGCCGAGCGCGTCCACCACGAATTCAATATTCGTTCTTACTGCTGAAGATGCCACGGCCATGGGAATGCCTGCCGCGTGGCATTCCTTGATGAGTACATCGAGCCCCGGCAGGGGCTTGGCATGCGGCTTGAAGACCTTGCGAAAGGTTTCCTCAATCTCTTCACTCAGCCGTTTGCTTTCCTCGGGCGTCAGGTCCGGCCCCAGGAAATACCGGAAAGCTGTGTCATTCCGCTTGCCAAGGATGAGTTCCGGCAGCTCCTCTTCTTTGTAGCTGATCTTGTGATGGTTGAGGAATTCAATCCACTTCGCGAGGTGATATGGATTGCTGTTTACCAGTACGCCGTCCATGTCAAAGATGGCTGCGGCGGGTAGTTCCAGTTGATTCTGCATTTGCCTCCAGTGCTGCTGACAAGTCCCAATCTTAAATTATGACTGAGGACCGGAAAAACGGGAAGGAGCAACACATCCAATTAACAATTCTGAATTGATTGCTTAGGTATCGCAATCTGAAAATTCCACGCGGCAAGCATTGCCTTGAGGAAACGCGTTATGGCATAAGTCAGCGAACTTGATCAGCCCTGTGCTCACCCGGAATGTGATGACTCTGTGCAGACAGGACATTCTGCTCTCCGGTCTGTTGTGTGTTAGGGGGTCTGATTGGGTTTCTTGCAAGTCTGGGGACTGCCGTTCGCGTCGAGGTAGAATTCCGCGACCGTCCGGTTCCGCAGGAATTCCGGCGAGTAGAGTCTTTCCGCTTCCTGGCCGTATCGTTGCTTTACTTTCTCTGCAAGCCATCTCACATGAGCACAGCCGCAAACCACCAATACCGGTCCCAATTCTTCTCCCACGATTCGGTCGAGCCAGTAGTCTTCTCGTATATCGTCTGCGCGGGTAAGCCGGCACTCTTTGGCACCAACGTCCTGCATGTGAAGTCGGTCGCGTGCCTCCATCTCCAACCGTATTCCCGCGGTATCCCATTCGATAGGACGCATATCGATTTGGATGTACTGTATGCCCAATGATTCAGCGATCTCTTGGGCGATTGTGCCGCAGTCATGTGGTGCCTCCTCGGCGATTAAGGAAACTTTGTGCGAGGTCGCTAGGTGGCGAATGGTCGAACGCAGCTCACTAACGAAGGTCAAGATGGAGGCGTTTGGAGACCCACCCGCCCACTGGATTTCGTGGGAAGTTCCGAGAATCAAATATCTAGGAGTTCCCAACTATATCGCCCCTGCATCTGCTCAATGTGGTCACAATTGGAGGCCACAGCCAATCGGCCCTTTGAATGGCCGCGCGCTTGTTTCCAGTAAGACTGTCCGAGGCCAGGAGCCTCTGCCCTTGGTACTTGAAGGATGCTTTCAGTGCCCCACAGCGGCCGCGCGTTTGCCGATCTCTTCAGCAGACAAATCTTCCTTGTGCGTTGAAATATTCCACTTATGGCCGAAGGGATCGGCAAACATGCCGGAGCGGTCGCCGTAGAACTGGTCTTTTACCGGCCGCAGCTCTCTGGCACCGGCAGCAGTTGCCTGCTTTGCCACCGCATCAACGTCCTCGACATAAAGGTGGATCATCACCGGCGTGCCGCCAAACGACTCCGGCCCGCGGGCATCCATTTCCGGAAACTCGTCGGCCAGCATGATGCGCGAATTTCCGATCTGGATTTCCGCGTGCCCGATTCTTCCATCAGGAGCCGTCATGCGCCCCAGCTCCTTTGCCCCAAATGCCTGCTTGTAGAACTCAATGGCCTTGGCCCCGCCTTTCACAATAAGGTACGGAGTCACCGAGTGATAGCCCTCAGGGATGGGTTTGATGCTGCTGCTCATGATTGCCCCTTTCAGACGTAATTTTGATTCCACAGGTGACTTATAGTGTCGAATGAATTCAATCGATTTGCAACTCGGAGCTCACGATCGAGGTTACTTTGGCAGTGGCCGCAACGCCGCAAGCAGTTTTGCTGCCGGAAGCGTGTTGAGCACATCCTTTTTTTCAAGCCACCCGCGCCGAGCGGTCATCACGCCGTAGCGCATTAGCTGGAAGTATTCCGGGTGGTGGGCGTCGGTAGAGATAATAACTTTCATGCCTCGTTCCTTGGCGAGCCTGACGTGCCGGTCGGCAAGGTCCAGCCGCTCAGGGTTGCCGTTCAATTCGAGAATCACGCCGTGCTTTTTGGCAGCGGCAAAGACCTTGTCCACGTCAAACTGGAATGGGTCACGCCGCAGGATCTGCCGGCCGGTCGGGTGCCCCAGGATTCGCACGTAAGGATTTTCAAGAGCTTTCAGCAGGCGTTGGGTCATCTCGTCGGCCGGCATATTCATGCGTGAGTGGACACTCACCAGTACAATGTCAAATTGCTTCAGCAATTCATCCGGGTAATCGAGCCTGCCGTCGCCCATGATGTCCACTTCCGCGCCGGCCCAGATTTCAATCCCTTTCACCTTTTTGCGCGCGGCATTGATGCGCTTGATGTTCTCAACGGCGCGTTTTTCGTCCAGGCCGTTGGCGATGGTTACGGCTTTTGAGTGGTCGGTGATCAGGATGTACTCATAGTCAAGTTTCTTGGCGGCTTCGGCCATCGCTTCCACGCTGGCCTTGCCGTCTGAAGCGGTGGTGTGCATTTGAAGGTCGCCTTTGATGTCCTTCAACTCCACGAGTTTCGGCAGCTTGCCTTTTTCCGCCGCTTCGATTTCCCCCTGGTCCTCGCGCAGTTCCGGCGGAATCCACTGCAAACCGAATTTCTTATAGACTTCTTCTTCAGTCCGGCTTGCCAGGATTTTATCGCCTTCAAACAGGCCATACTCGCTCAGTTTCCAGCCTTGCTTTTTGGCGCGCTCGCGCAGCGCGATGTTGTGCTCTTTCGAGCCGGTAAAGTACATCAACGCCGCTCCGTACTTTTCGCGCTCCAACAGCCGGACGTCCACCTGCATGCCGTTCTTGAGCTTCACGCTGGCTTTGTCTTCGCCCTTGCCCAGAACCTGCTCGACGCCGGGAAACTGCGAGAAGTGCTCTGCAATCTCTGCGTGGCGGGTTCCTGTCACCAGCAGATCGAGATCGCCTACGGTTTCGCGCCCGCGCCGCAATGAGCCCGCAGGCGTCACCTCTTCAACCTCTTTTTTCTTTTTCAGGTACGCGATCAGTTCCTCGGCGGTTTCGTACGCCGTGTCCAGGCGGAAACGTCCGGCGGAACGTTGGAAAGTCTCCAGCGCCTTCAGGATATTTTCTTCCGTCTTGGCGCTCATGCCGGGCAACCCATGCAGGCGCCCGGCCTTCACGGCCTTTTCGAGGTCCGCGACGGTATTCACGCCCAGTTCCTTATGAAACAGGCGGACTTTCTGCGGTCCCACTCCCTGCAGTTCGAGAAGCTGTAACAGGCTTCGAGGAACTTTCTTCAGCAGGTCCTGGTGATACTGGCACTTGCCGGTTTCCACCAGCTCTTTGATCTTGCCCGCCAGGTCTTCTCCGACGCCGGGAATCTCGGTGAGTTTACGCGAGGGATCGCGGGCGAGAGCTTCAGCGCGTTCGTGAAAATCTTCAATCGAACGTCGTGCGCGGTCATAGGCTGCGGCCTTGAAGGACCATTTCGGGTCCTCCTGTAGGATTTTCATCAGGTTGGAAATTTCTTCAAAGACAGCGGCTATCTCGCGATTTTCCATAGGGGCCTCTTTCGCGTTGAACGTTCCTGGAGCGCCAAGCCATATAGAACGGACGGCTTTTTGCGCCCGGCTCAACCCTCGCCTTGTGTTCGATAACTCTCCCGCTGACACTATGTTAACAGTTCTTTTTGGCGGATGTTTCCTTGCGGGGCTGGTCGGTGTTAGAATCGGCAGTCGTAATACCATGACGTTTCGCCGGCTTGGGCTACAGGGCAAGATCGTCCTCATCATTGCGGTGGCGGTTATCTCCGTCGTCGCAGTTTCAACTTATATCGCCATGCTTCTCACCCGCCAGCTGGTGGAGGAGGACACTTATCGCAAGGCGCTGGCGCAGGCGCGGTCGATTGCCCAGCAACTGGTGGACGAGCACGCTCTTGAAAACCCTCCCATGCTGATGCGTGCCCTTCGGCAGCTGGAGCACGATTTCCCCAGCATTACTCAGGCCGACGTTTTCACCCACCTGCCCCGTCACGAACTGGTTGTTACCACTGATCTGAAAGGGCAAGTCCTCGAGCTCGACAACATCAGCGACATTCAGAACTACAACGACTACCAGCGGGCAGAACCTGACCAGGTCACGATTGACACACCCGATGGTAACTACTGGATCATGGGAACAACCATCCGCCATGACGATCAATCCATCGCATGTCTTAATCTCAAGGTTTCCAAGCTGCACCTCAGTGTGATCACCGAGCGCCTGGTGCTGCGCAACCTGCTGGTGACGCTGGCCGGGCTGGCATTCCTGATTCTGGTGATTCACATGTTTTTCCTCCGAAGCATTCGCAAGCCCGTCAAGGAGATGATTCGGGTCATAGATTCGGCGGAAGGGAAATCGCTCCAGGCGCGCGCCCTCGTGCGAAGCCACGATGAGATCGGGCAGTTGGCCGAACGTCTCAACCGAATGCTGGCGCGGGTTGAAAGTTTCAATGCAGAGCTTGGGCAAAAGGTTCAGGACGCAACGTCCGAACTTGCAAGCCGCAACGAGGAGCTGAAGCGCATCAACGAGGAGCTGTTTGAAACACAGAAAACCCTGGCACGCTCGGAACGCCTGGCGATAGCCGGCCAACTGGCCGCGGGTCTCGCGCACGAGATCGGCACTCCGTTGAACTCCATTTCCGGCCACGTGCAACTGTTGGCCCGGCAGGGCGTGGGCAGTGCAGCCGGCGCGCGGCGGCTTGAAATCATTGAGCGCCAGATTGACAGCATTGTGCGCAGCGTCAAGCAGCTGCTATCCTGGACCCGCCAGTTTGATCTTCGGCTGGAAAAGGTTGACGTTGCGCAGTTGCTGGAAGACTCCTTGACGCTTTCTTCCCCGGCCCTTCAACACCGCCACATCCGTGTGGTAATGAACTGGACCCGCAGCTGCCCGCCGGTTTATGCTGACCCGGGATACCTTCAGCAGGTGTTTCTGAACCTGATCAACAACAGCATGGACGCCATGCCCACGGGCGGGACCTTAACAACCCGAACTCGTTTTCCCGCTTCTGATCAGGAGAAGGCTGTCGCCATCGAGGTTGAAGATACCGGTGTGGGCATTGCACAGGAAACATTGCAGCGAATCTTTGAGCCGATGTTCACAACCAAGAGGCTGGGGACAGGAGCTGGCCTGGGCCTCGCCATCGCAGAGCAAATCATTCGCCAGCATAAAGGAAGCATCCGGGCTGACAGCGAACCCGGGCGCGGCACCAGGTTTACCATCGTCCTGCCCGTGGGTGCCCCTGAGCAAATTGAGGCGAAGGCCGGCGCGCCTCGTGGTTCCGAAGTTGAATCTCCGGCATAGCACAGGCACGGCACATATCTTACGATCCAGGGACTTATGGTTACTCGAAACGCAAAAATACTTGTGGTTGATGATGATCCCGACACGCGGGACCTGCTTTCTGAAGTTTTGGGAGGAGAAGGTTATCAGGTGGTCGCAGCCTCCGGAGCTGAGGAGGCGCTGGCGGCCGGCAAGGCAGCCAACTTTGAGGTGATTCTCAGCGACATCCGGCTGGGCCCGGAGCTCAACGGCCTGGACGTGTTGCGTGCCTTCAAGTCCATCCAGCCGGATTCAGAAGTCATTCTGATCACCGCCTTCGGATCAATGGAGACGGCCATTGAAGCTGTCAAGGCGGGCGCCTTCGATTACCTTTCAAAACCCTTCAAGATCGAAGAGGTATTGAACCGCGTTGTGCGGGCCCTTGAAAGCCGCAAGCTGGTTCGCGAAACTCGCAAGCAGGCCCCTCCGGAAGATGCACCAGCGGCGGTTTCTTCTCTGGTGGGCCGCAGCCCGGCCATGCTGGAGGTTTACAAAAAGATCGGGATGGTGGCCGACTCCAGGGCCACGGTCCTGATCACGGGCGAGAGCGGGACCGGCAAAGAACTGGTGGCGCGCGCCATCCACGCCAACGGGCCGCGAGCCCAGCAGCGCTTTCTGGCCGTGAACTGTGGAGCCTTTACCGAGTCTCTTCTGGAATCCGAGCTTTTCGGCCATGTCCGCGGCTCTTTTACGGGAGCCAGCGTGAACAAGATCGGAATTTTTGAGGACGCCAGCGGCGGCACGGTTTTTCTGGATGAGGTTTCGGAAATGAGTCCCGCCCTTCAGGTGAAATTACTCCGCACACTGGAGGCGCAGGAAGTCCGGCCCGTGGGATCGAACCAGCCGGTCCGCATCGATGTCCGCATGATCGCAGCTTCAAACCGCAATCTGGCTGACCTGGTGGTTGATGGAAAATTCCGCGAAGACCTTTTCTACCGGCTTCGCGTGATTGAGATTGACCTTCCGCCTCTTCGCGAGCGCGCGGAGGATATTCCCCTGCTGGTTGCGCACTTTCTTCAAAAGCTGTCCGCTGAGTCCGGACGTGCGCTCAATCTGTCTCCCGAAGCCCTTTCCGCCCTCATCGCATATGGCTGGCCCGGCAACGTGCGTGAACTGCTGAACACCCTGGAATCCGTGGCGGCGCTCAACCGCTCCGGCGTGATCACTGTCCAGGACCTGCCCGCCAAGCTCTCCTTAGGTCGTAATGATGGAACAAACATCGAAGCCCTGTTCGGGGGAATGCCGTCGCTCGAAGAAATGGGCCGGCGCTATCTGAATTATGTGTTGAAAGTAACCGGCAACAACAAGTCGCAGGCGGCTGACATCCTGGGAATCAGCCGCAACACGCTCTACCGCATGACCGGCCGCCAGCCCCCCGAAGACGAAGAAATCTGACCCCGCCGCCTGATTTGCAATCTCCAATCTGCAATCTGAAATTGCAGGGGGTGTCCCCGCGGATGATGAAGAATACTGACCGCGCGCGCCGCGCGTGCCGCCGGCGTTCCGATTTGCAATCTCCAACAAGCCATCTGAAACCGCAGGGAGCGTCCCGCGTCGGCCAAGCCAAAAAATCAAAACCCTCTCCGAGGGGAGAGGGTGGCCCGTCCCGCAAGGCGGGAGGACGGATAAGGGGTGTTCTTGTAGCGGCGGGTTTATCCCACGGCTGTCCAAATTAGGGGAGGGGCTAGGCCGGTGGGATTGGAAAGGCAAGGCTTGCGAGCCCGAAACCGGTGATTGGGGGAGCAGGTTGTGAGTCTGAGAATCATGGGTGCTGTCCAAAGAAGTTAAGCCCAAGCGA
>DATLWV010000046.1:0-10132 GCA_035576145.1 Terriglobia bacterium
CTACTTCCGTTAGCTGCAAGCTTTTGAACGTAACAAAAAGCTGAGAAAAGTGTCAACGGATTTCTGGGCTCCGTTCCATTCGCCGCACAACCGGCCTCTTTTTGCGTCTGCGCAGGTCCTGTTGTTCGGCTGACTTGCGGCATCACTGGTTCAGGGATGGGAGAGGCTTAATGGTGGAATCGACAAGGCCGATCTCGACCCGGCGGTTGATCGCACGCGCCTTTTCAGAGTCTCCGGGCACAAGCGGATCGGCTTCCCCAAAGCCTTTGGCGGTCATGATTTTGGGATTCAAGCCGTTGCTTGCTAGATAGTCATAGACCGATTGCGCCCGCCGTTCGGAAAGTTTCTGGTTGTATTCCTTAGTGCCGATGTCGTCCGTGTAGCCGTAAACGGAAATCTGGTATCCCTTCAAGGTTGAAAGGACACCCGCAATGCGGCTCAGGACTTCCTTGTCTTCGGGGCGCAAAGTTGATTTGTCAAAGGCGAAACGGATGGACTTACTCCCCAGAGTCATCACCAGTCCCATGGCGGTCCGCCGCGTCTCGGCAATCTGGCCCAGGGCCTGCTGCAGGCGGTCCAGTTCAGCTTCCCGCTCCTTGCGGTACTCCTCGGCCTTTGCCTGGGCGTCTGCCGCCTGCTGCTGGGCCTGCTGAGCCTGCTGCTGGAATTGCGCTTTGGCCTTTTCGGCCTGGTCCCTCTGGTTTGCCGCCGTCTGCGCACTCTGTTCGGCCTGGGAAGCACGGCCGAGCGCGGAATCCGCCTTTGAGGATGCCGTATCGGCCTTCATACTGGACTGATCCACCTGCGTCCTGAGTTGAGAGACCTCCTGATCGACGCGGTCGAGGCGGGACAGCGTGAGGTAAGAAAGGACGCCAAGCACTGCAACCACGAGCACAGCAAGCAGTATGAACCCGGTGCGGGCCGATCCCCGGGCATTCGGCAGGCGAGCTTCCGTGGCGAATTTCGGGTTTTCGTCCGAAAGAAGATTCATTTTGGCTTCCCCCGTGCCATTCTATCGCAGCCCGCCCCGTGTATCTACCCTTACGGAGAATTGCCTCGATATGCCGTGGTGGTAGACCGCCACGATCCGTCGCGTGGGGTGATGGCACGTCTTACAAGCGGGATGGAAATTTACAGACAAATTGGCGCACAGAGGAACGCTTCGGGGGCCAGAAGGGGCCTTTGCAGAGATCCGGCGGCGAGACAGCCCCGGGCACATGCTACTCCAGCTGCGCCCAGGACCCTTCTTGTGTTGCTTGCTTACTCACCGCTTCCTGTCAGTTCCTTGACGATGCCGCTGACGAAGGACTTCGCGTCGCCAAACAGCATCAGGTTGTTATCCATGTAAAACAGGGGATTGTCAATGCCCGCAAAGCCTGGGTTCAGGCTCCGCTTGATCACCATCACCGTCCGGGCGTTGTTCACTTCAATGATGGGCATGCCGTAGATGGGGCTGCTCTGATCGGTCTTTGCAGCCGGGTTGACCACATCGTTGGCGCCGATAATCAAGGCCACATCGGTCTGTGGCATTTCACTGTTGGCGTCATCCATTTCAATCAGCCTGTCATAAGGAACGTCAGCTTCAGCAAGGAGGACGTTCATGTGGCCCGGCATGCGCCCGGCAACCGGGTGGATGCCGAACTTTACATCCACACCCTTCTTGGTGAGCGCGTCAAACATCTCCCGGACCTTGTGCTGCGCCTGGGCGACGGCCATGCCGTAACCGGGAACAACCAGGACGGTGTTAGACGCGGAGAGGATGGCAGCCGCCTCCTCCGGCGTCGCGCTGTGGACAACTCTCTCTTCTTCCTCTCCTTTGGCGGATACCTGGAGCTGGCCAAAGGCCCCGAACATGACGTTCGTGAAGGACCGGTTCATGGCCTTGCACATAATCACCGCCAGGATGAATCCGGAAGAACCATCCAACGCACCGGCAACAACCAGCACCTTGGAGTTGAGCACAAACCCGAGCAGGGCGGCGGTGAGACCGACGTAGGAGTTCAAAAGCGCAATCACCGTCGGCATATCAGCCCCGCCGATCGGCGTCACCAGCATCACGCCGAAAAGCAGCGAGATAATCACCATAGCGGGGAAGACATAGGGAGTGACAGGATTGAAAATAAGCACCAGCGCCGACAGGACAGCCAATCCCAGTATGGACAGGCTGACCACGTTTTGTCCTTTATAGACAATGGGACGCTGGGGGAGCCACTCCTGCAGCTTGCCGGCCGCAATCAAACTGCCCGTAATGCTGAGCGAACCGATAATGACTTCCAACGAGATCTCCGTCATCTCAAACTTGTTGATATGCGGGATGCGCATGTAGTACTCGGAAATCCCGATCAGGGCGGCGGCCAGTGCGCCAAACGCGTGGCTCATGGCGGTCCGCTGGGGAACGGCCGTCATGTGGACCATGCCGAGCGGAATGCCGACGATCACGCCAATCAGCAGCGCGATCAGAATCCACTTGAACCGGACAAGGTCGGGGTTGAAAAAGGTGGTAACCACGGCCATCGCCGCACCGATCTCACCTACCAGCACCCCACGGCGCGCCGTAGCAGGTGAACTCAGCCACTTCAGCGACAAAATGAAGAATGCGATGGCGATAATGTACGAGAAGTCGGTGAGGTATTGCACTGTCATCTGGTTCATTGTTTTTTGCGCCCACTCAGTTTGAACATCCGCAGCATGCGGTCAGTGATCAGGAAGCCGCCCACCATGTTGCTGAAAGCGGCGGCAACCGCGATCGCTCCAAGAATCTCGGAAAGCGCCGTTCCTTCACGTCCGGCGATGATGATAGCGGCCACCACCACAATCGCGTCCAGAGCGTTGGTCAAAGCCATCAACGGCGTGTGCAGAAGCGGCGATACATGGCGGATGACTTCAAATCCGAGGAACCCCGCCAGCACAAAAACGTACAAGTTTGAGACAAAGCCTTCTGGCACCGTGCCCTCCTTTAATCAAGCGTTTGGTAATGCGGACCACGCGAATGGCTTCGGCAAACCCCCACGCAGTCTCCAATCTCCACTAGGCATTCTTCGCCGTACTCTGACCCGGCAAAGAGTAAAATTCCCGCACGCGGCCGTGAACAATCTCTCCGCCCCGCGTGATCAGTGTCTCCCGTGTAATCTCGTCTTCCAAATTCAACTCCGGTTTCCCTCCCTTGAACAGGTGGGTAAGATACGTGCAGATGTTCCGCGCGTACATCTGGCTGGCGTGGTAGGGAACCGTGCTGGCCAGGTTGATGGTGCCCACAATGCTGACATTGTGCTTCACCACAATCTTGCTGGCCTCGGTCAATTCGCAGTTCCCCCCGCGTTCTGAGGCAAGGTCCACAATCACAGAACCCGGCGCCATCCTCTTCACCATCTCTTCCGTCACCAGAAGGGGCGGTTTCTTGCCGGGGATTACGGCCGTCGTGATCACGATGTCACTTTCGGCCACTACGCGTCCCAGCAGTTCCCGCTGGCGCTGGTAGAAGGTCTCGTCCTGCGCCGTGGCATATCCGCGTGCGTCCTGCGCGTCTTTGGCCTCGATAGGCAGCTCCACGAAACGGCCGCCGAGACTCTGCACCTGCTCCTTGACGGCAGGACGCACGTCGTAGGCCGAGGCGACGGCGCCCATCCGGCGCGCCGTGGCAATGGCCTGAAGCCCCGCAACACCTGCGCCAATAATGAAGATGCGGGCAGGGGTGATTGTCCCCGCCGCCGTCGTCAGCATGGGGCACATCCGTGGCAGGGTGTCGGCGGCCAGCAGCACCGACTTGTAGCCACAGATGGTCGACATGGACGACAGGGCGTCCATGCTCTGAGCGCGGGTGATTCGGGGCATGAGTTCCACGCTGAAGGACGATACGCCTTTGGAGGCGATGTCCTGCAGGGTCTCCACGGCTCCCAGCGGGCGCAGAAAGCCCACAAGAAACTGGCCCTGGCGGTAAAGCGCTACATCTTCTTTCCCTGTCCGATCATTCGAGCCATAGCAGAGCACCTGTACCACAATGTCGGCAGTCTTGAAGATCTCTGCGCGGCTGCCAAGGATCTTGACACCTTTGTCGGCATAGTCCTTGTCCAGATACCCCGCGCTGATCCCCGCTCCGGTCTCAATGGCGACTTCGAACCCTGCTTTCGCCAGTGAAGGAACAACGGAGGGCACCATGGCCACTCGTCTCTCACCTGGAAAGCTCTCCTTGGGAATGCCTATGATCATGACAACACCTCTCCTTTTTCCCTTTCCCAGCTCCCGTCAGGATCAGATCCGGCTTGCTGTCAACAAATCCCTGTCAGTACAGCCTTTGATTTCGCCAATTGGCTCAGGGGACAGATTCTCTACTTTTTTCAACTTCAATGGTGTGATGCGCGTCACATCCATTCGTGATAAATCACACAACAGACTTCGATTTCTTGCCCCGAATCCTGCCTGATACTTCCAGGGAGTCCATTATTTCACCACAAAACGCCCGTAATCAAAAGACGTTGCATCAAATTCCGGCATCGGCATCGGAAAAGTTCTTTGTTGCAGTGTTCCAGCGTCGCCAATAATTTATTGACTTCCCAGCGCCGGGCAGAATAGATTTCTTTTGACCTGTTCATTATGACGAAAGCCATCCATCTCTCAGGAATCCGCCTGCACTGGGTGCAGGTTCCACTGCACGAACCCTTTAAAATCTCGAATGGCGAAGTCTCTGTCAAAGACGCCATCCTGGTGGAATTAAAGGGAGAGGACGGGAACACGGGATGGGGAGAAGCCTCGCCCATGGGGGGCTCTTTTTATTCTTCCGAGACGCCGGACTCAACATGGGAATTCCTGCGCAGCAAGGCTGTCCCCGGCTTGCTCGAGCGGTCCCTTCCCGAACCCGGCCAGTGCTTCGAGTGGCTCTCCCAGTTCCCCGGCGAGCCCTTTGCCAAGGCGGGGGTCGAAGGTGCGGTCTGGGATTTCTGGGCCAACCAGGCGTCCGTCCCGCTCTACGAAATGCTCTGCGGCAGCAGGCGGCCCGTTGCTTCCGGAGCCGCTATCGGGCTGATGCCGTCCATCGACGAACTGCTCGATCGGGTTGACACCTTTCTGCGTCAGGGATATCGCCGCATCAAGATCAAAATCATGCCGGGGCACGATGTCGAACTCGTGCGGGTGGTCCGCAAACGCTTCGGAGACATCCCGCTGATGGTCGACGCCAACGCCGCTTACACACTGGAAGATGCTGCCATTTTTGAGGAACTGGATGGCTACGGCCTGATGATGTTTGAGCAGCCGCTCGGCCGCAAAGCGCTCCACGATCATGCGGAACTCCAACGCCGGCTCAGGACTCCCATTTGCCTTGACGAATCCGCTGAAGATTTGGAGTCGATTGGCAAAGCCATCCGCCTGGGGAGCGCAAAGATCATCAACATCAAGGTGCAGCGCATGGGAGGATTGGCGCCCGCGAAACAGGCGCACGATTCGGCACAGGCAGCAGGCATTCCCTGCTGGATGGGAACCATGCCCGAACTCGGCGTGGCTTCCGCGCAGGCGCTGCATCTGGCAACACTCGGGAATTTCACCTTCCCCACCGACGTTGAAGCTTCAGCGCGCTGGTTCAAGGATGATATCATTGAGCCTCCTATTGAGATCTCCGGTGACGGCTTCATCCAACTGCCCGAAGGCCCGGGCATGGGCTTTAAGATCGACATGGAAAAAGTTGAGCGATACCGAATCCGGTTTGAGGAGTTCCAGCCATGAAACCGCTCACGGTTGATGAATGCGGCCGCCGTCTCTGGCATGGACTGATCCCCGCGGTTCCCGTGCCCATGACTTCCAGCGGCCAGATCGATTCCGCTGCCCAGGAAAAATACATTGCCTACCTGCGCCAACAGCCCATCGCGGGCGTTGCCCTGTGGGCGCACACGGGCCGCGGGTTGCACCTCAGCCGCGACCAGCGCGTTCAGGTTTTGAAGGACTGGGTGGAGGGACTCGGCGCCGACAAACTGATTATCGCCGGCGTTGGAGGCCCCCATGCGGGTGCCGCTTCCTTCCAGGCCTACGTCGATTCTGCGCTCGAGATGGCAGATGACGCGCTCCGGCATGGCGCGAACGCTTTTCTGGCTTATGCTCCTTCGCCGCTTAGAAAAATCGCGGGAGAGGGCGAGCTCGAAAAACTGGTGCTCGACTATCACCAGCAGCTGGCGGCACTCCATGAACCCGTCATTCTCTTCTATCTGTACGAGGCTGCGGGCGGAATCTCGTATTCCCGGGAACTTCTTCGCAGACTCTTTGCGTTGCCGGAGGTGGTGGGTATCAAGCTCGCCACGCTCGACAGCGTGATGACTTATCAGAGTGTGGCAAACCTGATTGCCGAAGAGTATCCGGAGAAGCTCCTGATCACCGGGGAGGACCGCTTTCTCGGTTACAGCCTGATGGCTGGTGGCCAGGCTGCCTTGATCGGCATGGGAGCAGCCTGCACCGAGTTGCAATACAACATGATGGATGCTTATTTCGGGGGACATGCCGTGGAATTCCTCGACCTTTCCGGCGCGGTTGACCGGCTTTCCCAGGTGCTGTTCATTCCGCCCATGGAAGGCTATATCCGAAGGATGCTCTGGACGCTGGTTCATCTGGGTGTTATCGGGCGCGAGTCCACTCACGATCCCTGGGGACCCGAGCTGCCGGAAAGTGAGTTCGAAAACATCGGGCGAACGCTCGCGGCGATTGGCGAACTCGATAGTTCAAATAGCGCAAAGGACTGAACTCTTCATGGAGGAATATTTCCCGCCGCGTGTCCGGCTTCGCGGCAAGCCGCAACTGAGCGATCAAAATTCCGCTCAGCTTCAAAAGGATTTTGACGAGTTCCGGGACGGCCTTCCACGGCCGCTCGAGTCCTGTGTCCTTTCCAACTACGGCATCGACCTCAAGAGCGAATACGGCGGCCTGCCCGTCAAGAACCCCTTCGGGAAGGCTTCCGGACAGCTCTCGCTTGCTGCTCACCAGGTGGAAAAGGATTCCACCGCAGGCCTCGGTTTTGTCATCCTCAAAACCGTCATTGCGCAGGACAGCCACGGCGAACAGAGCATGTGGGAGTGGGCCATCCCGGAAACGCGCATGACCGTGGAACGCATTCGCGGGCGCGGTGGCGAAGAGGGATGGACCGTTACCTGGAAGGGCCGCGGATGGTACAACACGCTGGAGGCCTACCGGGATTTCTTCGACCAGGCGCTCACCATTGGCGCAGGCTCCGAAATGCTGATCGTTCCCTCCGTCAAGTATCATCTGCCTACCCCCGAGGAAGACTTCTGGAAAGAGGATGAGTACGTTTTCACCACCAACCTTCTGCTGGCGCCGTGGAAGAAGCATTGCCCGGAACTGGCCATGCCAATCGAGAAAGATTTCAGCCCCACTCTCGCAGGCTCCGGCCGCGCGGCGCAGCAGGCAAAGATCCTGGAATGGCTGGCGAAGGTCCCGGCATTAATCCACGCCGTCGAACCCGGAAAAATTCGCGTGGGCCTCAAGATGTTTAACGCGCTGTTTGAAGACGATTTCCAGCTTCGCATGCTGGATGCCGTCCATAAAGCGTCGGGCGAAAACCAGGCGGAGTTTCTGATCTATGCCAACCGGCTTTTTGACCCGAAGAAACAATATCTGGATAAAGTGGGCGTCGCCTACGGCGGCCCGGACCTCAGCGACCGCAACCTGAGCGTGCTGGAAAAGTTCCTGGCCGGACAGTTTGCCTTGGCAGAGAAACCGGGATTCCTTTCGGTCAGCGCCACCGGCGACATCCATTCCGGCCGCATCGCCGCCGAGTATCTGCTGCGCGGCTGCTCCACTTTCCAGATGCACACGATTTTCCAGTTGCCGGACAGCGAATTTGCCATGAACAGCGGCGGCAAAACTGAAAAGGCCCTCCACCTGCTGATTTTTCATCCCGAGGACGGACTGATTGCCTGGCTGCTGCACCTCCGCGAAAAGTTCGGATGGAAGAGCGGCCTGAGCGTTCGTGAAATGGCAGAGTGGTGCCGCGACCACTGGCCGGAAGTGCAAGCGGAATTCGCTGGCGACGGCCGCTAGCACAGTTTGCACGGGTTTCTTCTCTGTGACCTCTGTGGCTTGCAGGTTTTCGCGCAGAGTACAAAGAGGGTCTCTGTGCCCTCTGTGTGAAAAGGTCCTGGGGCCGCAAATCTGCAAACGATTACAGAGCAAGGGCAGCGTCACTACGAGGGTAAAATTCATGCGCATCTTCTATGGCTGGTGGGTTGTCGCCGCTGCGTTCCTGAACCTCTTTTTCGGAGTCGGCATTGTCTTTTACGGTTTGCCGGTTTTCTATCCCGAACTGGTGAGAAACCTGGGATTCAACCGCAGCCAGGTGACGGCGGGCTTGCTGCTGGGTTTCCTGATCGTCGCTCCGTTTGTGGGTTATCTCGGCTCGCAGATTGACCGCCGGGGTGCGCGCGCCATCATTCGTTTCGGGCTGGTGTTTGTGGGCGGCCCACTCATCCTGATGGGATGGATGACGCACCTGTGGCAGTATTACCTCCTTTCCATCGCGGAAGTTTTTGGCTACATCCTCACCGGGCCTATTCCCAACCAGGTGCTCATTGCACGCTGGTTCCGGGCGGCGCGAGGGCGAGCCATGGGCTACGCCTATCTGGGGCTGGGAGTGGGCGGCGCCGTTTCGCCCATCCTCGTCCACTTCCTCATTTCGCACTACGGCTGGCGGCGTGCCTTTGAAGTAGTTGGGCTTCTCATCCTGATCGTGCTTCTTCCCATTGCGCAGTGGGTCACGCGATCCGCTCCGGCGGATATGGGCCTCGCTCCTGACGGCGTGGAAGTTCCTGCGGCCGAGCCTGCCGGGCCGGTGGTTGTGTTTGATCTTCGCCGCGTGGCGCGCTCCGCCAACTTCTGGCTGATTCTTGTGGGCAGCACGCTTGTGATCGGGGCCATCGGCACGGTCATCCAACAGTTTGTGCTCTTTCTTCAGGACCAGAAATACACCCTGGGCCAGGCTTCGGTGATTTCGAGCGGCCTTCTCTTTGCCGGCCTCGCCGGGCGAGTCATCGTCGGCTACCTGGCCGACCGCTTCCAGAAGAAGAACGTGATGGCCACTTTTTATCTCGTGCTGGCGCTGGCGATTCCGCTGCTGTTTGTTGCCCGCTATCCCGTCGCCGCGTGGTCGTTCGCCATAGTCTTTGGCTTTGCCATGGGCGCAGATTACATGCTGATTCCGCTGGTCACGGCCGAGTGCTTTGGCCTGGCCACGCTGGGCAAGCTGCTGGCCGTCATCATCATGGCCAATTCCCTGGGGCAGTGGGTCGGTCCCTGGACGGCGGGCCTGATTTTTGACGCCACCCGCAGCTACAACATCGCCTGGGCCGCCGTCACCATCGGTGGCGTGGTGGGGGCGTTCCTGATCTATTCCATCAAGGTTGAGCGCGAACAAACTGCCGGCGCCGCCTCGGCATAGAACTGCAAACCCGATTCTGCTTTTGTAGCGCCGGGCTTTAGCACGGCACGGCGCCCGTCGCGTCCTGCGGTTCATGTTTTTGGGTGCGGGATTTAAGACGGGTTCATCCGGCCGGCTCATGGAAAGCGCTCTGTCTGCTAACCCTCTAGCCTTCGGGAAAGTTCGGGTTCGTTTTGGGTTCGTTTTTTCGACATCATTTATTTTCAACAACATGGCCGGGTTCGTTTTTGGCTTCGTTTTTTCCACAGGAACGTATTTTCAACAACTTCCCGGCTTCGTTTTTGGGTTCGTTTGGGTTCGTTTTTTAGTCTGATTCTTTATTATCAGTCACTTCCCGGCTTCGTTTTTCAAAAAAGGTATTCTTTTATTATTTTTGACCCCAAGGTCCCCCGCCTCCAGGCACAACAAGACTACCATGCTAGCCCACAAAAGTCAAGCAAAATCGTGCGATGGGTGACGTAAATTTGAGTGTGTAAAAGGGAGGGGGGTGTAAGTTGGTTTCGCCTGCAAGCGAGACCGAATCCTTAAAGAAGGAGGCTTACACCCTGATGAGAAGAGTAATCTAGTGGACGGAGCAGTTTCAACATTATGCGGAAGAGGTGAAGGGGAGTTTCTGGGGGGATCTGTACGGGCTGACGGCGAGGGTGTGGAAACAGAGGCTGGAGGAAGAATCGGCGTGGCTGCGGCACCGATACCTGCGGCTGG
>DATLWV010000047.1:0-3900 GCA_035576145.1 Terriglobia bacterium
TGATCCGAAGTCCGGTTCCGTGAGGCCGAAGCACCCGATCGCTTTTCCCTGTTGGAGTGCCGGGAGCCATCGCCCCTTCTGCTCTTCGGAACCAAAAGCATGGATGGGATACATCACCAGCGCGCTCTGGACCGAAACAAAACTGCGGAGCCCGCTGTCGGCGCGCTCGAGTTCCTGCATCACCAGGCCGTATTGCACGTTCGACATTTCCGCACAGCCGTAGCCTCTGAGGCTGGCCCCCAGAAAGCCCATCTCGCCAAGAGCGGCCACCAGATGCAAAGGGAATTCGCCCTCGCGGAACCAGCCTTCGATGTGCGGGATGACCTCTTTTTCGGCAAATTTGCGCACCGTCTGCCGGACAAGTTTTTCCTCGTCGCTCAGGAAAGTGTCGATTTCCATGAAGTCGACGCCGTGAAACGGAAACATGCTCAATCTCCCGTCAGATCTGATTCGGCTGGAAGCGGATACCCGCGCGGGCCACTGAGTTTACAGACCGGTCCGAACGGTGGCAGCAGTCCATTCCCAGAATTTATCATAGAGGTTGTCGAAACGCTTGCCCGCTCCGCGTGCTCGGGCCACTGCGGGCCGCCCGCCTCCGGTCGAGAATTCATCCTGGAGAGTCCTGGGCCAAATCGACCTTAACTTCGACATCGGTTGCCGTCACGCGACTCTCCACATGCCTGAAACGGGCGATCAAGTCAACTTTTCCATGTCCTTGATTTGCTTCTGGAGTTTCTTATATTCCGCCTCTTTCGCCTTGTCACGATTTTCTTTAAGCATGGCCTCAATAGGTGGACCAAGACGGTTCGCAACGTCACAAAGGGTCTTCAACTGGCCGGGGCTGGCAAGATATTTCGGACCGAACAACTCCAATCCTTCCACCATCTGCTTCTCCAGGAAAATGGCGAAGTCCAAACCATCCAGCTTGACCGGGCCGGCCTCCATTGCTGTCCGGGCCTTGCTGCGGTCGCCGCCTACAATCTCTCCCAGCACGTCGGCGATGGCCTTGTGCTGAGCATCGAGAGCTGCGTTGTCCTGGATATCTTCGGGGACCCACGTTCCACGGCCGATTCGCGCGAACTCATCGATTACCGCCGGCCCTTCCGCACTTGGCCACGGCGCATCCAGCGTAAACTCCTTGGGGAAATCCGGCTTGGACGTCAATTGCATAACGTCTTCCCCCAGGTTAAGGGCTGCTTCGGTGCCGTACTGCAACGCGTTGCTGCGACGGCGGTTGTACGATGCAACAGCCTGAGATTTCGTAGCGATGTCGCTGCCTTTCTTGTATATATCGGCCATTTCCCGGTAAGCGTCAATTCGGGCGCTGTAAATCACGGCCCTCAACACCCGGGCCTGCGTTGCGCCGGGACTGTCCCCGTTTCCCTCCACCATTGCGTCTGTGAGGGTAAGGGCACGATCCAGATTGCCCTGTTTGAACATAACCTGGGCCTGCTGGTAATCCACCCCGGGGCCCTTCGGGGGCGAGACCGAGGAAGAACAAGCCGCAAGAAACAAGGTTAGCAAAAGGGTTGGAATCCAAAGACGGGGCAAACCGGGTTCAGAAGGATCATCTCTGTTCATGGTCAGACCTCTCCGCGGGAATGTTAATAGCGGCGTAAGCCGAAAGTTGAGTTGATGTGACGCGCCAGTCCGGACTGCCGCTATTCTGGCGCTGATTATAGGCTTCTGGACCGGACACTTCAACCCTTCAATCATACCGCTATTGGCCGGAGGTGTCCTCAGCCGCGTTAAGAGGCTCCAGCGGAGGGAGGCTTTGCTGCCTTCAGCAAATTCCTAGAAATGGAAACGGTAGCGCACTTCCACGTAGATCTCCCGTGGGTTCACGTAATGGGTCCCGCCGAAAGTATTGCTATTGTCTATCAAGTACCGGCGATTGGCAAAGTTGAGGGCATTGACCGCCACCGACCAGTTATCGCCGAACAATTTGCCGAATGAGAGCCCCAGCGTGGTGTGGGCAGGCAAGTGCGCAGGGCCGTCGCCATTGAGAAACCCGGACCCATAAGCCACAGTGGTTGTGGCCCAGGCGCGCCACGGCAGCGTGGAGGTCAGGACAGTGCTCAGCGTGTTGCGCTGGTCATGATCGAGGAAAAAGAAGCCCTCTTCGGGCGGCTCAAAATCGGTCAGCCCCCCTGTAACTGCCCCAACCCCCTGCACGAACTGGTGGGAATACGCCAGGTGGAGTTGGACGCGGTGAAGAATCTCGGGCGAACGCAGCGTGGCTTCCCATCCCTGGATGCGCACTCCCTGAATCGTGAGCGGCAGGAAGATGTTGGAACTTCCAATTTCATCATGGTCAAAAAAGTTGCGCGCGTGCGTGCGGAACACATCCGTATCGAGTACCCACTGGCGGAAAGGGATGGTAAGGCCGGCCTGGTATTGCTCATCACGCTCGGCGTGCAGAGGAAGAAACGCGACGCCCTGCTCCAGCGCGAACTGTTCCAAGGGACCGGAAAATGTATCGAGCGGCGGCGGCTGAAGGTATCGACCGTAGAAACCGCGCAGGACCCAGCCAAGCCAGGGAACCCGGATGGCGGCCCCCACACGAGGGTCAATCGCATTCTCCTGGAGCAGCCCTGCGTAGTGCGTCATGCGAAGACCCCCGTTGAGCGATAGCCAGGAGGCCACCTGATACTGGTCCTGAAGAAACCCCGCCTCCATGTCGCCCCCGGGCCTGAAGTGCAGTTCGATCGGGTCCGGCCCCGCCGCATCGGCTGCACGGAGGCCGAAGAAGGTGTCATCCTGCTGGTCAAAAGCTTCAAGACCCACCTGCGCATTGTGTTTTCCCTTCACCACCGCCAGGGTGGCCTGGCCGCCCAGATAGCGGGAGCCGCGGTTATTATTCAGGACGAACGGAGAATCATTGGGACCGCCCACAAAATTGGCCCGGTTAAAGTGGTAAAAAGGAGAGACCGTCAACAGCATGCCGGGGCCGAATGTATGGACCCAGGAAAAGTTGGCGAAAACGTCCCGCTCAAGATCGAGATCGCGGATGCCTGCCGTCTGCTGCTCAGGCGTGTTGGGAATCTGGTAGTGGTCGCCACGCGCGGAAGCCACAAGCCGCAACTGATCCCTGGGCGTGGCGTTGAAAATCAGCGTACCAAACCCGCCGAGGCCGCTGTCCATGTCATGAATCGCCTGCGGGACGGGAGTCATGAGACCGAGGTCGGAACGGTTCACCTCAAAACTTCCGAACCAGGCAAGACGGTCCGTGTGGCTGCCGAAACTCAACTGGTTGTTTGTCTGGTTAAAACTACCGTAGCTCGCAACCAGTTCCCCCTGATGGTCGTACTCAAAGCCTGTGCGCGGAATGACGTTGAGAACTCCATAGGTGCGGTCACCGTATTCAGAGGAGTAGCCGCCCGTTTTCATCTCGATATAGTCAGCGTCCTTGGGATCAAACTGCGGACCGACGTTGCTGGCGATATTCGTGTTGGGGACCGGCACGCCGTCCACTTCCCACGTTACCTGGTGCCCTCCCCGTATGTGGAGCTGATCATGGACCATATAGGAACCGGGAACATAATCGGTGACCATGGCCAGGCTGTTAGTGCGGTCGGCGCCGGGTGTCCGGCTGATGCGCTGGCTGCCAATGGTGGATTGCGAAGACGACGCCTCCGTGTTTACGATTTCAGGCGCCCCGGACACACTCACGCTCTGCTTTGACGTTGCGATCTCCAGTGCAAAGTGGAGAATTGGAGCGGCGCCTGAACTCACCGTGATGGACTGCTCCGCCGGCTGAAAGCCGCTTGCCGTGACCGTGAGCAGATACGCGCCGGCTGGTACTGCGCTGAACTCGAATTCACCATTGCCATTGGTGCGGCCAGATTTCGACCACGCCGACCCGCTGGCATGGAGAACGACACCGGCGTCTCGAATGGG
>DATLWV010000048.1:0-39948 GCA_035576145.1 Terriglobia bacterium
TTTCACCTGGGGATCACCGAGGCCGGGACGCAGTTTTCCGGTACAGTCAAGTCCTGCGTAGGTATGGGAATGCTGCTGGCAGAGGGAATTGGCGACACCATTCGAGTTTCACTGGCTACCGACCCCAGGGAGGAGGTTCGGGTGGCTTATGAGCTGCTGAAGTCGATCGAGCTTCGCAGCCGCGGACCGGTGGTGATTGCATGCCCGACTTGCGGGCGGCTGGAAGTTGATCTGTTCAAGATCGCAGGTGAAATCGAGCAAGCTACTTCACATATCAAGATGCCGCTTTCGCTGGCCGTGATGGGTTGTGCCGTAAACGGGCCTGGAGAAGCGCGCGAAGCTGACCTGGGGGTCGCTGCCGGACGTGGCAACGGGATGATTTATCGCCAGGGCAAGGCCATCCGTCGCGTGAGTGAAGACGAAATCGTTCCTGCCCTGCTTGAAGAAATTGAGCGTTTTGTGGCGGACAAGGCTGCCGGTCGCGTGGCAGATTCCACCGGGCCATTGGAAGAAGCGCCAGCGCCCTCAAGCCCGTTGGTCAGTCTACAATAGGCGCATTCGAATAACCCCACGGTCACCGGAGTGGATTGCTAGGAACCGATATTTGGCCCTCGCCGCAGGAACAGGCTCACATTAGCTCCGCTTGACCGGTCCTTTCCCATCATGGCTCGTCTTGAAGACCTTACACTCACACACCGACTTTTTGTTGCGAACTATCCCTTCCGGAAGGTGGATTGGGCGCCGGGTGCGCGGCTGGCAAAGCCGCTAGCAAAGTCGAAACTCGCCCTCATTTCTTCCGCAGGCGTACATCTTCCCGGCCAGAACCCCTTCGACCTCGGTTTTCGCGGGGGTGATTTTTCCTTTCGCGTAATTCCCAACACATTTGATGTTCGCCGCTTGAAGATCTCCCAGCGGAGTTCCGATTTTGACCAGACGGGCGCCCGTCTCGACGCGAACCTGGTGTTTCCACTTGACCGCTTCCGGGAGCTTGTGGAGCGTGGAGAAATCGGAGAGTTAAACCACCGTCACTATAGTTTTATGGGATCGATTTCCGCACCTGGAAAGTTGATTTCTCATTCTGCACCGCGGGTCGCGGAGATGCTGCGGAAGGATGAAGTGGACGCGGCCTTCCTTGTCCCGGCGTGACCGATGTGTAATCAGTCCGTGGGACTGATCGCTGGCGTCATTGAGAAAGCCGGAATTGCCACCATCGGGCTGTCGCTGCTGCGTATGGTCACAGAGCGCGTGCGGCCGCCGCGTGCTTTATTCGTTCCTTATCCGTTTGGGTATCCCCTGGGTAAGCCGAATGACGCAAGGCTGCAACATCGGATCATTCGCGCAGCTTTGAATTTGCTCGAGAGCGCCGAAGAACTTCCCATTCTGCAAAATTTTGTAGCAGAATGAGTCCGCTGTGGCTTCGGCCTGGCGCGCGAGGCGAGTTGAAAGAGGTCCCGGATTTTTCTTGTTGAGTCCCTTGCGGGCATTTGGTGTGGTGCCGGCCCGACGTATTTGAAATACTGCCGCCCGGACGGAGGTGAGAACAGATGGCAAAGTTCCAGGAATTCGCCTTTATGGACGCAACACGGCAGGCGGAACTGGTGCGCCGAAAGGAAGTTACGCCTGTCGAGCTGGTTGATGCTGCAATCGAACGGATCGAGAGATTGAATCCCGAGCTGAACGCGGTGGTCACGCCCATGTATGACCAGGCGAGGGAAGCCGCCCAGGGAGTTCTGCCTGAGGGCAGGTTCCACGGAGTCCCGTTCCTTCTGAAAGATCTCGTGGCTTCTTACGCTGGCGTCCCTATGACGTGTGGCAGCGCGTTCTTGCGGGACTATGTGCCGGACCACTACAGCGAGCTTGTCCTCAGGTTGAAACGGACGGGATTAGTTATTGTGGGCAAAACGAACACTCCTGAGCTTGGGATTGTTCCAACGACGGAACCGGTGTTGTTCGGTCCAACGCGGAATCCCTGGGACCTTAGGCGTTCAACGGGCGGGTCGAGCGGGGGATCGGCGGCTGCAGTCGCAGCCGGCATCGTTCCTATGGCGCATGCGAATGACGGCGGTGGTTCCATTCGCATCCCAGCGTCCTGTTGCGGGGTCTTCGGGCTGAAGCCAACGCGGGCGCGCAACCCCCTGGGGCCGGACCTGGGCGATATGATGGGAGGTCTTGTTGCTGAACATATCGTCTCACGCACGGTGAGGGACAGCGCCGCTCTGCTGGATGCGACCGCAGGGCCCGAAGTTGGCGATCCTTACTGGGCGCCGCCTCCAGCGCGGCCCTTCAATGAGGAAGTTGGGATCGACCCCGGCCGGCTGTGCATTGCCTTTTCGACAAAGGCACCCACAGGGGCAAAGGTTCACCCTGATTGTGTGGAGGCAGTCCGTGACGTTGCCGCACTATGCGCCGACCTCGGGCACGATTTGAGCGAGGGTGCTCCGGAAATAAACGGGCCATTGCTGGTCCAGGCCTTCACATCTGTTTGGGCGGCGGGATGTGCCGCGGCGATTGATGGGTTCGCGTTTCTGACCGGCAAGAAGCCAAAGGCGGATTCCTTCGAGCCGCTGACGTGGGCGCTTTATGAAATGGGCCATCGCACCACTGGATCGACTTATTTGATGTCCCAGGCGATATTGCAGCAGATTTCCCGTCAAATTTCGCAGTTCATGGAAAGGTACGACATTTGGCTGACCCCCACGCTTGCTGAGCCTCCGCTCCCGCTGGGATCATTCGACGCAACTCCGGACAACCCCATGCGGGGTTTTTACCGCGCAGTGGATTATGTTCCGTTCACACCTATTGCCAACGCCACAGGCCAGCCCGCCATGTCGGTTCCACTCTTTTGGAACAAGGAAGGGTTGCCGGTGGGAACACACTTTTTCGGACGCTTTGGCGACGAGGCGACGCTGTTCCGGTTGGCGGCACAGCTTGAAGCGGCCCGTCCCTGGGCCGACCGGCGGCCGCCGGTTCAGAGCTGAACTGGCTGTAGAGTGAATGCTGAAAACCCTCGAATTGCTATGTGCGGGCAGAAGTAGAACGATTGGACCCGGGCAATGCCTCCCTCAGCCTCTTCGACAGGCGGAAGAATTTCAGCGACTTCCGGACATCCATCTGGATCTGCTGCTTCAGTGCCTCGGCATCCGGGAATTTGATTTCGTCCCGCAACCTCTGGAGAAATTCAACTTCCATCTCTCCGGCTTTAACCTCCCCATGAAAATTGAGAAGGAAGGTCTCGACGGTCAGGCGGTGGTGTCCGAAGGTAGGCCTGTGGCCCACGTTTGTCACCGATTCGTACAGGGTGCTGTCAACACGGGTGCGGGTGATGTAAACGCCGTTCTTCGGAAGCTGCTGTTCAACAGGGCCAAGATTTAGGGTCGGCACCGTCTGCTTATGTCCCACGCCTTCGCCCGCCATGATGGTTCCGCTCACCGCGTAGGCTCTGCCGAGCATACGGCCCGCAATCTCCACGCGGCCCTCGGAAAGGAAGTGGCGGACCTGGCTGCTTGAGACTCGATGGCCGCGCACCCTGATCATCGGCAATGTTTCCACGTGGAAACCGCCCTTCCCGCCGAGTTCGGTCAGCACGGCAGTGTCTCCTGCGCGTTGATAGCCAAAGCGAAAGTTTGACCCCACGTGAACGACGGCCGCCCGAAGTTTCTCCACCAGAATGCTGTCGGCGAATTCCGCCGGGGAAAGCATGGACAGTTCCCGGTTGAAACGTAGAACCATGAGCAGATCGATTCCTTCCCGCTCAATCAGGCGGGTCTTCAAAGAAAGAGGAGTGAGGATTTTCGGCGCGCTCTCGGGAGCTAGGATTTGTGCCGGGTGCGGGTCAAAAGTGACCACGACGGAAGTCCCGTTTAGATCGCGGGCCGAGTTCACCACACGGGAGAGCAGTTCGCGATGGCCCAGGTGAATTCCATCGAAGTTGCCGATGGTCACAGCACTCTTGTGAAGAGGCGCACGCAATTCCGAAAGGTCGCGGACAACACGCATGGGTCAGTCCAGGTTAACTTCCAGTCCGTCATAGGCCAGCCTCACGTTGGGAGGAAGGCTGGCGTTTGTTTCCTCATGGCTCAGTTCGTGGGCAATGTGGGTGAAATAAGCTCGCGCCGGCTTGAGGCGTTCGACCAATGCCAGTGAATTTTCGATGGTGGAATGCGTCGGATGAGGTTTGTGGCGCAGCGCATCAAGTATTAACACGTCCAGGCCTGCAAGCATTTCGAGAGTTGCGTCCGGTATTGTGCTGAAGTCCGTGACATAGGCGCCATGCCCAAACCGAAAGCCGAGAACGGGCAGGCTTCCATGCAACACCGGCAGAGGAATGATTTGTGTGCCCCACAGGCTGAAAGGGCCGTCAATCAGATGAGGATCGACCTTCAGTATTCCGCCATAGGGATAAGTCTGGTCGAAGATATATGTGAAGATCTGGCGCAAACTTTCCATGCAGCGGTTGTCCGCATAAACCGGGATGGGATCTTTTTGCCGGAAGTAAAAAGGACGCACGTCATCCAACCCCAGCACGTGGTCGGCATGGGCGTGAGTGAACACGATCGCGTCCACCCGATCAATCTTGTGGCGAAGGGCTTGTGAGCGAAAGTCAGGCGTCGTGTCTATTACCACCGTGCGCCCAGAGTACTCAAGCAACAGGGATGGGCGAGTCCGCTTGTCGCGTTCGGCCGTTGAGGTGCAGACGGCGCAGCGGCAGCCGACAGTCGGAACTCCTGTGGAAGTGCCCGTGCCCAGGAAAGTCAGTTTCATTTCTGCTTGCTTGCCCGCTTTTGAACTTCAAGAAAGGTCATTCGGAGTTCGTAAAGGACGTCATCAAGGAGCTTGGACTCCTGACTCGTCAGATTGCTGCGTGTCTTTTCCTGCAGCACTTCCAGGAGATCGATAGTCCGGCTGGCATTAGCGAGATCGGCCGGAATGTATTCTCCGCCCGGTCCTGGCAGCAACCCGAGCTGAAACATGGCCGTGGTGCTCAAATAGGAAACCAGCATGGCAAACCGTTCCGAAGCTTCCTCCACTTCGGGCTCAGGTTCGGCTGGAGGGGGCGCCTGTGGCCGGGGCGGGACGCGAGATTCCGGTTCCTGTTTCCTCTCCTCCCTTTCTGCCTGGCCGGGAACACGGTTCCCCTCACTTGTGAAACTCCGGCGGTCGACAACTTTAAATCCCGAAGATTCAGCCTTTTCCTCTGACATGAAGATCCTTTCGATTGAGCAACATTCTCAACAGCAAAGGTAATTCCGCAGTTATGCTGAATAGGTAGTTTAACAACAAGCCCTCCTCTTGAACAAGAGTAGTCGGCTGTCAGGGAATTCCTTACGGCCGTGTAAAAGCGGCTCGTGCGGACAGCACCTCTCCGGATGTCAATCCGTGTAGAAGGGAAGAAGCTGACTGCAGTACTATTGCCAGCGATTTCACCTGCTTGGTACATTAGATAATTCGACATTTCAGGAAGGGTTCGGTGACAGGAATGGGCAAGACGCCCGGGAAAAAACTTGCCAGGCTGGTGGACTTGATGGCCCACCTTCGCGGGCCGGATGGGTGTCCGTGGGACCGCGAACAGGACTATGACAGTGTTAAGGGTATGCTGCTCGAAGAAGCTTACGAGGTTGTTGACGCCGTAAACCTGAAAGATTTTGGGGGGCTCGAAGAAGAGCTTGGCGATTTACTCTTCCAGGTGGTTTTCTATTCGCGACTGGCGGAAGAGGATGGGAGATTTGACATCGACGACGTCATTCAGAATGTCCATGAAAAGCTGGTACGGCGTCATCCGCACGTGTTCGGCGAGACGCGCGCCGCCAATGCTAAGGAAGCCCTGGAGAGTTGGACGGCCGCAAAGGAAAAAGAGAAGAACAGCCTTCCCAACTCCGGGAACTCCTCCCTGCTAGATGGTATTGCCTCCGCGCTTCCTTCCACCCTGGAATCCTACGAACTGGGGCTACGCGCGGCAGAGGCGGGGTTCGACTGGGAAAAGGTGGAAGACCTTCTCGGCAAGATCGAAGAGGAAATGCACGAAATACGGAAAGAACTGACGGCCACTTCCGTGCCAGATCAACAACGGCTTGAAGAAGAGGCTGGCGACCTGATGTTTGCTGTGGCTAATTTGACGCGCCTGGTCTGCTCAGACCCGGAAAGTTCCTTGCGCAGGGCGAATCAGAAATTTCGGAAGCGGTTCCAGGCGCTTGAAAGTGAAGTCAAGCGGCGTGGAAAGTCCGTCAGGTCATGTACTCCGAAGGAGTTGGACGATATCTGGGAGTCGGTGAAGTCACAGGAGAAGCGATGAATTACGCGATCCGCCCGTGCGAAACGGTTGAGGAACTTGGCGGTTGCGTCTTGCTGCAGAAGGAGATCTGGGGCTATTCAGACCGCGATATTTATCCGGCCCGAATGTTCCTGAATATTTCCCGGACGGGGGGGCATGTACTGGGTGCATTCACTGAAGAAGGGACCATGGCCGCATTTGTGGTTTCAGTTCCGGCCTGGCACAAAGAGCACCGATATCTTTATTCCCTTCTGTTGGGCGTCTTGCCCGGGCATGAAAACCAAGGGCTCGGCAGATTGCTCAAGATCGAGCAGCGGAAGGCTGCGCTCCGTGCAGGGATTGAATACATCGAGTGGACTTTTGATCCTATGCGGGCAAAAAATGCGCACTTCAACATCAACCGGCTGGGCGCGATTGCCCGGCGTTACTGCCCTGACTATTACGGCCCTATCCTTGGTAAGTTGCAGCGGAAGCTGCCCTCTGACCGCCTGATTGCCGAGTGGCCGCTGAAATCTGATAGAGTAGAAAGAGCGCTGGCAGGAAAGAAGCCGCGTCCCGCAGGAAAGGCTGCATCTGCTGAAGTTGCTATTCCGCTTGATCTTGACGCTCTCATCTCGCGGAAGTCCGCACGGGCCCGCGAGTGGCAGGCCTCAGTCCGGACACGCCTGCAGGACTGCTTCGCGCAAGGACTTGCAATTACAGGGTTTGAGAGAACGGAGTCAGAAGCCCGGTACATTCTGGATCGCGAATGAAAATCGAACGGATTGAACTGCTGGAAATTCGGATGCCGCTGGTCCAATTTTTTGAGACCAGCTTCGGGCGAACGACCGATCGCAGAATTGTCCTGCTCCGCGCTCGCGCCGATGGCTTGGAAGGATGGGGTGAGGTCACTTGCGGCGAGATGCCTTTTTACAACTACGAGACGCCGGACACTGCGTGGCACATCCTGAGTGACTTTCTGATTCCGTGGGCGATGGAAAAAAGCTGGGACTCCCCGGCCGACCTGGCTGAGCGGTTTCGCCCTATCCGAGGGCACAACATGGCCAAGGCAGCCCTTGAAAACGCGGTCTGGGATATTGAAGCCCAGTCCAGAGGCCTGCCCCTTTCCAAGTTGCTGGGCGGACCGCGGGATGAGATCCCTTGCGGGGTATCGATCGGGATTCAGAATTCACCGGAAGAACTGCTCGAGAAAATCCGCACTGAGGTTCTGGCTGGATACCAACGCATCAAGGTGAAAATCAGGCCGGGCTGGGATGTGCAAATTCTGAAAGTTATTCGCAAGGATTTTCCCGGCATCAAACTGATGGCCGATGCCAACTCTGCGTATACCTTGGCTGACATTGAGCATCTTAAGTTGCTGGACCGGTTTGACCTGATGATGGTGGAGCAGCCACTGGGGTGGGACGACATGGTAGACCATGCGAGGCTTCAGCGTGAATTGAGGACGCCGATCTGCCTGGATGAGTCAATCCACAGCCCCGAAGATGCCCGAAAGGCACTCGAACTCGGGGCCTGCAAGATCATCAACATCAAGCTGGGGCGCGTAGGAGGCCATTCCGCCGCTCGCAAGCTGCATGACCTCTGCCTGGCCCGGCAGGTTCCGGTGTGGTGCGGAGGGATGCTCGAGTCAGGTATCGGACGCGCACACAACATTGCCATGTCAACTCTGCCGGGTTTTGTTTTGCCCGGGGACGTCTCTGCCAGCAGCCGTTACTGGAGGCAGGATATTATCGATCCTGAAGTAACAGTTTCGGCGCAAGGAACGATAGCGGTGCCCCGAAAACCGGGTCTTGGCTACGTGCCGAACCTTGCGCGGATCGAAAAGGTGACCGTACGGAAGGAGAGCTTTGAAAAGCGTAGTTGACCCGGCTGTCCTGTCACAGAAGATTTCGCGTCCCATCAGTACACACCACTTGATGCACCTCGCCATGTTGATTACCGTTTCCTTCTGGGCAATCAACATGGTAGCGATCAAGGAAGCTCTCTTGGGCTTCAGCCCGATGGCGCTGTCATTGGTGCGCGCCATTGCTGTTGCCCTCGCCTTTGGAATCCTGTTTCTTCTGTTAAGGGAACGGTCATTACTGCGGCTGACGCCCCGGCAGTGGTTACACTTTGGAGTGATCGCCTTTTTTGGGGTCACGCTGAACCAGATGCTCTTCATCCATGGCGTGGCTTACACCAACGTTCCACACGCGGCATTGATTATAGCGGTTGAGCCGGTCATGGTTCTTGTGCTTTCGGTCCTGATGAGACTTGAAGCACTGACGGCGCTCAAATTTACGGGAATGGCCATTTCATTTACAGGTGTCGTGTTATTGACCTACGGGAAGCCGGTCCAAGGCAGCCAGGCATACTGGGTTGGTGATTTGGTCCTGATGGTCGAGGTTGTAGTCTTTGCGTACTATACGATTCTGATGAAAGGTGTAATCGACCAGTATGACGTGGTAACGCTCAATACTGTGGTCTTTGGCTTGGGCGCGCTGCTGATGATACCTTTTGGCGCCGGCGCCGTTTTGCACGTGAACTGGTCTCAAGTTCCAGTTCGGGCCGTGCTGGGGCTCGGGTTTATGACTTTCTTCTCATGCGTGATCGGTTACCTGCTATTCGCCTATGCCTTGAAAGGACTGACAGCGTCGCGCGTGGCTGCCTTCAACTATATCGAACCTGTCATGGGCACGGCTCTCGGGGTCTGGCTGCTGCACGACAAGGTGGGCCTGTGGGGGGTCCTTGGCGGAGGGTTGATCCTCCTGGGTGTTTACTTTACAGAGTGGGAACACGGTGAGGCGGAGGCAGCTTGAAGGGAATCCGGAACGTTCGCGCATGTAATTGAATTCAGAGCCCAACATCTGACAGTCACCGCCCGCTCCCTTCCCATTCATCCCTTACATTTCCCATGGCCAGACCTGGACCGCCCTGCGCTGCCGCTTCGGTACCGCGAGAGTGAGGAGCATTCCCAGAATAAATCCACCCACGTGGGCCCACCAGGCCACACCGCCTTTTGTCGCAGACTCAATGGCCATCGTCTGGTACCCTGCTGCAAATTGAATCACAAACCAGTACACGAGTATCAGCATGGCGGGAATTCGGACAGTCCAAAAAAAGATAACCAGAGGGATCAGCGTGGTAATCCGGGCCGTGGGGAAACTGACCAGATAGGCGCCCAAAACGCCGGCGATGGCGCCGCTTGCTCCGATGGTTGGTACCCGTGAACCCATATTGAACAGGATGTCGATGACGGCGGCTCCAAATCCGCTGAGCAAATAGAGCAGGAGAAACTGGCTGTGGCCATAGCGGTCCTCAATGCTGCGTCCAAAGACAAAGAGGAAAACCATGTTGCCGATCAGGTGAAGCCAGCCCCCGTGGATGAACATGGATGTAAATATAGGAACAATGACAGCGGATAAACCGGTCATGATGATGGTACCGTGCGTGGTGGTATAACGGGCTGGGATGAGGCCGAAGGTCAGGATGAACCGGTTGATCGAGGGGCCCAGCGAGAGTTCATAGATAAACACCGCCGTGTTGAGGGCGATGAGCGCGAGAGTTGAAACCCAAAACGTCTGGCGTCGGACATTGTCATTCAACGGAATCATGAGCGATGCATTCTACCCCGACTCTCATTGTGACCCAAGAGGAATCAGAATGGGAGCTTTGCACACGAGGCATCTGCCAAGCATCTTTGTGATTGCGATGAAATCTCCGTGCCGTTGACCTCGGTTCCGGCCGTTCGATATACTCCAGGCAGCGGGTTTTGAAGAAGATTGCTGGCCGTGGCCGTCGCGCTGCCTTCGAGTCATTCATCCAGCCTGTTACGAGTGGCCCGCGCAGGTGTTCATGAAGCCGGACACAATCATAAAAGAGTTAACAGCCATTATGGGGCCGGAAGGCGTTCTCTCCAGGCCCGAAGACCTGATGCTCTACGAGTACGACGGTCTTTCCGCTCTGGAGACGCCTGAAGCTGTCGTTTTCCCGACCACCACCGACCAGGTGGTCCGAATGGTCAGGCTGGCTACGGCAAGGAATATACCGATCATTCCGCGCGGGGCAGGGACGGGATTGAGCGGCGGAGCGGTTGTGACCCAGGGCGGAATTGTCGTCAGCTTTGCTCGGATGAAGAAGATCCTTGAAATCGACCTTGAGAACCAGCGCGCACGGGTGCAGCCCGGAGTAGTGAACACCGATCTGACCCTTGCCGTAGCGGATGCAGGCTACTACTACGCTCCTGATCCCTCAAGCCAGAAAGCCTGTACTATTGGTGGTAACGTGGCCGAAAATTCCGGCGGTCCACACACGCTGGCCTATGGAGTCACTACCAACCACGTCCTGGGCCTGGAAGTCGTGCTGCCGGATGGGGAAGTGATCCGTACCGGCGGAAAATGTTGGGACCTCCCAGGTTATGATCTCACCGGCCTGATTGTGGGTTCCGAAGGAACATTAGGCATCGTCACCGAGATTACAGTCAGGTTGATGCGTACTCCGGAAACGGTGGAAACCATGCTTGCCGTTTATGACCGCGTGATTGATGCCACGCGTACCGTTGCTGCAATCACGGCGCAAGGCATTACTCCCGCGGCGCTCGAAATGATGGATGGTTTTACGCTCCGCGCCGTGGAGCAGGCGACGCACGCCGGTTATCCGATGGATTCGGCAGCCGTTCTGCTGATTGAGGTCGAGGGGCTGCGTGAAGCTGTGAAGGAACAGGCGGAGATGATTGAAGCGGTCTGCGCCCGCAACCAGGTCCGCAGCGTCCGCCGCGCAAAAACCGCCGAGGAACGAGCTCTTCTCTGGAAGGGCCGAAAGAATGCGTTCGGGGCTTTGGGGCGGATCAGTCCAAATTATTATGTGCAGGATGGCGTGATCCCCCGCACCAAACTTCCTGAGATGCTCGAATACATCGAGGACGTCGGGCGGAAATATAGTCTCCAGATTGGAAATATTTTTCATGCCGGAGACGGAAACCTGCATCCCCTCCTGATGTTTGACGCTCGTGACCATGACCAATCCCAAAGAGTTGTGAAGGCCGCCCAGGAGATCATGACGCGCTGTGCCGAACTGGGCGGTTCCATTACCGGCGAGCACGGTGTGGGTGTGGAAAAGAATGAACTGATGCCCCTGATTTTTTCAGAAGATGATTTGGAAATCCAGCGGCAGATCAAGGCACTCATGAATCCAACCGGGTCATTTAACCCCGGCAAGGTTTTGCCGACAGGCAAAATGTGCGGCGAAATTCGTGTTCAGGTCAGCACCGGAGGCTGATGTGACAGGAGTGGCGGGAGAAGTGCGAGCAGAGCTGGCCGGAATCGTTGGCGAGGGCCAGTTGACTGCAGAGGCCCCGGTGCGCGAGAGCTTCGCGGTGGACGGTCGAACGCCGGATTGCGTTGTTTATCCAGGTTCGCCGGAACATGTGGCCCAGACCTTGAAGTATGCAGCCAGTCGCGATCTGGCAGTAATCGCTTGTGGCGGAGCCACAAGGCTCGGTATGGGGAATCCTCCCGGGAGATACGATATTGCGCTTTGCACGCGGAAAATCACCAAGGTCCGTTATTACGAGCCATCGGATTTGACAGCCGGAGTCGGTGCCGGAATGGCGCTGGCCGGCCTCCAGAACTTGCTGAAGCCAGATGGACTGTGGTTGCCGCTGGACCTGTCAGGAGAAGGGAAGGCGACTCTGGGCGGCATTGTGGCCACCAACGCATCGGGGACGCTTCGGCATTCCTATGGAGCACCGCGTGACATGGTTGTGGGCATGCAGGTTGCCACCACCGAAGGGAAGCTGATCAGGACGGGCGGCCGAGTGGTAAAAAACGTGGCCGGTTATGACCTTGGGAAGCTCTTGATTGGGTCATACGGCACGCTGGGGGTAATTACGGAAGTGAATCTTAAGCTTTTCCCTCTGCCCGCGGAGCGCCAGACTTTTGTCTTATCCACTGGGACGTTGGGGATTGCCCGTGACCTGCGCCGAAGCATCCTCACCTCACCTATTGAGCCGCTGCGGATGATTTTGCTGGACGCTGGAACCGCCGGGATTGTACGTTCCGGCAGGCAGCCGGGCTGGGCGACCGGCGAGCCGGAAATGTGGCTGGAGGCTGGTGGATCCAAACCCGTGATTGACCGTACCCGAAAGGAGCTTGAGGCTTTGGGCCGGGCCGTGGGCGCTAAGGTTTACACGTACGAAAGTGAAGGTGCAGCGAGGGCATGGCAGACCGTGTCGGATTTCAGAGATTGGATCGGAAAAATGTATGCAGAAGCAGTCGTGCTGAAAGGCACTATGCCTATTGCCAATAGCGAAGAGTTTTTGAGCCTCGCGCAGCAGGAAGCGCAGAATGAAAAAGTTAGAATGGCAAGCGTCGCAGTGGCCGGAGTCGGCATTCTTCAGTTAGGCCTGCTGGGCCTCCAAAATGCCACACAGGCAGCAGGCCTTGTAAGCCGCATCCGGAAGGCCGCTGAAAAATCAGGTGGTGCACTGGCTGTGACTTTGGCCCCCGCTGACGTAAAGCTGAAGCTGGATGCATGGGGACTGCCCCCAACCGGCTTTGGATTGATGCGTAAATTGAAGGAGGCGTGGGACCCCAAGGGCATTCTCGCCCCCGGGAGGTTTGTGGGGTCAATCTGAAGAGGTTTAGTGACGCTTCGGGAAAACGGGCGTTGCCGGTTAGCCAAAATGATAGAGATCCAGGACAAAGCGGTTTTAGCCCCTGCTGCCAGCGGTTACGGCCCCGGGGAAGCGCCGGAGTGGGAATACTATTCCAAGTGCATCCATTGCGGCCTTTGCCTGAACGCCTGCCCGACTTACCGCGAACTTGGGCTTGAGATGGATTCGCCGCGTGGGCGCATCTACCAGATCATTCAGGTGGAACGTGGCAGGCTTCCGTTGGGTGAAAGCTTCGTCCGGCACATCGACTCCTGTCTGGACTGCCGTGCCTGCGAGACGGCTTGCCCCTCCGGCGTGGAATATGGCCGGTTGGTGGAGTCTGCCCGGGCCCAGATTAACCGCTATTACCAGCGGCCGGGCATCGGCCGGACAATCCGCCAACTCTTCTTTCAGAAATTGCTTCCGAACCGCAAGCTGCTTGACCGGCTGGGAACACTGCTCTGGCTTTTCCAGAGGTCCGGTCTGGAAGCGGTTTTCGTGAAGTCAGGATTCCTGAGGCTCTTTTCAAATCGACTGGGGCGTGTGGCTGCTCTATCGCCACGAATGGAAAAGCCCTTCTTCACTGAACGTCTGGGTGAAGTGGTGAAGCCTGATGGCGAGATGCGCCACCGCGTAGCGTTTTTTGCTGGCTGCATCGCCAACCTGGCATTTGCCCGATTAAACGACGCAACCATCCGCGTACTGGCCCGTAACGGATGTGAAGTTGTGATTCCCGAGGCGCAGGGTTGTTGCGGCGCTCTACATGTCCACGCGGGCATTCGAGACCGTGCGCGTGAACTTGCAAAGCGAAATATCAATACGTTCCTTGAAGGTGGCTTCGACTATTTCATCACCAATGCGGCCGGGTGCGGATCCGTGCTAAAAGAGTATCCTTTGCTCTTTGAGCAGAAAGATCGCGAATTCTATGAGCGTGCGCGAGAGTTCAGCTCCAAGGTTCGGGACGTGACGGAGTTTTTGGCCGGCATAGAGTTCAGCCGGGATTTTGCAGCCATCCGAGCTCGATCCACTTACCAGGATCCCTGCCACCTGGCTCACGCGCAGCATATCCGGAGCGCGCCTCGTCAGTTGATGGCAGCGGTCCCCGGATTGGAACTGATTGAGCTGAAGGAATCGGAGGTTTGCTGCGGAAGCGCGGGCATTTATAATGTCGTCCAGAACGAAATGGCGGATCGGCTACTGAAGGCGAAGATGCAGAGAGTGGATGAGACAGGCGCTGAGCTGATCCTGACTGCCAATCCGGGATGTCTTTTGCAGATGCGGGCGGGTGTCGCCCGGTCCAGGCGTAAGCGGCGTGTCCTCCATGTAGTTGAACTTCTTGACGAAGCTTACCGGGGCCGTGATCAGGCGCGGTGAAAATTTACCGAGTTGGTTTTGCTGACGTCATGGGCTGGGCGGCGCTCGTATGAACGGCGCCCATCGGGGCAAATTCGTTTCCCATTTTCAAAATCGTTCAGTAGAATGGCGGATCGATGGATTTTTCCCGCCCTCTGGCACTTTCTTGGCTTATGATTGAACACTAATTCTCTGGCTGGGAGTGTTGAAGATGACCGATAAGACGGATGCTGCACAGGAAAGGCTGGTAGCCTTACTCAAAGAGGGGCGGAGTTTCCCTCCGTCTGAGGAGTTTCGCCGGCAGGCGAATGTTTCTGATCCCAAAATATACGAAGAGGCGCGCCGGGATCCGGAAGGCTTCTGGGCCAAAGAAGCAGAACACCTGGACTGGTTCGAAAAATGGAACAAGGTGCTCGAATGGAAGGCTCCGTGGGTGAAATGGTTTCTTGGGGGCAAGCTGAACGCCACCTACAACTGCGTTGACCGGCATGTGAAATCTTCGCGCCGCCGCAAGCGCGCGATTGTCTGGGAGGGAGAGCCGGGCGATACGCGCGTGCTGACGTTTGAGGACCTCGAAAAGGAAGTCAACCGATTTGCCAACGCTCTCAAGTCGCTGGGGCTGAAGAAGGGTGACCGCGTGGCCATCTACCTCGGCATGGTTCCGGAGTTGGCCATCGCCATGCTTGCCTGCGCGAAGATCGGCGCCCCTCACAGCATTGTGTTTGGAGGGTTTTCCGCTGACTCCCTTCGGGAGCGGATCAACGACGCGCAGGCCAAAGTTGTCGTCACTGGAGACGGCGCGTGGCGGCGCGGCAGCGTGGTCCCTTTGAAGGCGAATGTCGATGAAGCTCTTACAGGTACCCCCACCATCGAGAAAGTGGTGGTGGTTGAGCGCGTGGGCAAGGCCACGCAGATCACCATGCAGCCTGGGAGGGACTTATGGTGGCACGACCTGGTTGCGAATGCTTCGGTCCAGTGCGAAGCCGAGCCCATGGATGCCGAAGATATCCTTTACATCCTGTACACCAGCGGCACCACCGGCAAGCCTAAAGGCGTGGTGCACACTACCGGCGGCTATCTGGTGGGAACCACGGCGACGCATCGCATGATCTTTGACATTAAGGAGGACGATGTCTACTGGTGCACGGCAGACATCGGCTGGGTTACCGGACATTCATATATCATTTACGGTCCGCTGGCCAACGGCTGCACGACCCTGATGTACGAAGGGAGTCCTGACTACCCTGACCGTGGACGTTTCTGGGATATTGTCCAAAAGTATAAGGTCAGCATTTTTTATACAGCGCCCACTGCTATTCGAGCCTTTATGCGCTGGGGAGTGGAATGGCCTGCCAGGTATGATCTTTCTTCGCTGCGTGTGATCGGAACTGTGGGCGAGCCGATCAATCCTGAAGCGTGGATCTGGTATCACCAGAATATCGGCAGGGAGCGCTGTCCGATTGTCGATACCTGGTGGCAGACAGAGACCGGCATGATCCTGATTTCTCCGTTGCCGGGCATTACGGCCACCAAGCCCGGCTCCGCGACCCAACCCTTTCCGGGTATCGAGGCTGAAGTTCTGGATGATCGCGGCCGGCCGGTCGGTCCCGGCGCTGGCGGATATCTGGCACTGACCAAGCCGTGGCCTGCCATGTTCCGGACCATTTATGGTGATCCTGACCGTTATGTCCGGACGTACTGGTCACGGTATGAGGGCAAGTATTTTACTGGCGATGGCTCAAAAGTTGACGAAGACGGCTACTTCTGGCTGCTGGGCCGTGTGGACGACGTGATGAATGTTGCGGGGCATCGAATCTCTACTTACGAGGTCGAGAGCGCCCTGGTGGACCATCCGGCTGTGGCTGAAGCTGCCGTCATCGGGAAGACACACGAATTAAAGGGGCAGGGTATTGCGGGCTTCGTGACTCTGAAAGAAGGAATCGAAGCCAGCGACGAACTGAAAAACGAGCTCAAGCAACATGTCGCCAAGAAGATCGGCCCGATTGCCCGGCCGGACGATATCTTTTTCGCCGCGGAATTGCCCAAAACGCGCAGCGCAAAAATTATGCGCCGCCTGTTACGGGACATCGCCGAGGGAAGGGTGTTGGGCGACACCACGACCCTTGCCGATCCTGCTGTGACGGCGCGGCTCAAGCGCCAGTATGAGCAGGAGGGCTAAGCCAACCCAATTTGACGGTGGAGATGAATGCAGGCGACCATGCGGTGCAGGAGTGGAGGGCGGACCGCTATGCGGAACACGCGCCCTTCGTGCCTTTGCTTGGTATGCCTGCGCTCGAGTTGCTGAATCCTCAGCCAGGTGAACGCATCCTGGACGTAGGCTGCGGTGACGGCTCCCTTTCTCAAAAACTCTGTGACGCGGGGGCGATTGTTGTTGGCGTGGACGGTTCGCCGGATATGGTGGCGACGGCCAGACAGCGTGGAATCGACGCGCGCCTCGCCGATGCCTATGACCTGACCTTTGAAGCGGAATTCGACGCGGCCATCTCCAATGCCGCGCTCCATTGGATGAAACGTGACCCGGACTCTGTCTTACAAGGTGTGAGGCGGTCGCTTAAGCCCGGCGGCCGTTTCGCCGTCGAGTTTGGAGGCCACGGAAATGTTGCGGCCATCACGGTGGCGTTGGTTGCGGTTCTCATCCGGCACGGTGTTCAAGACGCTGCCTCCCTCAACCCCTGGTACTTTCCGACCAAAGACGAATATCAGGCAAAGCTGGAGAATGCCGGGTTCCGCGTAGACTCAATCGATTTGATCCCCCGTCCTACCATCCTTCCTACCAACATGCGCGGCTGGCTCGAGACGTTCGCAGGGCCGTTCTTCCAGGTTCTTCCACAACGGGATCGCGTGAGCGCCGTCGACGAGGTTACCACCTTGCTGCGGCCAGTGCTTTGCGATACGCAGGGCCAATGGACTGCCGATTACGTCCGCCTGCGCTTTCTGGCGCGCGTCAGATGACGGCTACAACCAGCTATCGCGCTGCTTCTGGTCATTTCCAACCCAGGAACGAAACTTATATTTTTGAGTATAATTGCCAGGTTCAATAGCCTGGCCCGGCGTTGGCCCCGCCGGCAAGGTATAACCTCTTCATCTGTCCTGTTGTACAGGTTGTGAGCGAACGCCATTTTCGCCTCAACTGATGGGACAACACACCCCCACCCTCTAAATTACTCTAAGGATTGAAATAGTTCTTGACATCCATGTCTGCCCAACTTATAGTTGGTGGTCTGAAGTGGTCTAAAGTAGTACAAAATGTAGAAAAGTGGTCAAATTGGTTGGGTTTTTGAAGGTTTTTTGAAGCTTCCATGCTGAGAGGAAATTACCCAGCAACGGTCGATGGCAAGGGGAGGGTAAAGATTCCCACCACCTTCAAGTCGCACCTGGAAGTGACTTTTGGCCACGATTTTTATGTGACCAGCCTGGATGGTCAGTCCGTTCGCGTCTATCCCTTTTCCGTCTGGAGGGATATCGAGGAGAAGCTGGCGACCCTTCCTTCGATGAACAAGTCGAAGCGAAAGCTGTTGGATCGAGTCAACTATTGGGGCCAGGCGGTGCAGATGGATGGGCAAGGAAGGATTCTGATTCCGTCGTTGCTGCGTGATTCCGCCGGCATGCAAGGTGAGGTGGCGGTGATCGGCTACCTGAACTATCTGGATGTCTGGAACATGGACAGGTTCCGTACGCATCTTGAGGGCAATCCGCTCACGGATGATGATATGCAGGCTTTGAGTGACCTTGGCATTTAGATGAGTGAGTTTGATCTCCACTATCCCGTCATGCTGCGGGAAGCGATGGAGTTCTTAAATGTTCGATCTGATGGCAATTATATTGATGCAACCGCGGGGGCAGGGGGACATTCGGGACAGATCTTGCGTGTGCTCGAAGGGGGACAGGGAAGACTGCTGGCAATAGACCGTGACCCCCGGGCGCTCAACACTGTTCGAGAACGCCTGGGGGGCCACGGTGGAAGGCTGATGCTGATGGAAGGTAATTTCGCTGACATTCGCGCACTGCACGCCGCGAGCGGTTTGCCGCCGGTTGACGGGGTTCTGGCCGATCTCGGGCTGAGCTCGATGCAGCTTGAAGATGCCAACCGGGGTTTCAGCTTCAACCTGCCGGGTCCCCTGGACATGAGAATGGGCGCCGGAGAATTGACCGCTGCTGACATCGTCAACCATACGCCTGAACGTGAACTTGCTGAATTGATTTTTAGGTTTGGAGAAGAGCGCCACTCGCGCCGTATAGCGCGAGCAATTGTGAAGGCCCGTCCGATTCGATCAACCACCGAACTGGCGCAGGTGGTAATGCGAGCTATCCCCTCCCGGGCGGGCCTCCACCACATTCATCCCGCAACGCGCACGTTCATGGCGTTGCGTCTGGCTGTTAACCGCGAGCTGGAAAATCTGGAAGAGTTTCTCGCCGGATTTCCGGACGTCCTCGCGTCAGGGGGCAGATCAGTCGTGATCAGCTTCCATTCGCTGGAGGACCGCCGGGTGAAGCACGCGTTTCTCCGCCTCCATCGTGAAGGCCGGGTACGTGTGTTGACGAGGCGCGTGGTGCGGCCAACTCACGAAGAAATTCAAGAAAATCCGCGATCGCGCAGCGCAAAGTTGCGCGCGGCGGAGAAGCTGCGAAACGCATAGCGCGAGATTCTAGCGGTTCCCGGGCCCGTGCGCAGAAGGAGCGGGCTCGAGAGGAGACCTCGCTGTTTGAGAGAAGAGGATTATGGCTACTGTTGCAGTGAGTTTTCCCAGCTCGAAGCGCCGCCCTCGGAACCAGCCTGTTGCCGGCCGCGCTCCGTATCCGGAAATCTATTTCGTCAAGCACATTGACAACTCCCGATTGCAACGAGAGGTTGATCACGAGAAACGCCGCGAGTGTTTTGGCCTGCTGGTCCTGGGGACTCTGGCTTTTCTTTTCATCATGCTTTTTGCCTGGCAGCACTTTGAGTGCGTCCGGTACGGCTATCTGATTCAACAGCTCAAGCAAGAGCAGGCGGAAAAGGTTGAACGGAACCACGCGCTGAAAGTCCAGTTTGCCTCTTTAAGCGATCCCCAGCGGATCGATACCCTTGCCCGATCTGAGTTGGGCCTTGCCCCTCCGAAGCCAAACCAGATTGTACAGATTGGAAGTCCGGCGCAGGTCAATTCCAAACCTGGTGCCACGGAGTTTGCAAGGAACATCGAAAACCAGATTGGAATTTCCACTGGGAGGTAAATGGTACGGCACAAGAGGCGGAAGTCTTCTTCGTCAGCCTTGAGACCGGTTGGGGCCAAGAGGGGCGTGCTCCTGGCCGGAATGTTCATGGTGTGGGTGGTGGCTATTATCCTCCGCCTCTACGACCTGCAGATTATTCAGTACGTGGAACTTCTGGCACGTGCGGACCGGCAGCAGCAGCGCACTGTGGAAATTGCACCGAAACGGGGGGTCATTTACGACCGGAAAATGCACCCGTTGGCGATGAGCCTGGCCGTGGATTCGGTGTATGCCGTTCCGGCAAACATCCCTGATCTGTCCATGGAGGCAAGACTGCTCGCTCCAATTCTAAACCTCGACGCAAATGACCTGGAGGCTCGCTTCAAGGCCCGGAGTTCCTTTTGCTGGGTCAAGCGGAAGATCACGCCGCAGCAGTCGGCCCGAATAAGTGACCTTAACCTGCAAGGCATCTATTTCCAGAAGGAAATGAAACGCTTCTACCCGGATGGTGACCTGGCCGCCACCCTTTTGGGTTATGTAGGAATGGACGACAACGGGCTGGGCGGGTTGGAATACCAATACAACAAACAGATTCGGGGGCTTTCGGGAAAGGTGCTGCTGAGCACGGATGCCAGGCACCGTTCATTTCGTTCGACCGAGTGGCGTGGACAGCCGGGCAAAGACCTGGTTCTGACGATCGATGACGACATCCAGTACATTGCCGAAAAGGCGCTGGCGCTGACAGTTAAGAAGTTCCATGCTGCCGGGGGCACCGTGATCGTGCAGGATCCGTCCACCGGCGAAATCCTGGCTCTGGCCAACCAGCCGACCTTCAATCCAAACGATTATCAGAAATATCCTGCGACAGACCGGATTAACAGGGCAGTTTCATGGATTTATGAACCGGGCTCAACCTTCAAGTCAGTGACGATTTCGTCGGCCATTGACGAAAAGCTGGCCAGGCCAACCGAACTGGTCGATTGCCAGATGGGGCAGATTAGTCTGGGCGGGCGCATCATTCACGACGACCCCGAAGCAATCCGCCATGAGCAGGGTGGACCGCTCACATTGAACCAGGTCTTGATGTACTCCAGCGATGTTGGGTCTGTAAAGATGGCGTTACGCCTGGGCGAAGAACGCTTTTACCGTCGCATTCTGAATTGCGGGTTTGACGCGGAGACAGGTATTGGCCTGCCGGGAGAAGAGGAAGGGTTGCTGGCGCCTCCGCGACGTTGGTCGGGTGTTTCCATCGGCCAGATCGCCATTGGGCAGGGAATAGGCGTGACGCCGCTCCAGATGATCCGTGTCTATTCAGCCATCGCCAATGGTGGAGTGATGTTACAGCCGATGATCGTGCACCAAATCGGCCAGACGGCTGATGATGATACGCCTCCACCTAGCCTCGGCCGCCGCATCATGAGCGAACGAACCGCCGACGTCATGAAGCGGATGCTTGCAGGTGTAGTAGAGCACGGGACCGGAGTGGCGGCGCAACTTGCCGGATACACTTCGGCCGGGAAAACGGGCACGGCGCAGAAAGTGGACGCGACCGGCCATTATTCCCACAAGGAACACGTTGCTTCTTTCATGGGTTTCGCTCCCGTAGATAAGCCGGCCATAGCCATTCTGGTGGTTATCGATACACCGGTTGGAGCATCCTACGGGGCAGAAGTGGCAGCTCCGGCGTGGAAGTCTATCGCAGAACAGACACTGCGTTACCTGAATGTTCCGCAAGACAACCCTTCCGACACTATCCAGATAGCTTCCCGCCGCTCCGCTGAATTTCCGGTCCAGAAACGGAGAGGAAACGCGGACAACCCTCCAATCAACTCTGAATCCGTCGGAGCTGCCACCCGCCCTGTGGAACCAGTTTCTTTTTCCTCGGAACCGGACTTGTCCTCAAAAGGCACCGTGCTTCTTGATGAAAATCCGCTGCTGGCGGTTCCGGACTTCACCGGTCTTTCTGCTCGCCGCGTGACGCAGGAATGCCAGTCACTGGGACTCGAGATGCAGATGGCGGGGTCCGGACTTGCCGTTCAGCAGGATCCACCTGCCGGTACCAGTGTGCACGCTGGCAGCAGGGTGTGGGTTCGATTTGCGCAGCAGGTTTGCTGCAGCGTTTCGGGGAAGTCGCACTAATTAGGAGGTAAAGCTATGCCGACGATTGATCTCAGTACAGTTGCCAACACATTGCTCGGCGGGTTTGTTGTTATTCTGGCGGTGCTTTGGGTGTTCATACATCTGACCGCCGTCCGCGACCTTCGCAAAAGCTCACCTAGAGGGCTTAACTAGCCCAGGATGGGAAAGTCCCCTGAAAGCTCGCCTCCGGGGCTCAAGCCTGGGTTGCCGAGGTCAGATCTGGAAAAGGCGGCCAGCTCTAACGGAAAGGGTTTCGGCATCGCACGAGCGGCAAGAACGTCTTGCCGAGGGCCGGCTCGGGAATGCGCCGGTGTTATAATGCGAGTGAAGCATGAAATTGGGCGAGCTCCTCGAAAGAGTCCAGCCTGTCGATACCGGGGTGGACCAGAATACCGACGTCACCTCTCTCGCATACGATTCTCGTCGGGTGGACAAGGGCTGTGTTTTCTTTGCTATCGAAGGCGAAAAAACAGACGGCCACCTGTTTATTGAAGACGCGATCCGGAGAGGTGCCATAGCGATAGTCAGTGAGCGGGTGGCGCCGGCCAATTTTGCCCCCCAGTGGGTGCGAGTCAGGAAGATACGGAGGGCCTTGTCAGAAGCCGCCAGGAGGTTTTACGATGATCCTGACCTCAGGCTGCGGTTGATTGGCATCACAGGCACAAACGGAAAGACCACCACCGCGTATCTTCTCAACAGCATAATTGAAGCCGCAGGAACCCGAACGGGGTTATTCGGCACAGTTGAATACCGTCTGGGCAAGCGGGTCGTTTCTGCTTCCAATACGACACCCGAATCTTTGGATCTGGCGGCCTATTTTCACGAGCTGGCTGCCGGAGGCGCGGGAGCTGCGATTCTGGAAGTGTCCTCTCACGCCCTGGCGCAAGAGCGGGTCTGGGGGGTGCATTTTTCGGTTGCGGTGTTTACCAATCTCACGCGCGACCACTTGGACTACCACCATGACTTTGACCACTACTTTGCGGCAAAACAGCGGCTTTTTGAGGGCCTGGGAACTCCCCCGCCTGAACTTGCGGTTATTAATGTTGACGACCCGTGGGGCCGCCGCCTGCTTGCCGTCCCGAACCCGCGCCGGTTGACTTATGGACTGGAAACCAGAGCGGACGTAGCGGTAAAACGCCATTCGCAAGATCCATCAGGGTTATCGGCAACCCTGACGACTCCGCAAGGCGAAATCGAAATTGAATCGGGATTGCTGGGGCGGGCAAATCTGATGAATGTTCTGGCTGCAACTGCCACCGCAACCGGTATGGGAATTCCAGCGGATAAAATCCAGTCGGGAATACGGCATTTGCCCGCGGTTCCCGGCCGCTTTGAGAAGGTTGACGAAGGGCAGCCGTTTCTGGTGATTGTCGACTACGCCCACACGGATGATGCCCTGAAGAATGTTCTTGAGGCGGCGCGTGAACTTGCCCGAAACCACCTGATAGTGATTTTTGGTTGTGGCGGAGAACGTGACCGCACCAAGCGGCCCCTGATGGGAGAAGTGGCAGGGCGTTTGTCCGACCTGGCAATTTTGACATCGGACAATCCTCGCGGAGAAGATCCTATTCTGATTATGAACGACGTTCTGGTGGGGTTGCAGAGGACGGGTATGCGGTACATTGCGGAAGTTGACCGCGAAACGGCTATCCGAAAGGCCTTGGCCGAAGCCCGTGAGGGCGATGTGGTGGTTCTTTCGGGAAAAGGCCATGAGACCTACCAGGTTTTGAAGGACAAGACGGTTCCCTTCGACGACCGTGAGGTGGCGCGACGGGTTCTGCATGAGATGGGTTTTCGTCGCGGTGATTGAGGGGAACACGTAACGGCGAGTACGGTCCGCCTGTACAGAGTCTTATCCCCGTGGGGCAAAGGGATTTGGAGCAATGATATTGCCGCTGGCAAAAGTCGCTGAAGTTCTGGGTTCGGCGGAACCTGTCTTTGACTATGTCATCACAGGCTGCGAAATTGATTCGCGCCGCATCAAACCCGGCCAATTGTTTTTTGCGATTCGCGGCCAGCGCCTTGACGGCCACGCCTTCGTTTCATCTGCGCTGGAAAAAGGTGCTGCAGGTGCAGTGGTGGAGAAAGAATTCAGGAACCAGGCGGTCGCTTCCGCCCGACCACACCTCATACCGGTTGCAAACACGACGGGTGCTTTACAGGCCCTTGCGCGCTACGTTCGGAGGAAATGGGGCGGGCTCGTGATTGCGGTTACTGGAAGCATGGGCAAGACAACCACCAAGGAAATGATCGCCACGCTTTTAGCCACCAGGTTGCGGGTGCTTAAGTCGGAAGGGAACCTTAACAACCATTTCGGACTTCCCCTGGCTTTACTGGGATTGGAGTCCTCGCACGAGGTGGCCGTGGTGGAACTCGCGATGTCGGCCCCCGGTGAGATCGCCCGTCTGGCAAGAATTTCCCTGCCGGATGTGGGCGTGGTGACTAACGTAGCTCCCGTCCACCTGGAGTTTTTCGATTCCGTGGATTCGATCGCCAGGGCCAAACAGGAACTGATCGAGAACCTGAGCAGCCACGACGGGAGTCCCACTGCCGTCCTGAACTTTGACGACGCCAGCGTTCGAAGATTTGCCGAAGGATTTGAGGGCCAGGTGGTGACATTTGGTCTGAGTGAAGGTGCTCTGTTCAGAGGAACAAACGTCAGGGCGTACGAAGGGGGAACCCGATTCGTTCTTTCCGGTCCAAATGTTGACGACGAATTCGCCGTTCCGCTGCCCGGAGCCCACAATGTGGAGAACGCACTCGCAGCTTTGGCGACAGCAGGCGCTTGCGGGCTGGACGTTGGAGCCCTTGGGCCGACGCTAGCGGCCTTTAAAAATTTGGCGCGACGGAGTGAAATATTTACACTGCCTCGGAACATCACAGTGCTGAACGACTGCTACAACTCGAATCCCCGCGCGATGGAGTGCATGATCGAAACACTTGCCGGGTGGAGGGAAGCCGTGCGCCGGATTGTGGTGGCAGGGGAAATGCTGGAACTGGGTCCAACCTCGCCCGAATGGCATCGCAAGATCGGTCGAAAGCTCGTGGAGTGCGGTATTGACGGCCTTGTCGCCGTGCAGGGTGACGCCCGGTTCATCCGCGAGGGTGCCCTGGAAGCAGGATTGGATCCTGCCAGAGCGGTCTTCTTTCCAAGTGCACAGGAGGCCGCCCGGTACTGTGGCAGTCTGCTTGAACCGGGTGATGTGGTGCTGATTAAAGGTTCGCGCGGGGTCAATCTAGAAAGGGTCACGGAATTGCTGGCAAAGTCAACTGAGCTTACTTCTGCAAAGTGCCGCGAGGTTCCGGAGACAACGGACTGACAGAGATTCATGTTTTACTATCTTTACCTGAAATTTCACGTCCAGTTTCACCTGTTTAATCTTTTTCATTACGTCACTTTCCGGACCGCATACGCCAGTCTGACCGCACTGTTCCTTTCCATGTTCCTGGGCCCGTACGTCATCCGGAAGCTCAAACAGTTCCAGATCGGGCAGTACATTCGAGAGGATGGACCGAAGGCGCATCAGGTTAAGGCCGGGACACCTACCATGGGCGGCGTCCTCATCAACTTGTGCATTGTTATTTCCACGCTGCTGTGGGCCGACCTCAGCAATCCGTTCATATGGCTGGCCCTTGGAGTAACTATTGCGTTTGCCGGTATCGGCTTTTGGGACGACTATCAGAAGCTTCGAAAACGGAACAATCTCGGGCTGACGGCCCGGACGAAATTCATGCTGCAGATACTAGTCGGCTTCGTCTTTGGCATGATCCTGGTGGCGATGACCGCATGGGGCCTGTATTCCACCGCCATCGTGTTCCCCTTCTTCAAGCGCATTCACCCCAGTTTTGCAATTCAGACCCTGTTGAACAATTCGTGGAGTTATCCTCTTGCATTCCTGCCGTTTGTCGCCTTCGTGGTCATCATCCTGGTGGGGTCATCCAATGCCGTCAATCTGACGGATGGGTTGGACGGTCTGGCCATCGGCTGCATTGTCGTGGCCGCCTCGGCGCTGACGGTACTTACTTATGTTTCGGGTCACGCCGTGTGGTCGGCCTACCTGGACATCGAGCACCTGCCGCAGGCCGCCGAGTTGACGATCTTCTGCGGAGCAATGGTCGGCTCCAGCCTGGGGTTCCTTTGGTACAACGCCTACCCGGCGGAGATTTTTATGGGTGATGTGGGGTCGCTATCCTTGGGAGGAGCAGTGGCCGCCGTGGCCGTGATCATCAAACAGGAGCTCCTGTTACCATTCATCGGCGGTATTTTTGTGATTGAGGCTCTTTCGGTTATTCTCCAGGTGGGGTCGTACAAGCTACGCCGCAAGCGTATTTTCAGGATGGCGCCGCTTCACCATCACTTTGAGTTACAGGGCTGGAAGGAGTCGAAAATCATTGCCCGTTTCTGGATTGCGGCGTTAATTTGCGCCCTGTTTGCGCTGACAACCCTGAAGCTTCGATAGTATATAAAGAGCATTTGACGTCAGGAGTTTATGCGCATAAAATGCGCGTAAATAATCGATGGGAAGACCAAAATCCTTTCGCAACCCAACACGAGTCAGCCTGACGCTGGACCGCAAAACTCTGCAAACGGCCCGGCGGCTGGCGCGGCAAACTCGAAGGTCCCTTTCGGTTGTGGTATCGGAAATTCTGGACACTCACTTCCGCCGCAACGGCCATGGGCGGCCAGAGAGGGTTTCCTGATGGATATTCGCGGCAAAAACGTGCTGGTGGTGGGGTTGGCCCGGAGCGGAGTGGCGGCCGCCCGCTGGCTGAGCGAGCACGGCGCGGCAGTCACTGGGACAGACGTACGGGGGCCCGACGCATTTCCAAAGGTGATTCCGGACCTGCTCAGCCGGAAAATTGGCTTAGAACTCGGCCTTCACAGGGAATCTACCTTTCTCCGACAGGATGTAATTGTCATAAGCCCCGGCGTGCCGGCAGACCTGCCAGTCCTGAACCTCGCCAGAAAGAAGGGGATCCCTGTGGTTCCCGAGATTGAAGTGGCCAGCTGGTTTCTCAAGGGGCCGCTAGCGGGGATTACTGGGACTAACGGCAAGACGACTACTACGACTCTGCTGGGAAGGATCCTGGAAGCATCGGGCTTTTCAACATTCGTAGGCGGGAACATTGGTGTGCCGTTGCTTTCAGCGGTTGACCTTGACCCGACCCCGTCCCTGATTGTGTCAGAATTGAGCAGCTTTCAGCTTGAAACCATCGGTTCGTTCCGGACGGACGTGGCTGTGCTCCTGAACTTGAGCCCGAACCATCTGGATCGACATCCCAACTTTGAGGCGTATATCGCTGCAAAGGCCCGGATCTTCTCTAACCAGACGCAGGACGACTATGCAATCCTGAACGCAGACGACAATAACGTGATGAAGCTTGTCCCGTCAATTAGAAGCCAGAAGGTCCTTTTCAGCCGGCGCAGGGAGCTTCCAAGCGGAGTTTTCGTGTCGAGAGGGACGGTTTTCTACAGAGTGCAAAATCTGGAAGTGGCGTTGATGCGAACGAGCGAGGTTCGGCTGCTGGGTGATTTCAACCTGGAAAACGTGCTCGCTGCTACTGCCGCAGCCTGCGTGTTGGGAGCGGAATTCAATTCCATCCGGAGGGCCGTCCGGGAATTCAGTGGGGTTGAACACCGGTTGGAGTTTGTGCGCGAAATTCGCGGAGTGGACTTTTACAATGACTCCAAAGCCACCAGCGTGGACGCGGCCGCCAAGGCTCTTTCGACTTTTGAGAGAGGCGTGCACCTGATTCTGGGGGGAAAGGACAAAGGCGCGCCCTACGAACCACTACGAAGCCTGATGAAGGACCGGGTGCGTGAAGTGCTTGTGATTGGGGCCGCCCGGGAGAAAATTGTCAGCGACCTTGCCGGTGCCGTGGAGATTGTTGAAGCCGGTGATCTGGAGACAGCCGTGAGGACTGCGGCTGAGCGCGCAAGGCCTGGTGACGTAGTGTTGCTGGCCCCCGCCTGTTCCAGCTTCGACCAGTTTGAAAATTTTGAACACCGTGGGCGAGTATTCAAGGAAATTGTTGAACGTCTGGCTGAAGAAAGCTCAAGAAAGGGTAAGAACAGAGTGGCACTTCAGGCGCCGACCGTCCGCGGCCCCGCTGTTGAAGCTCCCGGGGAGCCGGCAGTGTTGCCGGCAGACCCGCCCGTATTGGATAAATCAAAAGAGTCTTTGTCCAGGCAGCAAACGCTCCGGGTCGAGGATGTCGCTGTTCCCACTGAGTCTGAGCCCCTGGTGCTGGCCGCGCCGCGAGAACTGGAATACGTTTTTGAAGTGAGCGCGGAGGAAGCGTCCACGCAGGGCTTAAGGAATCCAGAAGAAGCGCCAGACGATTTCCTTTTGGATGAGGGAGACTTGACGAATGTCGAGACAGTTGACGACGAGGCGTTCGCGTATGAAGTTCGTGCCGGAACGGCAACCGGTGGGGAAAGTACGGGTGCCATGAAAGAACCATCCACGAAGATGAATAACGGAAAGCGCTCGCGGGTTCGTAAGGAGGAATAGCGGCTGATGGCGCGGCAACTCCAGACTGACAAGGTGCTGTTCGGGACAGTAGTGATCCTCCTCCTGTTCGGGCTCGTCATGGTGTTCAGCGCCTCCGCAGTAATTGCACAGGATGGGTTTGGTTCGAGTTACCACTTTCTATTCCGCCAGTCGTGCTGTGCGATTTTCGGGCTGGTTCTGATGGTAATCATGATGAATGTCGATTATCGGCGCCTGGCGAAACCCACTGTCATTTTCCCCGCGGTTGCCATCCAGGTCTTGCTGCTTTTGGTGGCGATGTTCCAGTCGCCGGTCCATAACACCCACCGGTGGGTGCATCTGGGGCGGTTTATGGTCCAGCCTTCAGAACTTTCAAAAGTCATTATAGTTATTTTCCTCGCCTATTTCCTTGAGATGCGCAAGGGTGAAATCGAAGACTGGAAACGCACCTTGTTGCCGATCGGTCTGGTGGTGGGGACTTCCGGTCTGCTGATCCTGAAGGAGCCCGATTTTGGAACCACCCTGGCGCTTTTCATGATCGTGGCGGCAATGCTTTTTGTTGCTGGGCTGCGTCTGGTGTATTTCGGGTACGCAATGCTGGCGGCTTTCCCGATGCTGATTCTGCTGATTTTCGACACGAGTTACAGGGCGAAGCGCATCACGGCCTTCCTGCACCCTTACTCCGACCCGCTGGGCACGGGATTTCAGATCATTCAGTCGTTTATTGCCGTGGGTACAGGTGGAATTGCCGGCCTCGGCTTGATGGAGGGCAGGGAGAAACTCTTCTTTTTGCCGGAGCCGCAGAACGACTTTATTTTTGCGGTGATCAGCGAAGAACTGGGCTTTATTGGAGCGGTGCTTGTTATTGGGTTGTTCTGCGTAATTTTGTGGCGGGGGTTGCGGGCAGCCGCGCGGTGTTCAAACGATTTCGGGCGACTGCTGGCCGTGGGGATCACCGTGATGGTTGTCGGCCAGGCGCTGGTGAACATCAGCGTTGTGGTCGGGCTGCTCCCCACCAAGGGAATCCCTCTGCCTCTGATCAGTTACGGAGGATCGTCACTCGTGATGACGCTGTTGGCGATAGGAATCCTCCTGAACATTTCCCAGAACACGAGCTAACAGAGCAAGCTTTCCGGAAAAGGTTCTAGAATGTCCGACCAGAGTGAATTAGTTCTCGAAAAGGAGCAGCCCCTGGAACCGGAAACCAGGCCAATAGCGCGTCGTCAGGTGCGCATCCTCATGGCAGCGGGTGGAACCGGTGGTCACATTTTTCCAGCCGTTGCGGTGGCGGATGAAATGCGCCGCCGGTCTGAGCCTGTCGAACCGGGCGCCGCGCAGTATGAGACAGTGTTTTTGGGGACAGGCCGTGGAATTGAAGGGCGGGTGATTCCCCGTGCCGGGTATCGGTTGGAGACGATCCGTGCTGCCGGCCTGAAGGGTATCACAGGATGGAATCGTGTCCTGAATGCGGCCAGGCTGCCGCGGAACGCCTTTGAGGCCGCAAAGCTGCTCTATCGGTTCCAGCCTGATGTTGTTGTAGGAGCTGGTGGCTATATTTCCGGTCCGGTGATGGCGGAGGCTACGCTTGCCGGACTTCCAACGCTGCTGTACGAGGCCAATGTGGTTCCGGGGTTTACAAACCGGGTTCTGGCGCCTTTTGTAAGTTTGGCTGCCGTTGGGTTTGAACAATCCCTCGCGGTTTATGGTTCGAAAGGACGGTTCACCGGACATCCTGTCCGCCAGGAGTTTTATGCCGTGAAGCCCAAGCTTCACGAGCCACCGTATACGGTTCTGATTGTGGGCGGGAGCCAGGGAGCCCGGGCGTTGAACCAATGCCAGGTCGCGAGCCTGGCCTTATTCAGGTCGCAAGCGGTTGGAACCCTCAGTTTTATCCATCAGACAGGTGAGGCAGATTATAATGCTGTTGGGGCCGCTTACGGCAGTGAATGGGCTGGGTCTGAGGTATGCGCCTTTATTGATGACATTGCGGAAGCCTTTTCGCGGGCGGACTTGATCGTCTGCCGCGCGGGCGCTGCCACGGTGGCTGAACTGGCGGCTGCGGGAAAGGCTTCAATTCTGGTTCCTTACCCCTCCGCCACAGATCAGCATCAGTTGCACAACGCCAGGGCCCTTGAACACGCCGGAGCCGCTTGCGTGATCGAGCAGAAAGATCTGACCCCGGGCCGACTGGTGGATTGTGTAATGGGCTCGCTCGGTGACCCGTGCAAGCTGGCCCGGATGGAGCAGCAGGCAAAGAATCTGGCAAGTCCTTACGCCGCGTGCCGTATCGCAGATCTGATTGAAGGATTGTGCCGCAAAGGCTAAGGCGACAGATCTACACTGGGGCCTGCGGAGATTGATTGAGAGAGTTGGCTATGCTTGGAAAGGTTCGAAAAATCCATTTTGTCGGGATTGGCGGCATCGGCATGAGCGGGCTCGCCGAAGTGTTGCTCAATTTGGGCTTCAGTGTGTCCGGTTCGGACATTAAACAGACACCGGTGACGGACCGCCTGAGCCAAATGGGTGCGCGAATTGCGCACGGGCATGCTGCCGGGAATATCGGCGAGGCTGAAGTTGTGGTTGTTTCCTCGGCTGTTCCAGTGATGAACCCTGAAATCATCGAGGCGGCGCATCGGAAGGTCCCTGTAATTCCCCGCGCTGAAATGCTTGCGGAACTAATGCGGCTGAAATTTTGTGTGGCTGTCGCCGGCTCGCACGGAAAGACGACCGTGACTTCCATGATAGCCGTAATGTTGTCAGAAAACAGTCTGGATCCTACGGCTGTCGTGGGCGGTCGGCTGGACGTTTTTGGTTCCAGCGCAAGGCTGGGGAAAAGCGAACTGATGGTAGTGGAGGCCGATGAAAGTGACCGTTCTTTCCTTTACCTGCTGCCGACTCTTGCTGTCGTCACCAATATCGATCGCGAGCACCTGGACCATTACGGCGATCTGGGAGAGATTCAGGAGTCGTTCGTTTCATTCATGAACAAGGTTCCTTTCTACGGGTCGGTTATTGCCTGTGTGGACCCTCCATGGCGGACGGCGATGCAAGCGGTGCTGCCTCGTTTGCGAAGGCGCGTGGTGACTTACGGTATCCAATCCGGAGCCGATGTGACGGCTCGCGATCTGGAGTTGCGAGCGGGTGGGTCGAGTTTTGAAGTTGCGGTGGATGGGAAGTCGCTGGGGTCCTTCAAAGTGAAGATTCCCGGCCGCCACAATGTGCAGAATGCGCTTGCCGCCATCGCAGTAGGGCGGGAACTTGATCTTGAACCGGCACAGATTCAGGCAGGATTGGAATTCTTTCGTGGGGCCGACCGACGCTTTCAGGTTAAGGCTGAAGTTAATGGAATCACGGTCGTTGACGACTACGGCCACCATCCGACGGAAATAATTGCCACGCTTGAGGCGGCCCGGTTGCGGGGAGCACGCCGGATTCGGGCCGTCTTCCAGCCTCATCGATTTTCCCGGACGAAATTCCTGATGGATGATTTTGCCCGATGCTTCGATGGCTGTGACAAGGTCTACCTTCTGGATATTTATCCTGCGAGCGAGGCGCCGATTCCCGGCATCACCTCGCAACGGCTGGTGGAAAGGATGTCGGAGCTTGGCTTTACGCGCGCTCGCTATGCCGCATCGGAATCCGCTGTGACCAGCGAGATACTGGCAGACCTGCACCCGGGTGACCTGGTGCTGACGATCGGGGCGGGCCCCGTGTGGAAGATTGCGGAGACCCTGGCGAGGGCAGTTAATGAGAGTGTCGAGCATCCCGGCGCAGTGAAAACGTAAAGTGGTTGAAGTTGAGAGCCGAGAGCAATTGGATTGCAGGTCCGATCAGCAACTATGGTGAGGCAGCGGAGGCTTTGTGGGTTTTTCCAAGGCTTTTTTTCTGCGGATAACGGAACCAACGGATTTGCTTCTTATCCCTTAAGCGGTTGGCCCGGCCCGGCGGTTCAGGAAGATGGCGCCGGATAAGGAGGTCGATCATGTTTGGGGTGGATAGCGGCGAGGTAGCCGGCGAGATGGAATCTTCTTCAGAAACACCCTATATGCGACGCTCCCGCGCTGTGGCGGTGCGGCAAACCAGGATCCCCCGGGGCATCCGCCGGTTTGTGTGGTGGTCGGGAGTCATCCTGTTTGTCCTTATGCCGATGGGGATTGGCGGATATTTGCTGGGCGCGTATCTTCTGAATTCGCCGCGCTTTCAGATGTCTTCGCCCACAGACGTGGTGATTGAAGGCAATCATTACGTCTCGAAGGAGGAAGTCCTGACGGCCTTGGGCGTTCAGGCCGATGCTTCCGGCAGCGGAACCAATATTTTCAGGACCTCGTTGGACCAGAGAGAAAAACAAGTCGAATCCATTCCCTGGGTGCGCTCTGCGACAGTGGTGCGTTCTTTTCCTCGCGGGCTGGTGATCTATGTTTCGGAGCGCGTCCCGGTTGCTTTTGTCGATGTGGGAAGCCAGATAAAGATGGTGGACCAGCAGGGGTTTCTGCTGGATACCCCGGAAAAGAGCCACTTTGATTTCCCCATTGTCAAGGGTCTGGACTTCCATGGCGATCCATCTGACCGCGCCGTGCGACTGGATCTTTACCAGGAGTTTATACACGAAACATCCGGAAAGATGGCGAGTTTCGGATGGGCCATTTCCGAAGTGGATTTGAGCGATGCAAGTAATGTCAAGGCGCTGCTGGTTCAAGGTGGCCAGACGCTTCTTGTCTATTTCGGAAATACGAGCTTTCTGGGCCGATTCGAAAATTTGATGACGGTACTCCCGCAGCTTCGCAGGACGAACGCAAGAATCGATTCTGTTGATTTACGATTTCGAAACCAGGTAGTCGTGAACCCGGCGGGACAGGATTCAGCGGGCGGCTCATCCGCCGGGGCCAATACTACGGGCAATTCAAAGGGGACATAAAAGACGCTTGGCGCACAAAGAGCAGGCACTGATTGGCCTTGATCTGGGAAACAGCAAGACTTGTGCTATGGTTTGCTACCCCACCGACACAGGAAAACTTGAGGTGACAGGCCTGGGGATAGCTGAGTCCAAAGGCTGGCATAAAGGCCTGATTGTTAACCTCGATGCCGCTGTCCTCTCCATCAAGAAAGCCGTGGAGGCAGCGGAGTCGGCAGCGGGGATTCCAGTCGACGTAGCTTATGTGGGCGTCGGCGGGTCGCACATTCGAGGCTTTAATTCGCGCGGTGGAGTTACCATTGCCAACCGTGGTCATGGCGTAGGACGCGAAGATATTCGCCAGGTAATTCGTGTGGCCCAGAGTATAGCCATCCCAGAAGACCGCGAGTTGTTGCACGTTTTGCCGCAGGAGTTCCTGCTGGATTCCCAGGATGGCATTCGTGATCCGCTGGGCATGGTGGGAACGCATTTGGAGGCCAACGTCCATGTGGTGACTGCTTCCACCTTGGCCTGGCAAAATGTGGTGACTGCCGTGAACCGGGCGGGAATCGAGGTTCCGGAGAGTGGAACAGTTTTTGAGCCGCTCGCCTGCGCGGAAACGTGCCTTTCCACTGACGACCGCGAGCTGGGGGTCGTGCTGGTTGACCTGGGCGCGGGTTCTTCGGACCTGATCATCTACCATCACGGCAGTGTCCGTCTGACAGCGTCGATTCCCGTTGGTGGCGAGCATTTCACGAACGATATTGCGGTTGGGCTCCGGACTCCAGTGCCTGAAGCGGAAAAAATCAAGCGGCTTTGGGGCAGGCAGAACTCGGGCATGGGAGAGTCGGCCGCGCTGGAAGTTCCGGGCGTTGGCGAACGTCCGGCACGCATCGTTAATTATGCCCGCCTGCGTGAAATCATTGAGCCACGCGCGGTTGAGTTGCTGGAGTTGATTAAAGTGGAAATCGACCAGGTGGACCGAGAAAGCCGGCTTGGCGCGGGTGTTGTACTGACGGGTGGCGGTGCAAAGTTGGGAGGATTTGTCGCCCTTGCTGAACGGGTGTTGGAGATGCCGGTCCGTGTGGGTCATCCCATGAATATGGAGAGCTCTGAGGAAGTGTTGCCTGACCCGTCTTATGCCACGGTGGTTGGGCTGGTCACTTACGGCAAGCGGATGCGTCTGTTGCAGGACCGTCAGAACAAGGGTCTGATGGGAAGAATTTGGGGAGTTTTGCGGGGCCCGGGGAATTGATGATTTCTCCTCGATCCTGGATCGTTTACATTTGGGAGTGAATATGCCAGACAATGGACATGCCGAAGAGTTGCGGGTTGATTTTTCTGACAACATGCGACGCGGCGCCAAGATCAAGGTTCTGGGCGTGGGCGGAGGCGGCGGGAATGCCGTCAACCGCATGATTGCCGCCAATGTTGAAGGTGTCGAGTTTATGGTGGCGAATACCGACCTCCAGGCACTCGAAATGTCGAAAGCGCCTCTCAAAATCCAGTTGGGCGCGAAGTTGACAAAGGGCCTTGGAGCCGGAGCCAATCCTGATATTGGCCGGGCCGCAGCACTCGAAGACACCGACAAGATTGTCGAGGCCCTTGAGGGCGCAGACATGGTGTTTGTGACGGCCGGGCTGGGTGGCGGCACCGGCACGGGCGGCGCTCCCATCGTGGCGAGCCTGGCGCGGGAACTTGGCGCCCTGACGGTCGCTGTGGTAACAAAGCCTTTTGCTTTTGAAGGCCGCCGCAGAATGACCCAGGCTGAATACGGGCTGTCTGAATTGAGCCAGGCGGTGGACACCGTCATCTGCATTCCCAACGAGCGGCTGATGGAATTTGTGGACAAGGGAACGAGCTTTTTTGAGGCATTCCGCATCGCGGATGACATCCTGCGCCAGGGTGTCCAGGGCATTTCAGACATCATCACCATCACCGGCATCATCAACCGTGACTTTGCCGACATCAAGACGATCATGGAGGGCATGGGATATGCGGTGATGGGCACGGCCATCGGACGCGGTGACAATCGCGCCCTCGATGCCACAAACCAGGCGATCGCAAGTCCATTGCTGGAGGATGCCTCCATCGACGGTGCCCAGGGCATTCTGCTGAACATCACGGGATCGAGCATGCTGACCCTCCATGAGGTCCATGAGGCTTCCACCATCGTCCACCAGGCTGCTGCAGAAAATGCCAACATCATCTTCGGGGCGGTACTTGACGAAACAATGGAAGACGCCGTGAAGGTAACCGTAATCGCCACCGGAATCAAATCGGAGAAGATCGGCATCAAACCGATTGCTGGCATCTCCCCGGCTTTGAAGACTGCGCAGGAGAGCGTAAAGCTGCGACGGGAGAAGGCCGCGGCTGGCGCGGAAGAGCAGCCCGTGGAAAAACCGCGCCCGGAGATTTCTGAGGATGATCTGGATGTTCCGGCCTTCATGCGCCGCCCGCTGAAACCGGAGAGAAAGTAGAATGCAACCGGTCTTGGAACTGAGAACATTCGCCCGGCGGGAAACAGACTGCGGGATTTTCTCACCCGTTTGCTACGCCGTGATTTCGGCTGTTCCCGCAGACCCACATTCGGGCCGGACACGAAATTTTCATGAAACCTTCCACTTCTGATCTTGAGGCGGCTTACGCGGCGTGCCGCCGGTTGGCGCGCCGCCATTACGAGAATTTCCCTGTCGCTTCGCTGCTGGTTCCCAGGGACAAAAGGAATGCGCTGGCGGCCATTTATGCTTTTGCGCGCTCGGCTGATGACTTTGCCGACGAGCCCGGCGTTGAAGGGCGCCTGGAAAAGCTGGCGGATTGGCGCCGGAGGCTGTACGCGTGCGTTGAGGGCGAGGCTGACCATCCGGCATTTCTTGCGCTCGGTGACACAATCCAGAAACATCGTTTGAGCGTAAGCCACCTTGACAACCTGCTCCGTGCTTTCGAGATGGACGTGACCGTCAACCGTCATCAGAACTTTGAGTCGCTCTTGAAGTACAGCTCCTGTTCGGCAAATCCAGTGGGGCGCCTGATGCTGGAGTTGTTCGATCATCGCGACCCGGAACTTTTCGCCCTCTCCGACAACATCTGCACGGCGCTGCAACTGACGAATTTCTGGCAGGACGTGCGGATCGATCTTGAACGTGAACGCATATATCTGCCGCTCGATGATTTGGCGAGCTATGACCTTTCCGTGGGCATCCTCAGGTTGTGGAAGCTGGAAAACAACCTGCAGGCGGACCCCGGAATCGAAGAACGGTGGCGTTGTATGATGGCGCTTGAAGCCAAGCGCACCTGGCAACTGTTCATAAACGGAAAGCCGCTGCCCGAGCGCGTGGTTCCGCAGCTTCGACGCCAGCTTCGCCTGACCTGGCTGACAGGGACGACGATCCTGACACGAATTGAGGCTGTCGATTTTGATGTCTTCCGCCGCCGCCCCAAACTTGAATTGTTCGATTTTGTCCGGCTCTACTTCAGGGCCCGGCACCCGATCATGTCTGAAACTGCAGACAGCGGTGTGGGTGTTGCGGCCAGCCCGGGGCGCCAGCAATGAGTTGTTGTTCTTCCGGTCTGTGGAATGGCGCCGCCGAGAACTTTCCCATGAACCTCCTGATATTTTATGCCTGAAGACGTTTTGATCATCGGCGGCGGCTTGGCCGGCCTCGCGGCAGGCGTGGCATTGACTGAAGCCGGGTGCCGCGTCCGCCTGCTTGAGCAGAAGCCGTATCTTGGCGGGCGAGCGCGCTCCTTTCGCGAGGCGGCCACCGGATCTGTTGTTGATAACGGCCAGCACCTTTTCATGGGCTGCTACCATTCCACACTGAAGTTTTTTGCGGCGATTGGCACTTCTCAAACGGTTACCTTCGATCCGCAGCTCCGGGTCCGCTTTCTGGAAACAGACAAGAAGCTCACTGAACTACGTTGCCCTGCGTTTCCAGCACCGTGGCATCTGCTGTTCGGTGTGTGCCTCTCCAACAGTTTTGCCTTCGGCGAAAAAGTGGACGTTGTTCGAATGGGCAGGGCGTTGCGCGACACAAGAAGCACGGCGAGCGCCGCTGGCGCGCTGGAGCACCTGACGGTGGAAGAGTGGCTTTCGGAGCTTGGCCAGCGGGAAAGCCTGCGCCGCAACTTCTGGGACCTGCTGTGCATTGCCGCCATGAACGAAGACCCGCAAATCACCTCCGCTCTCCTTTTCCACCGCGTTCTGCGCCTGGCGCTGTTCACTTCTCCTCTCGACTCGCGCCTCGGCATTCCGCGCACCGGGCTGAGCGACTGCTACACCGAGGCAGCGGCGCACACGATCACTGATCACGGAGGCAGCGTTGAACCGCAGCGCGACGTGCGCGCGCTATTGGTTTCGAACGGCGAGTGCCATGGCGTCAAGCTGGTGGACGGCAGCACCATCGAGGCGCAGGCCACACTTAGCGCCGTGCCGTGGCACGTTCTGCCCAAGCTGCTTCCGGACGAGACTGTCACTACGCAACCCTTCTTCTCGCGCATCCTCGACTTGCATCCGGCGCCCATCATTTCCATCTATCTCTGGTTTGACCGTGCCGTGACCGATCTTGAGTTTGTGGGCCTGCGCGGCACGACCATCCAGTGGCTCTTTAACAAGGGCAAAATCCTGGGCAGCGGCGAGAACTACATTTCGCTGGTTCTGAGCGGCGCCCACGATCACGTTGCGCGGTCTAAAGAAGACCTGGTGGACACCGCGCTCCGGGAACTCCGGACCCTGCTGCCGGGCATGAGTGACGCCCGTCTGACGCATTCGCTGGTGATCAAGGAGCGCTTTGCCACCTTCTCGCCATGCGTGGGAGTGGAGGCTCTGCGGCCTTCAGCCGTGACGCCGGTGCGCGGTCTTTATCTTGCGGGGGATTGGACGGACACCAGCCTGCCTGCAACCATCGAAGGGGCCGTCCAAAGCGGCTATACGGCAGCGGAAGCCATTCTGCAATCCAACTGATGATTACACCTGGCCGGCCACCGCGACCCGGCGGCTCTCATAGAGCGGAAACTCTTCGGTAAGCGTATTCACTTCATTGCGGACGCGCGCCAGCAGAGCTGCATTCTCCAGGTCGGTGAGCACCTCGGCAATCCAGCCGCCAATCCTGCGCATCTCGGCTTCTTTCATGCCGCGGGTGGTGACGGCGGGCGTTCCCACCCGGATGCCACTGGCCACCATGGGCGGGTTGGGATCGAAGGGAATGGCGTTCTTGTTGACGGTGATGCCGGCCTGCTCCAGCGCCTTTTCCGCCTGCTTTCCGGTGACGCCCTTGGAGAAAACATCCACCAGCATCAGGTGGTTGTCCGTGCCGCCGGAGACGATGCGGAAGCCTTTCGCTGCGATGGTTTCGCACAGCACGCGGGCGTTGTCCACAATCTGCTTCTGATACTCGCGGTAGGAAGGCTGCAGCGCTTCCTGGAAGCAGACCGCCTTGGCGGCGATCACGTGCATCAGCGGGCCTCCCTGGATGCCGGGGAAGACGGTCTTGTCGAGCGCCTTGGCGTGCTCCGCCTTGCAGAAGGTGGCGCCGCCGCGCGGCCCGCGCAGCGTTTTGTGAGTGGTGGTGGTGACAAAGTCAGCGTGCGGAAAGGGGCTGGGATGCAGCCCGGCCGCGATGAGCCCGGCGATGTGGGCCATATCCACCATCAGCAGCGCGCCCGACTTTTTGGCGATTTCGCCGAAGCGCGCAAAATCGATGATGCGCGGATAAGCGCTGGCGCCGGCGACAATCAGTTTCGGCTTGTGCTCCATCGCCAGCTGTTCGAGCTCGTCGTAATCGATGGTCTCCGTATCTTTCTTAACACCGTAAGGGACAATGTTGTACATCTTGCCGGAAAAGTTCAGCGGGTGCCCGTGCGTCAGGTGGCCTCCGTGGGCCAGGTTCATGCCCAAGAGGGTGTCTCCCGGCTTCAGCACCGTCATATAAACCGCCTGGTTGGCCTGCGCTCCGGAATGAGGCTGCACGTTCACGTGGTCCGCGTTGAACAGCTTCTTGGCGCGCTCAATGGCCAGCGTCTCGGCCACGTCCACAAACTCGCAGCCGCCGTAATAGCGCTTGCCCGGCAGTCCCTCGGCATACTTGTTGGTGAGCACGGAACCGAGCGCCTGCAGCACCGCCTCGCTCACAAAATTCTCCGAGGCAATCAGTTCAAGCGTCGCGGCCTGGCGGCCGACTTCGCGGTCAATGGCCTGGGCGACCTCCAGGTCAACTTCACTGAGGGAGCGGGTGCGAGAAATCTGGGTCATGACGTTTTCTCCAGCCTTTATGAATGTAGTTGTGAGGCTTCCTTCAGGTTCATGCGTGGCGTCATCCTGATCCCGCCGAGCGGCAGAAGCATCTGCTTTGGTCCTTTGCCCTGAGAAACAGCGGTTGCCTCGCTGCCCTCGGCATGACGGGTGGCCTCTTTCAGCAGCCTGTTGAACCACCATTCTAGCGGAGGCGCGCAGGCTTGGCAATTATTCCCGCCCGGCGGTGGTGACTCAGTTTGCTTCCTATTCTGTGGCACGGCCATCTTGGCCGTGTCTTTTCACCGCAGCACGGGCGAGGACGCCCGTGCCACGAATCAAACTGAGTCACTACCCGCCCGGCAGGGGCATTGGAATGGCTGGTGGAGAGTCCACGTCGCCGCATTGTGTAGCTGCGGTTTACCTGGCCACGTACCATCCGGCACGTGGCCTCGCCAGTTGGCGGCGTTAAGCCGCGGCTACGCCTTGCGAGGATGAAGATGGGCAAAAGTAAGACCGAACCGCAGCAAAAAGGCTAGCCATAAGTGGAAAAAATCTCGGGTTCGTTTTGGGTTCGTTTTTTCCACAGGAACGTGTTTTCAACAACTTCCCGGCTTTGTTTTTGGGTTCGCTTGGGTTCGTTTTTGGGGAATTGCCATGTATTTTCAACAACATATCGGGTTCGTTTTCAAAAAAATGTATTCTTTTTGTCCCACAATTTGGATGCCAAAT
>DATLWV010000049.1:0-20551 GCA_035576145.1 Terriglobia bacterium
CCTGTTGATTCATAGATCAGGCTGAACGCGCAGTTCGATGCGCGAAAGGACAAATCGAGGGGACGGACATGAACGGTCGCGAACGGGTACTGGCAATGCTGGACGGGAGCGCGGTGGACTGCCTTCCCGTAATGCCGATCACCATGATGTTTGCAGTGGACCAGATCGGAAAGAAATATTACGAATATGCCACGGACTATCATGTGCTGGCTTCCGCACAGCTCCGGACGGCTGCGACCTATGACTTTGACCACGTTTCAGCCATCGCCGAGACCCGCGAAGCCCCTGACTGCGGCGCTGTGGTGGAATATTTTGAAGACCAGCCGCCTTCTGTTGTGGAGAGCCAGGCGCTGCTGGCGGAAAAATCTGCTCTGGCCAGTCTTGAAACTCCCGATCCGTTTGTAGGTCCGCGCATGCGCGACCGCATCGAGGGCATTGGATTGCTGAAAGAGCGCGCGGGCCAGGAGAAAGTTGTGGAAGGCTGGGTCGAGGGCCCGTGCGGCGCTTCAGCAGACTTGCGCGGGATCAACACGTTGATGCTCGACTTCTATGACGACCCTGCGTTTATTCGTGACGTCTTCGGTTACACGGTGGACGTGGGGCTGCGTTTTGCCCGCGCGCAAATCGAGGCCGGCGCGGACATTATCGGCATCGGCGACCCGGCAGCGTCACTGGTAAGTCCGAGAATATACGAGGAGTTTGTGTGGCCCTACGAGAAAAAGCTGGTGGAGGGCCTGCACGAGCTGGGCGCCCTGGCGCGGCTCCACATTTGCGGCAACACGCGCCACATCCTGAAGGGAATGGGAAGCCTGGGCTGCGACATCGTGGACCTGGACTCCGCCGCGCCGCTTGGCGAAGCTCGCGCCGCCATGGGGCCGGACCAGGTGCTGCTGGGAAACATCGATCCGGTGCGCGGCCTCCGCGACGGCACGCCGGAATCGGTCTATGCCGCGATCGAGCAGTGCCACCGCCAGGCCGGGCCGCGATTTATTGTGGGCGCGGGCTGCGAGTTGCCGCGCGATACTCCCGCCGCCAACGTGCATGCCATGGTGCGTTACGCGCGGGAGCACACGCCGTAAGGCGGAATTGATCAGCGAATTGAGGAGAAGAGAAGAGCCTTGGAGCAAGGGATGACACATCGCATCGTCCTCCAGCCCACCCAGGTTGAGTTGACGGCGCCGGCGGGCACTCCGTTGCAGGACTTGCTTTTTGAGCAGGGAGTGGAATTCCCCTGCGGAGGCCGTGGGCGCTGCCGCGGCTGCCGGGTTCGCGTGCACGAGGGCGCGGCTGAAATCAACGACGCGCAGCGTGAGCGCCTTTCTCAGGAGGAGTTGAGCAGCGGCTGGCGACTGGCCTGCCAGTGCTCGGTGGCTGGCGATCTGGTGGTTGAACTTCGACAGTGGGACGCCGCCATCCTGGCCGACGATACGCCGTTTGTTTTCGAACCGCGCCCCGGTCTCGGCGTGGCCGTGGACGTGGGGACAACCACCCTGGTTGCGCAGTTGCTCGATCTCACCACGGGCCGGGTGATGGCGGTGCGTACGGCGCTGAACGCCCAGGCCCGGTACGGCGCCGACGTGATGAGCCGCGTCGAATATGCCCTCGATGCTTCTCAACGGGCCGTTCTCACGGACTTGATCCGGCGCCAGATTTCGAGCCTGATTGACCAGATGGTTTTCTCATCAAAGGCCGCGCGCAACGAGATTCGCAATGTGGTGCTGGTGGGCAACACGGTGATGCACCACCTGTTCTGCGGGCTTGATGTTGAATCGCTCTCGCATTATCCATTTGAGTCGCCGCACACCGGCCTTCAGCAGTTCCGGGCGGGCGACCTGGGATGGGACCTGAACTCGAATGCGGCCATCCGCTTCCTGCCCTGCCTGGGCGGATTTGTGGGCAGCGATGTTCTGGCAGGAGTGCTGGCAACGCGGCTCGGGGAAAGCGAAGAGATCGGGGGGCTGGTTGATCTTGGCACGAACGGCGAAATTGTTGTCGGAAACTCCGCGGGACTTCTCTGTGCTTCCACGGCCGCGGGTCCGGCCTTTGAGGGGGCGCGAATCAGTATGGGCATGCGGGCCGCGACGGGCGCCATCAGCCAGGTGACGGTGCAGGACGGGCGTCCAGTTTGCCACGTGCTGGGGAACGCCGCACCGCAGGGACTGTGTGGTAGCGGATTGGTGGACGCCGTGGCCGCCGGACTGGATCTGGAAATCATCGAGCCCTCGGGGCGCTTCTCGAACGGCCGCAGGGAATGGACACTCGCTCCGCCCGTAGCGCTGACGCAAAGCGACATCCGCGAATTGCAGCTCGCAAAGGGCGCCATCGCCGCCGGCTTCAGGATCCTTCTCCACCGTATTGGCGCGGGCTTTGGCGACCTGAAGCAACTCTACCTCGCAGGAGCTTTTGGCAACTATATTTCACGCTCGAGCGCCCGGCGCATCGGCTTGATTGACCTGCCCATCGACCAGGTCACGCCCGCGGGAAACACAGCTCTGCTGGGCGCCAAGCTGGCGCTTTTCTCGGGTGAGGGCGAAGAGGGATCATACACACAACTACGGCGGAAGATCGAGCACGTGGCTTTGAAGTCCGATGCAAAATTCCAGGAAGTATTTGTTGAGGGGCTTGCTTTTCCCGAAGCATCCCCCGTCCAGGGTTAGAAGGAGAAGACGATGACTTTATTTGAAGAAATGCAGCAGGCGATTATCGACGGGAAAGCTCCGGTGGTGAAGGAACTCACCGAGAAGGCGTTGCGCGAGGGGATCAAGCCGGCGGACATTTTCCCCAACGCCATCATTCCCGCAATGGACGAGGTAGGCCGACGGATGCGCGACTGCGTTTATTTTATTCCCGAGGTGCTGATCGCTGCCCGGGCCGCGCGCGCTGCCACGGATATTCTTCGCCCGCTGCTGGTGGGCGATGCCGAGGCGCGCTCGGTGGGCACGGTGGTGTGCTGCACCGTCAAAGGCGACCTGCACGACATCGGAAAGAACATCGTATCCATGATGCTGGAGAGCGCCGGCTTCCGCATCATTGACCTGGGCGCCGACGTTTCGCCGGAGAAGATTGTGGAGGCTGTGCGCGAGAACAATGCGAACCTGGTGGCCATGTCGGCGCTGCTGACCACCACCATGGTGAATATGAAAGCGGTCATCGAGGCGCTGGCCGCCGCGGGCCTGCGCGACCAGGTGAAAGTGATGGTGGGCGGCGCGCCGGTGACGGAAAGCTGGGCGCGCTCAATCGGCGCCGACGGCTATGGCAAGGACGCTCCCGCGGCCGTGGACCTGGCGCGAAACCTGGCTGCTGCCTGAGCCGGAGCAGGGCGAAGGTCCGCTATTCCTGCCTCGCGCACTGATCAGGCCTGGAGGAGGAGATCAATCATGACATCACGCGAACGGGTACAACTGGCGCTTGACCACAAGGAGCCGGACCATGTTCCGCTGGATCTCGGAGCAAGCGCGGTGACCGGAATGCAGGTGGATACGGTTTACCAGCTTCGCCAGTCGCTCCAGCTCGACCCTCCGGGGACGCCCGTGAAGGTGACGGAGCCTTACCAGATGCTCGGTGAAATCAAGCCTGACCTGATGGAAGCGCTGGGCGTGGATGTGGTGGGGCTGGGGAAACCGGCCACCATGTTTGGCTTCAGGAACGAAGGCTGGAAACCCTGGACTACCTTTGAGGGCACTCCCGTCCTGGTCCCCGAAGGCTTCAACACCGAACCCGACGCGAACGGCGACATCCTGATGTATCCGGAAGGCGACAAGTCCGTCCCACCCAGCGGCCGCATGCCGAAAGGCGGGTTCTACTTTGATTCCATCGTGCGCCAGCCGCCCATCGACGAAAACAATCTCAGCATTCAAGACAATCTGGAGGAGTTTGGCCCTATTGCTGATACGGACCTGGAGCACTTCCGCCGCGAGGCCAAACGGCTGTCGACGCAAACGGACAAAGCCGTCCTGGCCAATTTTGGCGGCACGGCGTTCGGAGACATTGCGCTGGTGCCTGCTCCGTGGCTGAAGCACCCCAAAGGGATTCGCGACATCGAGGAATGGTACATCAGCACCGTGACGCGCCGCGACCACGTCTACAAAATCTTCGAGCGGCAGTGCGAGATCGGCATCAGGAATCTGGAAAAAATCTTCGCCGCGGTCGGGAATCGCGTGACGGCGGTGTTTGTTTCAGGCACCGACTTCGGCCAACAGAACGGACCCTTCATCTCCCTGAAATCCTATCAGGATCTCTTCAAGCCCTTTCACCGGGAAGTCAACAGCTGGATTCACAAGAACACAAAGTGGAAATGCTTCATCCATTCCTGCGGTTCAGTTCGCGCGCTGCTGCCGGACTTTGTCGATGCGGGATTTGACATCATCAATCCGGTGCAGTGTTCGGCGGCGGGCATGGCGCCGGAAGAACTGAAAAAGGAGTTTGGCGATCGCGTGACCTTCTGGGGTGGCGGAGTTGACACGCAGCGTACGCTTCCTTTCGGCACGCCGGAAGAAGTCCGACAGGAAGTCTGTGCGCGGCTGAAGATTTTCGGGCGGTCCGGCGGGTATGTTTTCAACACCACCCACAACGTGCAGGCCCGCGTGCCCGCGCAGAACGTACTGGCGATGTATGAGACCGTCCGAAAGTGCGGCCAGTATCCTCTCTGAATCTAAGTGAGCCGCCCTCATGCCTGCCGAAACACTGCATTGGACTCAGGCAGAAATGCATTGCCAAAAGGGGTGCCAACGAGGCAAAGGCTCAAGTCCATTGGACGGGGTTTTGGCCCCGGCACCGGTTTTGCAGGTCGTGGTAAGCTGGCCTTAGAGGTGTTGGAAGGTCGTGTCCAGGCAATTTGGAGCTCTTTTTTCTGTCCTGTTGACCGCGGTATGCCTGCTTCCTGGCTGTGGAGGAAGTACGGGAACTCAGTCTACTCCAACACCAGCGCAGTTCGTGCCACCGCCGCAACTGGCGCTCGAAAATTTCGTCAGCGGGTTGACCGGCCCCGTGGGCATTGTGGCGCCTGACGATGGGACGAATCGCATCTTCATCGTTGAGCAGCGCGGTACCATCCGGGTGGTGCAGGCGGGAGTGGTTCTCGCCACCCCCTTCCTGGACATCTCATCTCAAGTAGAATCCGGCGGCGAGAAAGGCCTGTTGGGAATGGCCTGCCATCCGAATTTCAGCGCCAGCGGACGCTTTTACGTGGACTACACACGCCGGCTCAGCACCGGACAACTTCAGACGGTGATCTCTGAGTTCGCAGTTTCCACCACTGATCCCAATCAGGCCGGCCCGTCGAGCGAACGGCAATTGCTGGTGGTTGATCAACCCTACGACAATCATAACGGAGGCCAGCTTGCCTTTGGCGCCGACGATTTCCTCTACATTGCATTTGGCGACGGCGGCAGCGCGGGAGACCCCTCCGGGAACGCGCAGAACAAAAACGTCCTTCTGGGCAAGATCCTGCGAATCAACGTTGACCCTCCGTTCGCCACCGGCAAGCAATACGCCATTCCGCCGGGCAATCCCTTTGCCGGCGGCGGTGGTCTGCCGGAAATCTGGGCCTATGGCTTCCGTAATCCGTGGCGCTTTTCCTTTGACCGTCCCACCGGGCGGCTCTTTGCCGGTGACGTAGGGCAGGCCAACTGGGAAGAGGTGGATGTGGTCACCGCGGGCGGCGACTATGGCTGGAACATTATGGAAGGAAACCATTGCTATCCGCCCTCCGTCAGCTCCTGCAATATGGCCGGGCTAATTGCGCCCATCGCTGAATATGGCCACGACGCTTCGGGCGGCATATCGGTCATCGGCGGGTACGTTTATCATGGGTCCGCGATTGCCGGCCTTGAGGGCACTTATGTTTTCGGCGATTTATCTAGCGGGCATGTGTGGGGGCTCAAACAGGACGCGATGCTGAATTGGCGGATGACGCCGGTTCTGACCCATAGCCTTGCCGTCAGCAGCTTTGGCCAGGACCCTGCTGGCGAACTTTACCTACTCGATTATGGCAATGGGGCTGTCATGCGCCTTCGCGCCGCCCCCTGAGGGACTCGCATCCCGCAGCGCCCTCTTCGAAATGTAGCCGGCCTCCAGGGAACCCTGCCTGGTAGCGGCACACCTTCCTCTGGGAAATCCAAGCCTGATCTCGCGCGGGGCGAGGGCAGCGGAATCCCTTTCATTCCTTGGGTTACGTTTTCTATGAAATTCTAATGGCATGCCACTTTTTCATCGTGGGCTTGTGGATTCGTCATTGACACTCCTAACAATAAGTGATAGAAAACCATCTGGGTCTTTTCCGAAAGAAAATGAAGACATAGGGTATGAAACGAAACATCGTTTCCAAATACCCAGGGGCCCGCAGTCGCGCTATCGCTGCATCGACATGAATTGAGGGAGAGGGTTGCCTTGAAGGAGGATATTCATGCGAAAAAGTGTTTTAAAAATAGTTTCTATTGGAATGTTGTTGGTTTTCTGTTCAGTTACTAGAGCGTTTGCACAAGTCGATACCGCAACCATAGTCGGGACCGTCAAGGATGCAAGTGGTGCGGTAATCCCCGGCGCTTCCATAACCGCGACAGAGGTCAATACTGGGATCAGGACGGAGGTAAAGAGTGGCGCTGACGGAAATTACGTTATCACCCCACTCAAGATCGGCGCATATTCCCTTACGGTTGACGCCAAAGGTTTTCAGAAGGTGGTTCGCCAGAACATTGTGCTCAACGTGCAGGCAGGCGTCCGTGTTGATTTCAGCCTGCAAGTTGGCTCTGTAACCCAGACCGTGGAAGTGAGCGGCGCGCCTCCCCTGGTGCAGACGACAGACGCTTCGTTGGGCAGCGTTGTTGGCAGCCAGCAGGTGGAGCAGTTGCCGCTTAATGGACGCCGGTATACCGACCTCGCATCGCTCACATCGGGCGTGGCCAAGGTTCATGAGGGCCCCGTTAATGGTGGGAGCGAGCCGACTAATGGGAATACGAGCGGGCTTTTCTCCGTTAATGGAACCCGGGGAGATCAAAACAACTTCGTTCTTGACGGCATTCAGAACAACTCCAACGATAACGGTGACATTTCGTTCCTGAGCAGCCCTGACGCCATTGCTGAATTCAAGATTCAGACAACGAATTACTCAGCGGAATTCGGCCGTAGCGCCGGAGGAGTGGTCAACGCCACCACTAAATCCGGGGCGAATGCTTTCCACGGAGAGGTGTTTGAATTCCTGCGCAATGAGGCTATCGATGCTCGTGGAGAGTTTGAACCTGCTGGCGAGCCCAAAGCCCCGTATAAACAGAACCAGTTCGGGGGAACGCTGGGCGGGCCCATCAAGAAGGACAAGACATTCTTCTTTGTAGACTACCAGGGCACTCGGATCCACCAGGCTAATACGTACCACTATAAGATCCCGACCATGGACGAGCGTGTTGGGAATTTCACCCAAATCCTCGATCTGAGTAACCAAACGGGCACGGACGCGTTAGGCCGCCCGATTTATCAGGGCGAAATCTACGACCCATCTACCACCCAGACGGTAAACGGGAACATCGTCCGAAACGGCTTTGGGTTTGACCCAACAACCGGCGCGCCTACTGGGACGGCAAATATGATTCCTGCAGGGAGCATGAGCCAATTGGCCCTGAACGTGCTCCAACTGTATCCAAATCCAACGTCAAACAACGTACAGGGTAACAACTACGTGGTCAATAAGCCTGCCACCAACCAGCAGGACCAATTCGACGTGCGCATCGATCAGAACGTCTCCACCAAGACGCAGATTTTTGGAAGGTATTCGTTCGACAAAGAACTGCGTGTTGCCGAGCCGCCCTTCCCGGGGATTGCCGATGGAGGAAGCTACGGCACAGGCACGCGGCCTTTAAAGGCGCAGGGTGCCGTAATTGGATGGACCCAGACTCTAAGCCCAACGAAGGTAAACTCACTTCGGTTGGGGTTCAACCGAGTCCATTATATTGCCAACCTCCCTGCGTATGGCCAGGTATATCCTTCAGCAGGTCTGGCAGTTCCCGGCCAGCCTGACGATCCTGCGATTAACGGCCTGGCGGTGTTTTCGCCTTCAACGTACCGTCGCATCGGCGAACCGACGTACACCCCTACCTGGAGTGTGAGCCAGCAGTTTGTCCTGAATGACACATTTAGTTGGATTCATGGAAGACAAACGATCAAGATGGGTCCCCAGATCGTCGCTGACCAGTTTAACCTGCTCCAGATTGGCCAACCGCGAGGTAACATCGGGTTTAGTGGCCAATTCACGGCAGTTGATCCGGGCGACAAGCAGGGTACCGGCAACTCAGTTGCCGACATGCTTGTGGGTCTTCCGAATTCCGCCAGGATTTCCACCGTGACTTACTTTGGAAACCGCCAGAAAGTCTTCGGTGGATTTGTGCAGGATACCTACAAAGCTACCGACTCACTGACACTCGATCTGGGGTTGCGGTATGACTATGTAACTCCCCTCGGTGAGGCGCATAACCGGATTGCCAATTTCTGGTACCCGACAGGACAGATTATTACGGCCGGCACTCAAGGCTACCCTTCGAATGTGCAGGTCACGGACAAGAAGGATTTTGCGCCGCGTGTCGGCATCGCCTATAGCCCATTCAGCTCCCAAAAGCTAGTTTTTCGTGCCGGATATGGACGATTCTATTCACCTCAGGAAATCCGGACGGGTGATCCGCTTCAAGTGGGCTACAACCTACCTTTCTTTTATGAGCCCATATTCACGAGTGATGGGTTGACGCCATCGATCGTCACATTGACTGCTGGATGGCCTTCACTCAATCCCGCTACTGCGGTGGAGCCGAGTGTTACCAGCCAGGACTGGTACCCTCACAATCCCGTCGTAGATGAATGGAATGTCAATGTGCAGTATGAGCTTCCAGGCCAGGTTCTGCTGACTGGGGCCTATGTTGGGAATAAAGCGACACACCTTCAAGTCCTCGCCGATCGGAACCAACTTCGCACTCCCGGGTCAACGTTTGACCAGTCTCTCAGGCCCTATCCGCAGTATGGGCCGTTCACTTCCATCGAGAATCACGGGAACTCGACATTCGAGTCTTTCCAGCTCACTATGGAAAAGCGAACCAGCCATGGCCTCTATATCCTGAGCGCCTTTACTTACGGCAAGGCCATCGATGACCAGCCGCCGATCTGCTGCAATTCCCCCTGGCCTCAAGACAGCTATAACCTTAAGGCCGAAAAGGGTCTTGCGGATTTTGACAACCGCGCGCGCTGGGTCACGAGCTTTGATTATGCCATTCCGGTAGGCCAGGGGCAGAAGTTCCTCATTCAAAGCAAGGGTCTTGACTATGTATTGGGCGGGTGGCACTTGGGCGGAATTGTCACGTTCCGTTCAGGCTTCCCCTTTTCGCCTCAGATCGATACCGATCAGTCAAACACAGGTACTCAGGGGCTTTTGCGGAGCGATCGCATCGGCAACGGCACCGTTTCCAACCCGACTCCCGATCTGTGGTTCAACATCAATGACTTTCCTGTGCCGGCGATCGGTACCTTCGGCAATGCCGGCAAGAACATTCTGGAAGGCCCAGGCGAGAAGAGCGCGGACATATCACTCCGAAAGTACTTCAACTTCACCGAACGGTATCGCCTGGAGTTCCGCGCTGAGTTCTATAATGCCTTCAACCATCCCGTGTTCTCTCAGCCTGACCCATTTGTCACAGATGGCCCGGGTTCGGCGGGTGTTATTACCAGCACTGTGATCCCGCAGCGCCAGGTCCAGATGGCTTTGAAGCTCCACTTCTAGGCCTTCCCGCTCCGCAAGTGGCTTGCGATGCCAGGCTGCCAGACGGACTGAGGAGGCATTTCCTGACCGCCGCCGCAGGGGATCGTTGGTTCCGAAACCCCGCGGCAGGCGGCGGACTGCTTTCGAACATCCTATTCCACGATTGAAAGCACAAACCCTCGGCCCCGTGTTCGAAACAAGCCTCAGGCTGCGAACCAGGCCGGCACGATGCGGAACGCTCACCCTGCCTGCCAATGGCCATAGAGGGATGGATTACTCCGGCGGCCCTCGACGGTGTTGAAAGGGGGCGGGCGTTGCATTTTAATTACATTGAATGGCAAAGGAGGGCTGAGTCATGCGTCGACGAGACTTTATGAAAATGGGTGCACTATTGGCGGGAGCGGGCAGCGTCGCGCCCGGACGGTTATTGGCCGATGTTCCTGACCACCTGTGGCAGGGCTACAATTTCGGTGCGGGTCCGCGCGTGTCAAATCGCCTGAACCAGGGACCCTTCGGAGTAGGCCAGGACCAGGGCTGGTTCACCATCCGCGTCACCGAACCTTCTGTTAAGCACATCCGAAATTTCGGTACAGGCCTGGTGGGCTATTCCTGGGAGGAAAACGGACCGGCGTTGAATGTCAAGTGTGGCAATGAAACACTGGAAGCGGCCGTGGAAAAGATGGCGAGCCTGCCGTTTGTCGATGTTCTATACATACGCTGCGATTGGCGCGACGTGCAAAGCCAGGCCGGCAAACTCAACCTCAGCCCGGTTTGGGAGGCCACCCTCGACGCCGCGAAACGCCATAACCTGGGCGTAGGCTTTCGAATCCAGCTTTCAAGCCCAAACATTCAACCGGGAAATCTCTCCATGCCGGACTTCCTGAAGGGAAAGGTCCCCATCGCCAACATCGGCCACAAATCAAAAGAACATCGCGTCAACTTTGACTTCTATGAACCGCGATACGATTCCCCGGAGTTTCTGAAAGCCTTCACCGAGCTCAATGAACTACTCGCCGCGCGGTTTGACGGCAACCCGATGATCGAGTACATGGACCTGATGATGTATGGCTTCTGGGGCGAAGCTCACACCAACGACCTGCCAAGTCCCTTTCCCGACTATTTGACGGCCGAGAGAACTTTTGTTCATCTGACCCAACTTCAGATGGACGCCTGGAAGCGGACGCCTCTGGCCGTGAACATGGAACCTGACATCTCCAACGTTGGGAACCGCCAGGTGCAGGACATGGTGGTTCGAGCTGGAGGCTGGCTGCGTTCAGACAGCCTGATCATGGATGAGCCCATCCAGATTGAAGCCCTTGCGCATCGCCCCCCATGGGTGGCGACAGTGCTCGAGGATGGTGGAAATCGCCACTATGTCCTTCCCGAGTGGGAAGCGGAGGAGAGGGCCTGCATCGAAAAGCTGGGTGGTTCCGCGCGCAGGTTCATTGGTGGCGACCGGGAGGTCCCGCCTGCGGATGACTATCCCAGCCGGTCAGGCGGGCCCATCGACCGTCCTTATCGTGAGGTGGCGGGCTTTCACGCTCTGGATATTGACACAAATTATTTCGGTCTCTGGACAGAGGCTGACAATATCCGGCGATACTACGAGAAATACCCCGATTCGCTGCGCGCCCTGGAACAGCGGCTCGGCTACCGTGTCCGTCCCTCGCTGGTGTGGCAGAGGAAACGCTATGACACGATGGAACTGATTCTGTGCATTGCCAATGACGGCGTGGCGGGCGTGCCCGGAGTGCTGGGGATTTATGCGGAAACCCTCGATGGACGTGTCAAATTGGGTGGGAATCTTGATGCGGGCCACCCATATGGCGGACAGATTCGCGAGGCATCGATCATTCTTCCTAAAGGCCTGGAGGGGCAGCAGATCAAACTGCGGGCGGAACTGGAAACAAAAGGGCTCCGCCGCCCCGTCCGATGGGCCTGCTCTGAGCAGACAAATCCTGATGGTTCATTGACCATCCGGATCAAGAAAGGAAGTGACGACAACTGGCGAAAGGGCGTGTAGGGTGTCCTCCGCGTATCTTGAACCAGAAACTTGAGACCTCAATCAGGGAGTGCCAAACTATGCGACGCCGGGAATTTATTGTTTCCATCCCCATCATTTCTGCAGCGGCCTATGGCCAGGACCATCCCTCGCCGCGGGTCCGTCAGTTGGCTCCATCGGTTTACTGCTGGCTTGGAGACCGGCCCACGCACCAGCAGACCAACGTGGGATGGGTGGTGTTTCGCGATTACGTCCTCGTGATTGATGCAAACTTTCCCTGGGCGGCGCCGGAGATCATCAGCGAGATCAGGAAGACCACGGATAAGCCGATCCGGTTTGTCTTTAACACCCACTATCATGCTGACCACAGTTACGGCAACATTGTGTTCGTGCGGGCCGGAGCAGCAGTGGTGGCCACGCAGGCCTTCGCTAAGGAGTTTGACCGTTATGCTCTGGGGGACACGCGTGACCAGGTGAAAGCTCCGCCCGCGCCGCATCCGTTCCAGTGGCCGGTTGCCAATGCCAGCGTGCAGTTCCGCGATTCACTCGTTTTTGATGATGGTGAACAACGTGTGGAGCTGATCCGCATGGGACCGGCCCATACCTCAGGCGACGGAGTTGCCTACCTTCCCAAACAGCAGATACTTTTCGTCGGTGACCTTGCGGTCAACTGGACGCTCGGAAACAACCTTTCTGACCCCGAAGCCAACTACGACGGATGGCTCCGGGCACTGGATGAAATGGCTGGATGGAAATTAAAGGTTGCGGTTCCCGGGCACGGTGATTTTGGCACAGCTGAGACGCTGCGCGCCCAGCGTGTTTATCTCGACGCCGTTCTGCGGCAGGTGCAGGCCGGGATCAAGCAGGGAAAGTCCGTCGACCAGCTCGTCCGGGAGAATGATCTGGCGCGGTACAAACCGTTTGGCGGGGACGCGAACGAGAATGCCGACGCCATCCGCGACGCCTATCACTACTACACTTCAAAGTAACAACCGCACGGTTGCCGTGCGGCCGTCAAGCCGCGTTCTCCTGCGCTTTCTTAAAAATGTTTACGGCATTGTCGTGATAGACGTTCTTGAGCACGTCGTCCGGCAGCCCGAAACCGTTCAGCGGCCAGTGGTAATTGAAGTTGAAATTCGCGGTCTCAACCTTGCCGCGCTCATAGAAGTGTTCATCCTCGCTTTCCATAATCCGAAATGAGGTCTTGAAGAAGGGGACGTTATACGAAACGTCTGATCCGTAAACGACCCGGTCGGGATATTTCATCAGGAACCGGCGGGTAAAGCGCGGTATGGTGGCCGTTTCCGCAAAGCGCGCCGAGATGTCGGCGTAGAGGTTGGGCCGCCGGTCGAACATCTCTCCCAGCCGGGTCAGGTCGTAATCAAGATTGGAAAGATGGCAGGCGATGAAGATGGTCTTGGGATGCTTTTGCGCTGTCTTATCCAGGCTGTCCACAAGTTGGTTGTGATCGTACATTCCGGGTTCGAGAATGATTCTCCACGTCCAGCCGTTCATCAGCCCGTCATTGGTGTGGTCCATCTTCTGATAGGACCAGATGGGGTCTGAAACGTGAATGCTGATGGGCATGCCGAGCTGGCCGGCCCTGTCCCAAAGCGCGTCCATGCGGGGATCGTCAGCGTGAGGTCCCGTGGGAGCGTCGGGGTCAGGCGGCATGGGGTTGCGCGTATGGGTCGGTCCTCCGTTAAGGCCTTCAAACGCCCGAGGAGGGCGCCTGCTGTAGCGCCGCGGAGCGAAACCCCTGCCCTTGTCGCTCATTTCACCTATGCCCCGGGCGCCCGCGCGATGGCAGGCCTCGAGAGCCTTCACCGCCTTCGCCCCGAAACCTGGCTTGTCGGAATCCGCCATGTCAAACATGCACCACAGGTCAAAGCGATCAGGATAAGCGGCATACTGGCGGCTGACCTCGGTGAAGCGCCCGGCATCCGAGGCGCCGGTGAAAATCACTGTCTTTTCGATGCCCATCTGGTCCATGATCTTGACCATTTCGGCGACATTTAAGGGCCCGTGCCCGTGATTGTGGGCGTCGATTACCGGGTATTTGGCCTTATTGATCTCCGTCACCGGCAGGCGGTAAAGCGAATTTGGGAGGTAATCGTTCAAAAGGATGGTGGGCGGGGATCCAGGTGGAGCTTCCTGCACCGGTCCGCTGGGCGCCATCGCTGGCCCCTGCTGAGCAGAGGTGATGGCGGGCTTGATGCCAAGGGCCATTCCGGCCAACATGAGTTCTCTTCTATTCATATTCCTGTTCCCCCTTCTGAAAATGTCGTGCCCATCAATGCCGACAGCAAATTGCCTTGGGCTGGTTCTGGCTTCGAGGCCCGGCAGCGTCCGGTGAATAATGGGCCATTCGAAGCTGGAGGCCTGAAGGTTGGGCCCGCCCTGGTCAGGCCATGTTCCGCCGTGCCCGGGCGAATGCGGCCAGGGCATTGTCCCGGTAGATTTTCTTCAGCAAAGCGTCGGGCAGGTTGAAGCCGTTCAAATACCAGTGGTAGCTGTAGTGAAGGGCGTAAAAGTGCTCGTCGGCCGTCTCAAGAATTCGGAACGTAGTGCGGTACATTTCCTGATCGTATCCCATGTCTGTCCCGTACAGGATGCGGTCGGGATGCTCGCTGAAGAATTGCGCGACGAAGCGAGGAATGCAGGCGGTCTCGGCGTAGCGGGCGCCGATGTCAGCGTACAGATTGGGATTGCGATCCAGCATCTTGCCGAGGCTGGCGAGGTCATTGCACTGATTGGTAAGATGGCAGGCAAAGAAGATCGTCCTGGGGTGCTTCTTGACACAGCGCTCCAGGCTCTCAATCAGTTCCTCGTGCCCCAAAACGCCGGGTTTGACTTCAATCCGCCACTTGTAAGCATTCATCAGCCCGTCGTTTGTATGGTCCATGGCCTCGTAAGCCCAGGGAGGGTCAGACACATGGATGCTGACGGGCATCCCCAGCTTTCCACATCGGTCGAACAGCGCATCCAGCCTTGGGTCGTCCGGGTGAGGCCGGGGACCCGTGGGCCCTCTCCGCCAATTCGCAGGCTCTGTCCCAACGGGAGCCCCAAGACCGCGCCCTTTGTCCACCAATTCTCCAATCCCTGTGGCGCCTGCGTCATGGCACCGTTCCAGCGCCTCCAGCGACTCGTGCTCGAATCCGGCCGAATTGAATTGCGTGAAATCGAATCCACACCATAGCTCAAAACGGTCCTTGTGCTGAGAAAAACGCTCCTGGATATCGGTGAACCCTTCGCCGCTGGCCATGGTCATGACAACGCCTTTTTCGAGGCCCACAGCATCCATGTTCCTGACCCACTGATCGACTTCAGCCACTGTGCGGGCGTAGGGATGCGTGTGGCAGTCGATGACCGGATATTTCGCCCTGTCGACCTTTGTCTCCGGAATTCTGTAGATGGACTTGGGGCGGTAATCCTTGAGCAGCAGCTTGTCTGGCGTGGCCTCTGCCTCGGGAGGAGCGCCGTGCGCGGAAGCACGCCCCTGGGCCCGTGGCTTGGGCAACCCGATTGCCGCGCCGGACAGCATCGCCAATGATTGTCTTCTGTTCAGGGTGTTTTCACGTGTGCCTGCGGTTTGCCAATTTAGCGGCAGGCTTTCCCTTGTCAAAGTTGCGGCACCCTGCAGGGCGCCTGAGGCGGCTGAATCCCTGCTCCAACGGAGAGGAATCATCGGCCCGCTTTCTGTCTCGTTCAGGTGAGATGGTATATCAGGCATTCATGCTGTCAAGCCAATTTTGCATTGACGGCGATAGCAGAAATGCCTCGGCGATTGATCTTGTGGCTGGGTGGCAAACGTGGTGAGATCCGGTGAGTGTGTGCCCAGGCTTCACATGATTCGCAGGGAGTGTGCTCCCGTCCCAGTGATTTGGAATCTGGCAGAGCGGCTGGACATGCATCGGTTGCGTTTTGGGAATCTGCAGACCGGTCCGATCTTCGCGAATTCGGCGGGGAAACCGCTTGCCTTAAACAGTTTTGTGAACCGCGTTATTCTCCCGACCTTGAACCGTTGCCAAAGGTGCCGGAGGTTTGAGCGTGACGGTTCAATCCCTGAGTGGCATGGCTGGCACGCGGCCCGGCGGGGTTTGGGAAGCAACCTGTACCGCTTGGGCGTGCCGGATATGGTGATTCAGCGGATTCTGCGGCACGCCAACGTGAGCACCACGGCAACGTACTACATTAAGACTGCGACAGATGACGTTCGCAATGCGATGGCGAAGCTGGAAAACAGCATCGAAGAGGCGGGAGAAACCCACGAGGACACGAGCCATCCTTTAGACATTGAGCGAGGTGTTCAATCTAATACGATTCAATAACTCACTCACAATGTCCAATGTGCAGCAAGAAGCTCGACTACTTCTCAGTTACCTGATTTGGAGATTTTTCTGTCCGTGGAGGTTCGTTTACGCTGTAATTATCGTGTTTTGGGGGAGCGATAACCCTATTCTTCTGCCATTCAGGCCGTGCATTCACTTCTTTCCGGGCTTCTGCCAAAACTTCCTTTAACCAACCTTTATTGGGCATTTGAATCTCCTATCGCATTTAGTTTCGCATGTTCCATTCGCCTATGCAAGAGTTCTAATGCATCTTCTTCGCTTGCAATGTAGGATTCGGGAAAACCCGACATTCTCAGTACGCTTGTAGTTGGCTTCCACTCCAATCGTTTACCCTCGGAACTCTTCCGGTCACCGAACATCTGGAATAAGTCCAGGAACTTACGCGGCGCTATCCCAATAAACGGTTCAAACAGCAACCGATCAGGGGTAGCAGTTTCTACAGCAATTGCATCTTCGTGAAGTTGTGCAGCTAGGCTTTTTGGATAAGGCTCAATAAACACTACACGCAAGATCCCTGCCGCAATAATGTGACGTGCACATTCGTGACATGGAAATGTTGTGCTGTATAAAGTCGTGCCGCGAATCTGCACCCCCAGAGTTGCCGCCTGAACTATTGCTGCCATCTCAGCATGCACTGCACGTCCGTACTCAAGTGGCTGCATGATTCGGGTGTTCTTAAGCAAAGGGAGAGCTTCTTTGACCCGGTCGCCTGATGAAAGACCCTTTTTTGATTCCAGCAACCAACCTCCCTCCGATAACCTATCAAGTACTTCGCCAACGTTGACTCGCTTCAGTAAATCACTACTGTCGAATTGTTTCCTAATGTCACGGTGATCTCGCTTGTCATCAGGCCAATACTGGCCGCCACGGTACTTTGGCACTTCATTAGTGCCCACTGCAAGTATCTCACCACAAGGGCTGGCAATCGCGGCCCCAACTTGCCGACTAAGAGAACCGGACCGCAGACCAGCAGTGAACGCGTGAGCCATTACAAATTCGTCCTTTCTCGGAGTCTCTGAATCGTCTCCTAACACAAGTCGAACAAAGCGATCCACCTCCTTTTGTAGCTTTGGCTCATCGGTTGAATCCAGAAAAACATCAGCCATCGGAAAGCTTTGGCGTACATTCTGTCCAAAGCTCTTGGTTGTATCCTTCTGATCACGCGAAACCAATTTCTCTGCATTCGCTCGAAATTGTACTTCGTCATATGAGTTATAACTGCGCGCAATTTTTGTGGCAAGGTGCTGTATTCTAACTTCTCTAGGTGAATAAGCTGCGACAAGAAAGAAGCTCGGACCATAGATTTCTCGGAGTGCGGCTATCTCGTCCGGGTGCTTAAGAGACTTCAGAATGTAAACCGTTCTCTTCGCAGGTTCTTTAGGATTTCCTGTCGCTTTTTCTCGCAGCTTCCGGATCTCGCCTACGCCCAGAATAGCGAGGGCATCATCACTGTCGATCAATTCCCGGAATTTATCCCCAGCGTCCATATGTTCCTTTATCCGGAGGTCTTCATGTGCTTCAGAAAGGGTCTCCCATCTATCGATTTCATGGAGCAACTCGATTAGGTGGACCGTCTTGACCTTATATCCTGCTGCAGTGAATTCGGACTGTAAGACTTTTTGAACGTCCCCGAGCCTGGAGCCGACTGCGCCAACTATGCCAATAACAAGCTCCGCGAAGTCCCGCCTTGCTTTGAGATCTAATAACATTTCGCCATATTTTTATCCAAATCCGCCTCAAGGGCAATACAAAATTGCTCTTCTCACATGGCTCACGTCCGAAGGATTAAAGCAGACCCAGTTATGAATTGCGGCCATCAATCATTTGGGGTTTTACCGAGTTGCACGACCTAATAGGACATCTTGAGGGAACTGAGCGATGTTCCCAAGAAATCTATTGCAGCAGGCAGTGGTTACTAAGTGATTGAGATTAAAGGATTGGCGGAGAGGCAGGGATTTGAACCCTGGGTACAGGTTTTGGCCCGTACAACGGTTTAGCAAACCGCCGCCTTAAGCCACTCGGCCACCTCTCCGCATTGTCGTTTCAATAGCTTACAAACTAGGCCCCTCCGTGTCAAGCCGCCCGGCAACATTACGGCAACACTTTGGGGTAGAAACTTCTACTTACCATTTCAAACCACCCAGCAACTTTGAGGCCACATCTGCCGCCGCCCGCTCCCCTTCAGCGTGGTCCTCAATGTACCAATCTGCGGTGGTTTGCCAGCGGGAATGGCCTAGCCGCGCCTGGATCAACTTGATCGGCACACCTGCGCGGTAGAGCATGGTTCCCGACCAGTGCCGCAGTTGATGCCAAGTGAGGTGAATCCCAATTTTCTTCGCGGCTTTCTTTAACCCGCAGCGAAGGGCGTTCTGTTCGGTCATTGGTCGGTCCGGGTATTTCGGATGCGGAAACACCAAGTCGCTTTCTGTAGTGTTTGGAGAAAGCGACTTGAGCTGTTTGAGCCTAGAGGTCTCTGCCTCGGTGAGGTAGACAGGCTTGTTGCTGCGATGGCCTTTGGTTACGTGTTCTTCCCCAGCGTACCTGGCCGTGAGAAACCATACGAGCTTGTCGTCGAAGTTGATGGCTCCCCACTTTAGTCCCAGGGCTTCTCCGATTCGACAACCGGTCACCAAGATGAACCAAGCAAGGGTCTGGTAAGGTCCTTCGAGTGCATCCAGCACCGCCTGCATCTTCTCTGCGCTGGGCACCGCTCCGGGAACGCGTGGTTGAGCTTGTGGCATCTCGATGAGTATTGCGGGGTTGGCGGTAATGTAATCATCCCGGATAGCCTGCCTAAAGAGGGAGCGGATAACTGTCCTGACGTTATCGCATGTGTGCCTTGACTTACCTTGGTCGTGCAGACGGTTTATGAGCAGTTGTATGTCCCGTCTGGTAACTTGATCGAGCTCCATCGCGCCGAGGCTTGGAAGAACACGGGCTTTGAGAATCTGGAGATAGGCCCGGCGCGTGCTGGGTTTGCGGTTGCTCACGAACTCCGGAATGTAGTGATCCTCAACGTAGGTTTTCACCGTTATTACCACACGCGGCGTGCAGACGATCACCGACTCCATCTTGGAAATGATCTTCTGGAACCGGCGTTGTGCCTGCCGCTTTGTGATTTCATCTTTATATCCGAGGTTCTCTGATTTCCACTTGGCCCCTGACTGGTCTCCGGATCGAACCCGGTAAAGACCTTGCCAGTAGGGTCGTTTCACGTCGTCACGAAGACGAACGTGACCTTCTTGGTGGCAACGCCGCGACATTTGTTTGATCCTCCTGTCACGGGCAGCCACGCTTCCGTCTGCGAGATTAACACAGTCCTGAATGGGTTTGCGAGCATGCAGCCAACCTTCGGCTTCGGCGAATCTAAACCTTGGCCGATTTCCGATCCAGGTCGCTACAGGAATGGGATCAGGCGCGTGTTTCTGAGTATGACGATAAATAAAGCTGCGGCTGCACTTGAGCCGTGCCGCTAGCTCACCTACTGTTAGCAGTTCTGTTTGATGCAAAGGGGAGGGGTCCTCCGCGGCACTCTTGCGACCCTGTCTGACAACGTCGCATGAGCCGCAGGTCCCTGCGGTCTCCTCGTGCGGACCGCCAATGTCACACGCGCCCGTATCAGACAAAAGGGGGAAGCATTCCTCCCTACTTCTTAAGCCCACGCCCCTCTCAGAGTCTTTGGTCATCCGGTCTAGTCCGCTCATGCTACCATTGCCACCCTTTTACGCCCCGTCGTTGGGGTTCCGTGGGGCGCTCGCCGGTGCCTTGCGCCATTGCGCTCAGGGTTATGGGTGGCCTGGCCACTCCATATCGTCTATTACTGGAATTTTTGAAAAACTTTCCCCGCATGCGGAATGCGGTCCTAGGTAGGGAGAAACCAGAGTGAGATACATTGGCCAACTGATTAGCATTACGGGACTTATCATGGATTGCGAAAAGAACGCGGAACGCTATGCTGGAGAAGAAAAGCTTTCAGGAGGACCAAATGGGTCGTTGGAAGGGTAAACGGGGCGTGAAAAAGGTGATTTGCCCCTTGCCGGCGCGGGGGCGTCAGGTGGCCACCTTCAGGTCGACTCGCCATGAAGGGTCGACCACGAAATGAGCTTTTCCCCGATTTCTGAACCCCGGTTTCCGCGACTCCATGCCTAGAAGAATTGTTCAAGGACGCTGATGATAAGTCAAGGCTTGAACCGCAGCAACTTCCAATCAGGGTGCAACGCCTCGAACGCGGGCGCTTCCTCAGGTCATAGCCCCGAGGTTGGCCGTCCTCATTCCGCTGGCCAAGCTTTCGTCCGTCGTGTAAAATCCCCTCCCTGGCCTCTAGAGATGCCAAGGGTTTCGCCGACCCACACTATGGGAACAGGGGGGCGGCAGACGGGATTAATGAATCATGGGATTGTCGCGTGAAGAGCGCATACAGCGGAGCAGATGGGTGGCAAGTGTGAGGCACAACTGCAAGAGAGGGGG
>DATLWV010000050.1:0-16781 GCA_035576145.1 Terriglobia bacterium
CGTGTTCGAGTCTGCCATCGGCTGCGTAGTGCCTCATGCCGGGTATATGTATTCCGGGCACGTTGCCGGGGCCGTCTACCGCCTGTTGCCGCCGCGCACGCGCTACGTGGTCCTGGGCCCCAACCACTGGGCCCGCGGCGCCCCCCTGGCTGTGATGTCTCAGGGAATCTGGATCACTCCGCTGGGCCAGGTGGAACTTGACGGCGAACTCGCCGGTCACATCCGTGAAAAGTGCCCCATGTTGGCCGAAGACGCCCAAGCACACGCCGGTGAGCATTCTCTTGAAGTCCAGGTCCCTTTCCTGCAGCGCTTGTCCGGGGTACTCACGTTCGTCCCCATCGCCATTGCGATAGCTGATTATGCGCTGCTTGAGCAGTTGGGCTGGGCAGTCGCAGAGGCCATCCTGCGTTCAACGAACCCCATTCTGATTGTCGCATCGAGTGACATGAACCACTATGAACCGGACAACGTCACCCGCGAGAAGGACGAAAAAGCCATTGAGAAGATTCTTCAGCTTGATCCTGTGGGGCTGCTGGAGGTGATCCGCGACGAGGATATTTCAATGTGCGGCTACGCGCCAACCATCGCCATGCTGGCTGCGGCTAAGAAACTCGGTGCCCGTGGGGCCCGGCTGATCAGACATGCAACGTCCGCGGATATGGGCGGGGACACAGATTCAGTGGTAGGTTATGCAGGAATTATCGTCTTCTAGTCTCCCCTGCTACGATCTTCCATCACAATGCCCAGCATTATCTTCAGCGGTGCGGCCCGCGCTGGCCACCCCCGCCTCCACCTCCGCCCGAAGGCATTCCGCCACCCCCGCTTCGCATGCCACCGCCCATGCCCCCGGAGTTGCCGCCACCCATGCCGCTGCTTCTCATCCCGCCGCCCGTCTGGCCGGAGGATCGGCCCATGTTCTGGTTTTGGCTCCCGCCGAACCCACCCGAAGACCTGGTGGATGAAGAGGGCCTGTTCACATTCTGTTCGGCCCTGCGGGAAAGCCTGTTCATCTCCTGCATCTGCCTGCGCTCCTGGGCTCTCTCCATCTTTTGTTGCCTTTGCAACATTCTTTCCTGCTGGCGGAAGTCTGGCATCCGAGGTTGTTGGAAAACGGGCGCCCGTGCTGAGTTTCCCACCGGGTGGGCCGTTGGAAGGAGAGTATTTGAGTGGCGCATCGCGCCGGTGTGGGTCCCCAGGTCTGAAATGGGGATTGAAGTCAGCTGTCTAGCGCTATTTCCCGGGACCAACCCCCTCCGACTTCTGACCAGCATATCATTGTTTATCGCCGGCCCGGATCCATTTACAAAGCGGCGAGTCTGCTGGTCAAAAACGGCAGGGGCATGTGGCTGTACGTCCCAGCTCCCCCGAATAGTACTCTGTGAAAAGACTCTGCCAGGGGCAGTGCCAATACGACGAACACGGAGTGCCGCCCCCCCACCTGTTCCAGTGGCCGTGACCGTTGTGGAGCGATCAACCGCAGGCCCTGGCAATCGCAGGCTGCGAGTGAGCGGCACGGTCGGTGAATCAACTCGGCGCCCGTCGAAAGGATGGACCCGGATTACATCTCCCGGAGATATCGGCCGACCTCCCTGGAACGTATTGCTGCTCACCGCAACCGAGCAGTTCTGTCCGCTTGGGCAATTCACCGGTGCGCCGAAACTGCCACCGTAGGTTCTGGGGGTCCAACTAACCCAGCCAGGCCCCTGGTTCCATGTCACAAGCGCCGGCGACCAGGCGGAAAAACCTCCAGGCAACCAGCACCAGCCCATACCCGCCGGGTAGATCCAGTTGCCATAATGGAAAGGCAGCCAACCCCAGGGAAGACCTGAAATCCAGGTGTAACCAAAGCCGGGATACCAGGACCAGCGTCCGACCGAATAAGGAGACCAACCGGGTCCCATCGCTGGCGACCAGCAATTCCCATATCCGGGCAGATAGTTCCACATACCGAAATAAGAAAGGTCATTCCAGCCATAGAGCGAGCTGCCCGCATTAAGGCTGCCATCCGCCGGCCTGGCCTTGTTGGTGGCAACGGTTGCAGTCTCCTGCCGCTTATCCACCCATTCGTCCCAGGCGTCTTCCGTAACGCCCTCTGTCACCTGAAAAGCGTCGGCCCCGCCCGGTGTAATCTCAAGAACATGGTTCGCCGCGACGGTTCCGGTGCCACCAGGGCTCTGGACCGAGACCTGGCCCTTGAAAACCTTCATTTGCTGGCCACCCTCGTCCATATCAATTCGAAACATCGCCTTGGACGCGGCGTCATATGTGGAACCAGCAGCGAGAACTTCGTAGACGTCACCCCGTTCCGGCGTGACCGCAAAGGTTGCGTAACCCTGTGCGAGTGTCACGTGATTGATCTTGCCTCCTTCAGGAGACAACGCGAGGCTGGTGAAATCGAGCTCGCTCGACTGGCCCATCCGCACTGTAGAGCCATTCTCAAACTCGACTTCAGCAAAACTATTGGTGTCCGTAGCAAGCTTAAAGCCTTGCTGGATGGGCGTGTTGACAAAAGCCTTGGCCCACTGGTCAGCATCGGGACGGTACATTGTGACGGTACCTTCCACAAAGCTGAGACGGACAATTCGAACCTGAGAATTAGACTTGGCTGTAGCGGGAGCAGAATTCAGCGTTGAAATTATGAGTGCAGCAGCGAGCAGGACAAACAGCCGGTAACACCTGGGCGACCGATTGATCTTCATGGCACACCTCCGCGGCTGGCATAAGGAAAACCCTTCCTCATCATACATCAGACGAGGAAAGGTTAATACCAAAATCAGAGTTTGCCCAGGGGCTTCCCTGCCTCAGCGACGCTCCATCCTGTTCGAGGAGTATCCGTCCTGGATGCGGCGAAGGATGTCCGCCGCCCGGACCTGCGCGATGTGTAGATACTGCGAATCGCCTGCGATCTTCTTCAGGATCGGAACCATCAACTGCGGATCAACCAAGTCCTTGTTGTCGAGGTCAATTTCAATTCGGGTCAGGGCGGACGGAAGGCCCAGAACATCATATCGGGAGGAATACTCCAAAGTCCCGATGTGTTGTTCAACGTCGGCGATACCCTCAAAAACGCTCAACAGTTCCTGCGCACGCTTGTTCCGCGTGTAGTTGAACTGCACTGTATTTTCCTGGCCGTCGTGCCGATACACGAAAGTCTTCAAACCCAGGTTGGCCACGTTCTTATTGCTCTCAAGCTTCAGTGAGTGAAAATCGCCGAGCGCATCCGCCATTTGGAACAAAGTCTGTGTTGTCTCAAGAGAGAGCTTCAGGGTGCGGGGCTTGGGAGGCTCATTCAGTTGCCGGCCGTCATACGTTCCGTCTCCGTTCGAGTCAACAGTAAGCGACGTATACTCAGGCAGGCTTCCCTTCATAACTTTGGTATACGTCAAGGTAGCCGTGCTGCGCGCCTCCTGCGCCCAGAGGGTTGCGACGGGAAGAAATCCGAGCACAAGGAAACCAAGGCTCAAGCGCAACATGCACCGCCAAAGCCCGCCACGAAGATGGGATGAGATTGAGCCCTGCTCCATATTGAAAACTACGGCTGCTGGAATTTTTTCCGGACGCAGCCTTATGCACGACCAAGCATTGGCCTTTGCAGATGACTCCCTATGCCAGCCGTCTTCTCGGCCCACCAAAGAAAATTCGGGCAAGAATTTCCGACCCTCGGTCAGGCGCCGCCTTCTTAGCCACCCTGCTGAGCCAGCGATTGCAGCTCGGCATCCTCGATGTCAAAGTTGGCATAGACGTGCTGGACGTCCTCATGCTCGTCCAGTTCATCCATCAGCCGCAATACCTGATCCGCCGGCTTCCCGGAAACCTTCACCTGAGTTTGAGGAACCATCGATAGCTGTGCAACTGTTGGACTAATGCCCGCATTGTTCAGGGCGTCAACGACCTGCTGGAAATTCTCAACCGGGCTAAAGATTTCCCAGTTTTCTCCGTCTTCCCTCATGTCATCAGCGCCGGCCTCGGTGATCAGTTCCAGCAGTGCGTCCTCTTCCGCCTTGGATTTTTCAACTACGATGTATCCGCGCTTGTTGAAGATCCACGTCACACAGCCTGTCTCACCCAGGTTCCCGCCATGCTTTGAAAGGATGTGTCGAAGCTCGGCAAGCGTCCGGTTACGATTGTCCGTAGCGATTTCCATGATAAGCGCAACACCGCTCGGCCCGTATCCTTCGTACACAATCTCTTCATACTGCACGCCAGGAAGCTCGCCCGTACCTCGCTGTATGGCCCGTTTGATGTTGTCGGCAGGCATGTTTACGGCCTTGGCATCAGCGATTGCTGTCCTCAGACGCGGATTTGAATCGGCGTCACCGCCTCCAATACGGGCCGCCACAGCGATTTCCTTGATCAGCTTGGTAAAAAGCTTGCCTCTCTTGGCATCTGCTGCACCCTTTTTATGCTTGATCGTCGCCCATTTTGAGTGGCCCGACATATGACTTCTCTTTCTTTGTCTACCTGCTGCCAGAGTGATATGCGACAGTCACACCCGGCAGCCGACCATAAGTTTTCTTATTTTCAACCTCGAAATCTTAGCACATTGTTGGCCTTCAGGCCACGGCTAGTGCCACAACAGGCCCGGGGAAATCCGCCTGTCGCCAAGGCGAGTTTCTCTGGTGCCGGGTTAAAATTTGCTGCTCATTGTGCCGCTTCCCGCATTATGGCAAAAATTGCCGCTTCAACTTCCTTCGCAACAGGTTCCAGGCCTGCTGTTTCGAAAAGCTCCAGCATGGCGGTGGGCTTTAAAGTTGCCAGCACAATATCGTTCCCCTCGCGGTAGACGGAAATGCGGCACGGGAGCGCGGTTGAAATCTCCGCATTCTTTTCGAGCACTTTCTTTGCCTGGTGCGGGTTGCAAACCTCAACAATCAGACAGTCACGGTCAAACTCCACTCCCTTTTCGTTCATTCTCGCTTTCAAGTCGTAGGTTCCCATAATCCCGAACTTGTGCCGCTGGGTAGCGGCCTCAAGGTCGCGCGCAACGTCAGTAAGAGACTTCTTGGATTTCACCTGAAAAATCATGTCACTCACCTGTCCTTTAAAGCCTCCGCACTCGGGGCTTCCATTCGTCGAAAGCCTCTGCGAGTATTCGAAATCAGACGGTTTCTCACCCGTGCAAGGTTTGCGAATGAGCGCACCATGCTCCGGTCTCTGAGCAAGAATCTGATCGAATTTGTCCCTTCCTCGCTTGCGCCGTTCTGGATTACACCTCGGACGCTTTTGCTGAGCGTGGGGTTCTGGAGAAGGCGTTCAACCTCCGGCCGGATGAGCGCCACGTTCGCCTCCAGCACACCAGGGGAAATCCGCACAGTAAAAAGCTCCGCGCCTCCGACCTCGTATCGAATCACCCAATTCTCTTCTGTAGCCGAATAATGCATTCGTTGGACCACGCCGTCGATTCTGCCAACCGACTTTCGCAATTCGTCAACCAGAATGGCAACACGATCACCGCCAAGCCGGATGAGTTGCGCCCATCCAGGCTGCGTGGCGGGGCCCCGGACGAGATTCAGTGGAGAATCAGCAGATGACATCGTTGTCAATTGCAGTTGAGTCTTTCACGGTTTTCACCGCGCCTATTGCTGCGGGGCAGGCTTCGGAGCAGGAGGCATATTTTGCAGTCGCTGCTTCACGGCTTGGAACTCAGGACTGTCCGTTTTCCACTCCTTTTTCTGGCCCAGCTTGGGTATTTCCTCGTCAACGTTTCGGATGCGATTTCCCGGGTTCGGGTGATCGGAAAAGAACTGGATCGTCCGTTGCGGATATTTCTGCTGGATGATTCCAAAGAACTGCGCCATGCCGTAGGGGTTGTATCCCGCCTGGTAGAGGATGTAAGTGCCCACCTCATCGGCCTGCGATTCCGCGCTGCGGGAATTTCTCAGAAGGATCGAATTCACTCCGAAGGCCAACCCAAGCTGGGTTAATTGGCTTGCAAGACTGGAGCTCTGGCCAAGCAACCCTGCCAGGATCGAAAGCGGCGCCTGTGCCAACATCATTTCAGACGCCTGGTGGGTGCCGTGCCGCATTACCACGTGGCCTTCCTCATGGGCGAGGACGCCGGCAATCTGGGCCTCATTTTGCGCTGCTTCAATGGCTCCGCGGTTCACATAAATAAATCCACCTGGCAGGGCAAAGGCATTGATGTCTGGACTGTTCACAACATTGAAAGACCAGGCGTATTTCGCCTCGCCCGATTGATTGGGACCGACCCTGGAAAGTCTCTTCCCCAGGTTGCTTACGTAACTGGTCACCTGCGAATCACGGATCAGTGGAAGTTGTTTGTTCACATCCTCTGACGCCTTCTGGCCGACCTCAATATCTTGCGAGGGCGAAAAAAGGTTGAAACCCGGCCGAAAGTTGAGCCTTTCAACGGCAAACAAAAGGACCGGCGACAGCGCAACCAGAGCCACTGCCAACAGCCCGGTGCATTTTCTATTTCCCAAATTGAATCTGGGACAATTCATCCAAGGCTCTCAATCAACACAGCAGACTGGCAGAAACGAGTGCACAGACCTCGTTGTTCGTCTTGTGCAGGAGCACATACTTAATAGACGCTCGGAACTGATGAAAAGCTCGTTTATTTGCTCTCCACTCCCTGGTTCTTATAGTGCCATTAACCGGCTTTTGCCTCAAGGAAAGCGGAAAAAGCTTCCGCTCCACGATATGAGGCGTGAGGACCCAGCTCCTGTTCAATTCGCGTCAGCCGGTTGTATTTCGCAAGCCGCTCGGAGCGAGTGATGGCGCCGATCTTGATGAGCGAAGCTCCTGTCGCTACGGCCAGGTCCGCTATAAAATCGTCCTCGGTTTCACCGGAGCGCGCACTTATCACCGGCTGATATCCATTGCGCCGCGCGAGACTGATCGCATCCAGCGTCTCCGTCAAAGTCCCAATCTGATTGATCTTCACAAGAACGGCGTTGGCAATTCCCTCTTCGATCCCACGCTCAAGACGTTCCATGTGGGTCACGAACAGGTCGTCGCCGATCAAGAGGCAACGGTCACCCAGCCGGTCCGTCAGTGTCTTCCAGCCTTCCCAATCATCTTCGTCAAGACCGTCTTCAATGGAAAGAATCGGATAAAGGTCCACACCGTTATCCAGTCTTTCCACCAGTTCGTCCGTGGTCAGTTCTTCATCTGAAACCTGAAGGTGGTACCTTCCTCGCTCGCAAAAGTGGCTGGCCGCCACGTCCACAGCGATTGCAGCATCCCTGCCCGGTTCCAGTCCTGCGCGCTGCATGGCGTCAACCATGATGTCAAAACCCGATTCATTGCTTTCCAATGCCGGTGCGAATCCGCCCTCATCGGCCACGCCGGCGCGATAGACGCCTCGCTCCTTCAGGACAATCTTGGTTGCATGGTAAACTGCGTTCACGTCCGCCAGAGCCGCGGAATAAGTCGTCGCCCGCAACGGAATCATCATGAAGTCCTGAAAGTCAATATTTCCGCCGCCGTGTATGCCTCCGCTCATGATGTTCACCATTGGAACGGGCAATTCATTCGCCGCGGCTCCCCCCAGATACCGATAGAGCGGCAGCCGGGCTGAATCCGCCGCCGCGCGCGCCAACGCCATTGAAACGCCCAGCACTGCGTTCGCGCCAAGGCGCCGTTTGTCTGGAGTCCGGTCAAACCGAATCAAGGTGTCGTCAACTAGCGCCTGGTCGGAAGCTTCCAACCCAATCAACACCTGCGGAATCTCCCTCGCAACGCTCTTGACAGCCCTGGTGACACCCTTTCCGCTGTAGCGGTTGATCTCGCCGTCGCGAAGTTCAGCCGCCTCGTGCCTCCCTGTCGAGGCGCCGGCCGGGACAATGGCAACGCCCCGTGCTCCGTCATCAAGCACTACCTGTACTTCCAGCGTAGGATTACCTCTAGAATCAAGAATTTCACGGCCGTAGATTCCGAGAATTCTGGCCATTGATGCTCCTGTCACTCCAATCGAATTATGTTTCCAATACGCTTTGCGCGACCAACTCGAGCGCTGCCCTGAGCGACCCTGGCCGCTCCGCCAGCAGCCGTTTTGCGGTGCGCCGCACCTGCGACTTGACGCCCTCGTCGTGGATGTACTCCACTGGCGACTTGCCGTCCATCCTGGCCAGCATCAATCCTCCGAGATGCCGCACGGTCATCGACTCAAAATCCACAGTTTGGGCGCCACTGAGGTCCGTGACCAGCGCCTGCCAGAACGCCTGCGCAGCCTGGGAGTAAAGATCTACGAACTGCGGTTGGTGGAACGACTTCAGCATCAGGTGGTTAAGCAGAAACGCGGAATCAAAAGCCGGATCGCCCCAGTGAACGACCTCAAAATCAATCAGAAAGACGACGCCGCCGCGCACCAGCATATTCTTCGGACTATAGTCCCCGTGGACGAGCGAGGTCTGAATCTTCCACGAATCTTCAATCAGTTCCTCCAGCGCGTGCCGGGCCTCCTCGCACCGGGCCGCGGTCGTGCGGTAATACGGATCAATTCTTAGCTCGTCAAACACCGTGCGATCAGCAAACTGTTCCCGAAATGACGGATCGCTCTGGCTGGCTTTGATCATGGTGGCCAAGAGCCGGCCCGCACTTTCCGCCACTCTTACGCTGACCTCGCCATCCAGCAGCACCTTCTTCCAAACCACCGAGTCCTCCGGCGCGGCGGTCATGACGTACAGGAAGTTTGTGTAGTCCACATGGACCACCTGCGGCACAGCGCCATTCAGAATGGAACCGAGCGCTTCGATTGCGGCCGCCTCGCGGAAAACCCTCTCGCGCTGCGAGGTCCAATTGTCTTTTACGCGAAGCTTGCCGAGCGATTGCTTGGCCACCCATCGGATGCCGGGCCCTTCAACCAACGAAACGAAGTTTGACACGCCGCCGCCAAGTTCCCGAATGGAAAGCCCGGCCGGATCACTGGCCAGGCCATGCTCCACAAGATAAGCTCCAAGGGTTTCCGGTGTCAGTCGAAATTCTGTCATGGCAATGAGATGTCTGTCTGCGCCCTAAGTAGCTCGTCAAACACGGTTAACGGCCTGCCCCATGGCGTCCAGCCGGTCGAGCAAGCGGTAACGCGCGCCGCATTTCATGCATTGTACTTCAGGCCGCGACGATGGCCCCTCGACCTCTTTGCTTCCAGAAAGACTGGCCAGGCCGAAATGGCCGTCCGGCGACGCATAGTACTCAAACATCATGTGGTTGCAACGCGAACAGAACTGCCAGCGATGATTGATGCGGGGCGCTTCAATCATTGGACACCCTTGCGGGAATATTGCGCCACAATCATTTCCGAACGGAACCCACCCTGAGTGATTATCTCTCGCAGATCGATTTTCCAGCCGTTCGCGTCCAGCATCCCGATAACGGGAACCGGCCGGCAGCCTCCCGTCATCAACGGTGAACGGCGATAGAGCCATGTCCAGATGGCATTTATCACACGCGATTGTTCCGCCATGCTCAGCAGGATCAATCGGCCGCCGGGCCTGAGCACGCGGGCAAACTCGCGCAGCACGATAGGAACGTCCACCTCCAGCAAGAGGTCGATCATATAAAAGTTAAAGAGAACATCAAACGCCGCAGTAGCGAATGGCAAAGAAAGAGCACTTGAACGGCAAAGGTTGGGATGCGCTACGCCACAGACCTCCAATCGCCTGTGCGTTCGAGCCAGCATCGGCATTGAAAGATCAACACCCACGCATCGCCCGAGGTCTGCAGTTCTCGCCAGCTCTACGAAGAACTCACCACCGCCAACCGCCACTTCCAGGACTCGCTCGTTCCTTTTGAGATCAGCCAACTCATATGCTCGCCGGGCAGCGCGGCTTTCGAACAGCGCAGACCAAAAGCCGTAAACAGGCGCCATCCGGTCATAAAACCTGGCGAGTTGCGTTCGTAGGCGACTTTCGTTCCCTGAGCAGCGAGGCGAATTAATCAAGCAAGTCCTCCGCCGCTTGCGATAACATGAAACTCCGGGGCGGCAACAAACATCTCATAAAATACCACCATGGAACGGCGAACTCTGATTGTCGGCGCAGTTGCAGGCGGCATCGGGCTGCTTGAATATGCCTATACCAGCCGCTGGATGAACGGCATGCGCGACCCCGGCGGGTTCTCCGTTAAAGCTTACGAACGCTTTGGCAGCCAGGCTGCGCTGATGGCTGTTACGCCGAACGACGAGTTTTACCTCACCTCCAAAGGCGGAACGCCCACCGTGGACCGCGAGAGGTGGCAATTGAAGTTTGACGGCCTGGTCGAGCATCCCTTTACCCTCAACTACCAGGACCTCGTGAAACTGCCGCGCATCGAAAAGGTCTATACGCTCGAATGCATCTCCAATTCGCCGGGCGGTTCGGCCATCGGCAACGCCAAATGGACCGGTACTCCGCTGAAGCCTTTGATCGAACGCGCAAGCCCTTCCGGCAATGCCACGCATGCGGCCATCTACGCCGCCGATGGATTCTCCACCGGACACACGCTCGAACGTCTATGGAACGAAGAGAACTTTGTCGCCTGGCAGATGAACGGCGAAGACCTCTCGCCCATTCACGGATATCCGGTACGAATCTTCATCCCCGGCAAGTATGGCATGAAGCAGCCCAAGTGGGTGACGCGCGTCGAACTGCTGAAGAAGCCGCACTTGGGCTACTGGGAAAGCCAGGGATGGTCAGACGAATGTGAGCGGTGGGCACACGCGCGCTTTACGGATCTGAAAGACGGCGCCAGAATCTCCGCGCGAAACTTTGAGTTTGCGGGGTACGCCGTCGGCAACCTGGACGGCATCAGGTCGGTTGAAATCAGCTTCGATAATGGCAAGACCTGGCAGCCTGCAGCCATCTTCAGCAACCCTTCCCCAATCGTGTGGACTTTCTGGAAGTACACCTGGGTGAACCCCAAACGCGGCAAGTATCGCGTCCGCGTCCGTGCCATCGACGGCAAGGGCCGCATCCAGGGTCCCCAGCCTACATCCACTTTCCCCAACGGCGCCACAGGCCAGCAGGTGCTGACCGTCACCGTCGTCTGACAACAAAAGATTCGACCGCCGATAATCTGAATCTATTTGCCCAGGTACTTTCCCGGGTCCTGATCAAACTTCACCTTGCAACCGGGCGCGCAGAAGTAGATGGTCTGGCCCTCGTATTGGCTGGTGGCCGCTGCTTTTTCAGACTCAATCGTCATCTTGCAAACCGGATCAACAACCTTCATAAGGCTCCTTTCAACCGCGAGGGATGGTTGTTAATGATTGCTCTTTCCAGAATAGTTGATTGGGCGAAGTGAAATCCACCGGACACGGCAGCCGATAGCGAGGGCCCCCTGGTTCGAGGTCCGCGGTTTTCCTGAACAAAATCCGCGGATTACAATCCCGAAAGTCTATGCTGGCTGCTGCGATCAAGGCCCGGGGTTTAGGGAAAGCCCCTTCTTCACTTCCTGCAAGATTTCTCCCGCCTTGCCTTCGAGTTTCACATCGACGTACTGCGTCAGCACAGTTGGGCTTGGATTGATTTCCACCAGCAGAGCCCCTGAGCGTTTGGCCCGCAGAGCCCAGTCGCCAATATAGGAAAAAGTTGCTTCAGTGCCGATCACGAGGGCCACATCAATCCAGCTCTTGTGGAAATAATCTTCAACCTGAGCGCAGGCGGTAGCAGGCAGCGCTTCTCCGAACCACACCACACCGGGTCTCAGGAGTCCGCCACAAGCACATGTTGGGGGAAGTCCCGGCAACGGGACCCGCCGGTCTTCATAAGTCTTGCCGTCTTTGAGGCAGATGACCTCCCAGATGGAGCCGTGAATGTGGACCACTTGATGGCTGCCCGCCCTCTCATGAAGGTCATCAACATTCTGAGTAACTGTGAACACTTCCCGGGCCGGTGTTTCCAGACCCGCCAGCGCCCGGTGCCCCGCGTTGGGTGAAGCATTGGCAATAAGGCCGCGTCGGTAGTCATACCACTCCCAGACGAGCCTGGGATCCCTTTTAAAAGCCGCGAAAGTAGCAAGCTCTGCCGGATTCAGCGACCTCCACCATCCGTCTTCACCGCGGAATGTGGGAATGTTGCTTTCCGCCGAAACTCCGGCGCCAGAAAGGACCAGCACATTCCTGGCATCCCGAAGCTTCTGGACAACTGTGCCCAGTTCGGGAGTAACCGCCCGGCTTTGAGCCCCGTATGGCATGGGTGAATGACTATTGTACCTTAACTGCGCAAGCCGAGCTGAGCGAATGGCCAGGAAACCAAGCCAACGGACACAATCCGGCGGCTAAAGCAGCGCAGCGCCCGCCACCATTTTGGGTACGGAAGAATTTGTACCCTGTCACAGAAGAGTCAGCGGCGCGAACGCCCGTCATGAGATCTCCGCTTGCGTAATCAAGGTTGTGCACTCCAGGCGTGGCACCGGACCGGAGCCGTCCGAAGATAAGGACCTTTCCGATTCCATAACGGGGGAAATAACTGATTCATTAGTTGGTGCCGCTCTGGAAGGACCAGGTTGGCGTCGCTACCGCTGCCAATGTTTGAGGGGGTGTGTTGGACTTTGAACAACGGGCGGGATGCTGTACAACATAACTACCCCAATCAATTGCCCTTCCTTCCACCAGATATTGACGGAGAATCTGAAAAAATAAGCACCATGCTTAATGATAACTGGGTGCGCAACCCGGGCGTCTCAACTGGCTGCAGGGTATGTACATGCTGTGTTTTCTGTGACATACAGATTTTAGAGCTGGGATAGGCCGAGCGACACAGGGTGTTCAGTCGTGACAGGAAAACAGCTCGAAGCAGGTCAGGCACGGGCTTAACAAGAGATGGACAGGTGGCCCGCGACGGTCAGAAGTGAAGCTTGCCTCTGTCGAATGGCGGGAGCCTCTAATCACAGCACAATAGAAAAATTCCGGTTGACCCTGGCTGGGTGCCGGGATATATTGCGGGAATCTGTCACAGAAGGAGAAGCCAATGCCTGCCATTATGGAAGGTAAGTTTCCCCAGGCGAATCGTGCCCCACGAGTTTACAGAACCTTGCCCATGACTCTGTGGGAGATTTCCACTGAAAGTGCCAAGAAGTGTGCCGGCGCTGTCCTTGATCTTTCTGACCACGGTCTCAGGGTGGTGACAGGAAAGGCTCTGCACCAGGGGCAACTGGTCAGCGTATTGCTTAGCGAGACTGGAATGTGCTTCAAGCGGTGCCGCGTGATCTGGACGCGCCCGTTCCGCCGGTCGCAACTAAGCGAGGCAGGCCTGGAAGTTCTCAGATAGGTCAGGCCTTGTACTACATCGCCTTATTCAACCCAACGGTTTGTTCCCTCACACCTTCGATTCGGCAAAGTATGGCAGGCTGAGGCACGGCCTTGCAGCATCCGCTAGGGGGTCAGTGTTTCAGTTCAATCTGGAGCACCTCAAAGGGCTGTACACTTAGACTTTCAGGGCAGTGCTCAGTGGCCTCCGTAAACATGGTTTGCCCGGCGTTGACCTCGAGGTCCTCGGTTTTGCCGTCGGGGTATGTGAAGCGACCCTTACAGTCAGTGAGAAACACGACCACACTTTTGGGGTGCCCGTGCATCACAGACTTATCGCCAGGGGCGTACCGGATGCGGAGCACCCGCACGTCATCATTTTCGAAATCCACCGTGTAGTGTTTGGAGTCCACCATCGCAGGGTCCTGCGCCATGGGTTGTCTCCTTTCAGAAGTTTGTCTGTACGATTTGCGGGCGTGAGCTTATCACAGCACTTCCGAAGGTGCAACGGGCGCGACCGTCGCGGGCTTGTGCCGAGCGAAAATGTCGCAAAGCCCCGCCAGCTGGCACACAATATCGAATCCTTCGTACCCGAATGGGGTGTATAATTCGCTCAAAATATGACGCTCGAAACGGGGACGCGAGTCGGAGCTTATGAAATCCTCTCGGCGCTGGGCGCGGGTGGAATGGGAGAAGTGTACCGGGCGCGAGACACCCGGCTTGACCGCACAGTAGCCATCAAGGTCCTTCCTCCTGACCTTTCAAACGACCCCTCACGGCGACAGCGTTTTGAACGTGAAGCTCGCGCCATCGCCGCACTGAATCATCCTCATATCTGTGTGCTGCATGACATCGGCCGCGAGGGCCAGATGGATTACCTGGTGCTGGAATACCTGGAAGGTGAAACACTGGCCAGGCGGATTGAACGGGGGCCGATGCCGACCCCGGACTTGCTGCGCGTGGGCATCGAGATTGCCGATGCGCTTGACAAGGCACACCGGCAAGGCCTGGTCCATCGCGACCTGAAGCCAGGCAACATCATGCTGGCGAAGACGGGCGCCAAGCTGTTGGATTTCGGCTTGGCCAAAGGCGTAGACGCTACCTCGTCACTTGAGGCGAATACGAACGTGTCAACAGCCAGCGCTGGCAAGCCACTCACCGCAAGGGGCGCGATTGTGGGGACTTACCACTACATGGCGCCGGAACAACTGGAGGGGCGAGAGGTCGACCTCCGTTCGGACATTTTCTCTTTCGCCGCCGTGCTCTACGAGATGGCGACGGGCCAAAAGGCCTTTGACGGCAAGTCCGCCGCCAGCGTGATTGCTGCCGTTCTCCATGACGATCCCGAACCGATCACCAATCTTCAGCCGATGAGGCCTCCCACGCTCGAGCGGCTTGTGAGAACCTGCCTGGCAAAGGACCCCGATGAACGATACCAGAATGCACACGATGTGCGGCTGCAACTGGAATGCATCCGCGATGCCGGGTCGCAGGTGGGCGTGGCCGTGCCGGCCGCCGCCAGGCGCAAGGCCCCCCAATGGCTGCTCTGGAGCATCAGCGCAGCGTGTCTGCTCCTGGCCATGGTCTTTGGTTATGCCTGGTTCAGGGCGAGTTCGGGGCAGATGCAGTCCGTTCGTTCGCTCATTTCCCCGCCGGAGACAGTTTCATTCGCGTTTAATGGAACGTTCGGGGGACCCGTGCTTTCACCCGACGGCATGCTCCTGGTGTTTCCCGCCACGGATGCCACCGGCAAGGAATCGCTCTGGGTGCGGCCCCTCAATTCCCTGACGGCTCAGCGACTGCAAGGAACGGAAGACGCCGCGTTTCCCTTCTGGTCGCCGGACAACCGGCAGCTTGGCTTTTTCCAGAATGAGAAGCTAAGGAAGATTGACGTGACAGGCGGACCGCCCGTTACCGTCTGCGACGCTCCCAACGGGCGAGGCGGCTCCTGGAGCGAGAACAACGTTATCGTATTTTCGCCTGAGAGTTCCGGCGGACTCTCGAGCGTGCCGGCGGCGGGAGGGACACCGGTTCCGATTGTGGACGGGGGACCCGGTGGCGCGTACCACGCCCGCTGGCCCGTCATTCTACCCGACGCGCGCCATATTCTCTACCTGAGGGGCGACCTCACTGCGCCCGGAACGACAAAACTGGGAATCTACGTCGGCGAGATCGGCTCAAAAGAGCAGCGGTTCCTTCTCCAGGCCGACTCGGGCCCCCTCTATTCGCCTGCAGGCTACCTGCTCTTCCTGCGCGGAGACACGCTGATGGCCCAGCGGTTCGATGGCATGAGCCAGAAACTCAGAGGCGAAGCTTTTCCGGTTGCGGTGCACGTCCCTTCTCCACAACAGTTTCGGCTGGGGTTTTTCAGCGTCTCCCGTACAGGGATGCTGGTCTACGCCACTGGCACCGGTGAGAGCGGCGGGCAACTGCAGTGGGTGAATGCCAATGGCGAGGAAGAGGCAAAGGTTGGGGAACCCGGCCCAAGAGGACCCAGACTCTCTCCAGACGGCGGGCGGGTGGCCTATATCACCCGCAACACGGAAGGAAACAACTCCGACGTCTGGCTGATGGACCTGACGCGAGGCGTCCAGACAAGATTTACCTTCGGCCCCGGCAATAATCGAAGTCCCCTGTGGTCACCCGACGGCTCCCGGATTGCGTACGCTTCATGGGAGAGCAGCAGTTTGAACATATTTGTGAAAAACACCTCGGGGGCGGGCGGCGCGGAACCTCTTCTCAAAAACGAAGCCGAGAAAACCCCTAGTGACTGGTCCCGCGACGGGAAATATATGCTTTACACCTCCGTGGCTCCCAAGGGAAAGACCAACACCGACGTCTGGGTGCTGCCGCTTTTCGGCGACCGCAAGCCGTTTCCGTATCTTCAGACACAGTTCATGGAATTCAGCGCCGCGTTTTCTCCCGACAGCCGCTGGGTGACATACGTTTCCGACGAGTCGGGAAAGCCTGAAGTTTACCTCTCGCCCTTTCCCTCGGGCGAAGGGAAATGGCAGGTTTCACAGGGCGGTGGTTTCCGTCCGCAGTGGAGCCCGGACGGCAGTGCGCTTTTCTACATAGGATGGGCTGCGCCCACCGCAAAACTCATGGAAGCCAGGGTTAAACAAAGAGGCTCTGCGGTTGAAATCAGGGCGCCGCGCGAGATTTACCGTGTGACCGGCACACTAGAATTTACCGTGGCCCCGGGCGGGAAACGCTTTCTGGTAAGCAAGACAGAGCAGGCAGAATCACCGCCTCTGACGCTGGTCACCCACTGGACCTCGGAATTTAAGGAATGACCCGCCATTTCCTTTGAAATCGCAGACTGGTAGACGCCGGCCCAGCGCCGTTCGCAGGAAAAAATGATTCCGGCCCTGCCTTTGCTGGAGTACACTGCCTGCATTTCGACGATGCAGGCCCGTCCTGCGGGAACCTGCGGGGCTTTCATTTCCGCGACTGGCAACCCGACTCTGGGCACGCGGATCATCATGAATATTGGGGCACCTCAAGCCGCAACCAAGGAATCACCCGCCGCACGGGCAACACATGTCCGATGGGCAATTATCGGCATGCTCGCCGTTATTTCAGGCACCAC
>DATLWV010000051.1:0-4030 GCA_035576145.1 Terriglobia bacterium
TTGCGGCTGTCATGGAAATTGGGAGGTGTTGTCCCAGAAGTTATGGGCACACAATCGGGAAGAACTGGGAACATGCAGGTGTGGTTAGACGAAATGTCTGACAGCATTTAAACCGGACATTATACCGGACATTTTTAGGACATAAATTGAATAAAATATTTGTTAAGTCATTGTGTTATAATGCGATTGTCTGAGATTTGAAAAGGATATTAAACCGGACATTATGAAGATCGTCGACAGGGGCGAATCGGTTGCACTGATGGAGCCAATGCTCGTCGCGGAATCCTCGCGCCTGCGGCCCGCCCTTGCAGACATGGCGCTGGAACTGGCACAGAAATCAGCCGGATTTCGCAGGAGCCTGCCCGAGAGCATGCTGGGTTCGCTTGTCAGCCTGGTGCGGGCAACGAACTGCTACTACAGCAATCTTATCGAAGGGCATGACACGCATCCTATCGAAATCGAACGGGCCCTTAAAAACGATTACAGCAAGGATGCACGTATGCGTGGCCTTCAACATGAAGCGAAGGCACACATCACGGTTCAGAAATGGATCGATGAGGGCGGTTTGCGGGGACGTGCGACCAGCAGTGACGCAATCCGGGAGATTCACGCGCGTTTCTGCCAGTTGTTGCCGATAGACCTGCTGTGGGTGGAAGATCCTGAGACGAAAGAGCGGGTCCGCGTCGTTCCGGGCGAGGTGCGGGTGCGCGACGTGAAGGTTGGCGGGCACATTCCCGTCAGCCCCGGAGCTTTGCCAAGGTTCCTCGCGCGCTTCGAAGAGGTGTACGCGCCTTTGGGCAAGGCAGAGTCAATTCTGGCCGCCGCGCCGGCCGATCACCGGCTTGTTTGGATTCACCCTTTCCTGGATGGCAACGGTCGGGTGGCACGTCTTGTGTCGCATGCAACGCTGCTGGAAACGCTCGATACCGGGGCCGTGTGGTCCGTCGCGCGCGGCCTGGCACGCAACGCGGAGCCCTATAAGAGACATCTTGCAGCCTGTGACGAGGTCCGTCGCAATGACCTTGACGGCCGTGGCCACCTGAGCGAAGAAGCGCTGGGAGCGTTCACTGAGTTCTTCCTGCGAGTCTCGATCGACCAGGTGGACTTTATGGAAAAGCTGATGCAGCCTGACCGACTGCGAGCGCGGATTCTGCTGTGGGTGGAAGAAGAAATCAGAATGAACGCCCTTCCGCCAAAATCAGCCAACGTGCTTGAAGCCACTTTGTACCGGGGAGAACTGCCTCGTGGGGATGTCACTGGAATTGTTGGCACGGGGGAGCGCAATGGCCGGCGGGTTGTTTCGGCGCTGGTAGATCGGGGGGTGCTGGCATCTGAAAGTTCGCGGGCTCCGCTGCGGCTTATGTTCCCGGCGGCCCTGGCCTCCCGCTGGATGCCGGGGCTGTTTCCTGAAAGCAGCTAGCGGAACGGTGCGGGCGCTCCCCACAGACCGCATGCAAGCTCTACCTTGGACCTGAACCCGTTGACGTGGTAATTTGGGCATTCGGACAATGCGCCGCAAGTTCGATGGCTGCAGGAAACTTTCGAGCCCCGGGGGAGGAGTAAGGACTGAGTGCGCAGGCAACCGCTCAATACAATAAACAGAGGAGGGATGAGATGCTTTTTGAGGTCAGACGGAGGCACGTAACCATCAAGCTCAGTGATCACAGCCTGCTCAACGCGACCGTTCGCGGAGAAGAAACACAGGGACTGTGGCTCACACCGGCGGAGGATACGTCGCTCCCGGATTTCCCTGCCGGAGTGCAGGAACCCATTATCTTCGTCCCATTTACCCAGATCGTCTGGCTGGTTACTTCCTCCGCTCGTCAGGCTGAGATTTAAGATTCAACGTTTTTCGCGGATGACGCCGGAAGTGTGGCCCGTGGGTGGAATCTTCGGCAGCAGCGGCGAGTTTGCCGCCCTGGAGTCCACTGCTTTCTGTCCCCGGAGTCGCGCCGCCTGAAGACTTCAACGCTGGAGCCGCAACGGTTCACCAGGAAAGCGTAATTAAATAACCTCTACATCCTCCGACCAGATATGGTATCCAATTGAGTGTGGACACGGATCCCCAAACAGTGCCCAAGTGGGCTCGCGAATATTTCGAGCATGGGTATGCACAGCGGTGGGACCTCCCGCCGGTATCAAATCGCGTTCGGTTGGAGACGGAGGGGCTATGGAGTCTGTGTGCGAACTCTATTTTTCGTTGGTGCTTCAGCATCTATATCGTCTGCGAGAACGATTGATGATCCTGGATTCAACCTGCTTTGCTCACTTGCGATCCTGTGCCGGTGCTCCCGCGAGCCTAGCCCGCGCTCTGGAGTGCGGTGCGCCACATCCGGGTGAGGTTGTAAGCGGTGGTGGCCAGCGACCATTCGGCCTGAACCTTGTCCAAGCCCCGACACCGGAATTGCCGCATCCCCCGTTGTTCTTTCAGCACTCCAAAGACCGGTTCAATCAGCGTTTTGCGCAACCCGTAGATCGCTCGCCCCGCCGGGCTGCGCAACTTTTGCCGCATCCGACGATGCACCGGGTCCCGCGCCCGACCCCGCAAGCGCCCGCCCCGGTTCAGCACCCGCGCCAGGTTCGAATCCGGCACATAGGCCTCCACTCTCTGCTTCTCCAATTCGCGCAAACAACCCAGAGCAAAGAAGCCGCTGTCGGCGCTCACCTGACCGGGAGTCTCTCCGCAGCGTCGTTTAACCGCTTCGACGGTCGGCAGCAGGGCTGCGCTGTCCGCGGCCTCCTGCGTGATCCGCTGTTCGACGATCAGATGATCCTCGCTCGCCGCCAGCGTCGCCGTGTAGCCCAATACAAACCCCTGCCGCACCTTCAGAAAACGGCTGTCCGCGTCGGTCGTCGAATGCTTCTTCTGCTCACTCTTGCGCAATTCCTTCAGGCGGCCCGGAATTTCTTTCAGCCGTTCTTCCAACGCTTGCTGCCTTTCCGGCTCCAGTTCCAGGCCCGCCTGCTCGTTGGGATCGTCCGCATTGCAGGCCTGTTGCCAGCGCCGAATCTGCCGGCGAATCCGCGCCCGCTCGGCCCGCAGTTTCTCGACCGTCTCCACCCGGTTCGGCGAGGCGTTCGCCTTCACCCGCGTCGAGTCCACCGCCACATGGCCCAGACGTCCCAGCCCCGCCGCCCGCGCCAACTCCACCACCTGCGTGAACAGATCATTCAACGCCTTCGGGTGTCGCCGCCGAAACTCGTTCAGCGTCCAGTGGTCGGGTTGCGCCCCTCCGGCCAGATACCGGAACGGCAGGTCCTCACGAATCCGTTGCTCCAGCCGCCGCGACGACGTCACCCCCAGCGCGTAGGCGTACAGCCACACGCTCACCAGCAGCGCCGGATGATAGCCCGGTTGCCCTTCTTCGCTGTAGGCTTGCTCGATCCCGCTCAAGTCCAGCCGCGCCACCACCCGCCGTACAAAAAAACACAAATGGCCCTCGCCCAGCACTTCCCGCACGCTGGGCGGCAACAATTCAGCTTGATCAGGACTATACGTTTGAAATTTCATCCGCTGCCTCCTGATCGCATTATCTCTGACCTGTCAACCCCAGGTTCTCACACAGACTCTTCAGCCCCTGAAGCAATCACCGGCCGATTTTGCTTCACGGCGCCTGGTGCGGCTTCACAGCTATACCAGGCAGAAAGAGAAGAAAGTCCTTTCCGCCTTTTTTCTTGACAAACTTCAGGGCTGTTTGTATCAAAGTTAATGGGCACTTTTTTTGAAGTGCCGGGAGGCTAAAGGGTCCTTTAGAAAGCACGTGCAAGCCTCGTTAGGCGAGGCTACCACGCAAACACAAGCCACTGCCCGGAAACGCGGAGACGCGCCAACGGGTAGAGCAGGCATGGCCGGATTAAGGCTCTGCCTAAGGTGGCTATCCTCAAATGGGATGGGGAAAGTACGTTGCGTGGAGCTGAAGCTCAGACCAGGAGGTTGTCCGGCCAATGATGATCCGGCCCGGATGGATTTCTCGGCCCCGTGGGAGCGACAGCTCTCACGGGGTTTTTGATTTTAGGGGCAGTTTCAGGC
>DATLWV010000052.1:0-5487 GCA_035576145.1 Terriglobia bacterium
TCCTTGAAGGTGTCCGCGCTGCTGGCAGCGAACGAGGTAGAGAATGGAGGGCCTGGAAATGGTGGGCGGCCATGGCAACAGCAGCGGTCGTCGTAGCGTTCGTCGTGATTCGCGTGGCAAACCGTTCGCATAGCCCTGTGCCTCAAACATCGCAAGCCGCGAATGCTGTTCCTGCTCCGTCACCCAGGGAAACGTTGAAAGCGATTGCGGAACCGGCTCCAGTTGCCGGCCCTGCAACGAAAGTGGCTCAACCAAAACGGATCGCACACCGTGAAGGCAAGCCGTCGCACCGGGTTGAAGCACATCACTGGCCGTCGCAGTTCCCTACTCCAGCGCCGCTGACGCCCGAAGAGAAAGCCCTGGTTCAATACGTCCGTGAGACACCAGCACAAGTACTGGCTGAGCCGATTTTAAAGACGGAACTCGCGGTTCAACACGTAGAAATCAAGCCGTTGGAGATTCCACAACTGGAAATCGAGCCTCTCGCTTTGGGACCGGCCGGTGAGGAATTTCAGTAGCGCGTGTAGGTTAAGAACATTGCACTGCAAATTGGAGGATGCTATGAGAACGACGAAATGGAATGTCTTCATTCTGACCTCGACCCTGGCCCTGACCCTTCTGGGAGCGCGGGGCGCCGCTGCGCCGGAGCCAGGACAGCAGTCCCAAAACGAACAGGCAGCGAAGAAAGAAGCTGCAGCGGACACTAGCATTTACCGGGTAAGTTACAGGGTAAATGAATTGGAGAACGGCAAGACGATCAATTCCCGCTCGTATACCATGACGGCAAATATTGACTCCTTAGCGCAGGCCCGCATCGGAAGCAGGGTCCCGTACAGTACTGGGAAGGATATTCAATACCAGGACGTCGGCATGAGCATCGATTGCACCCTCAGAGAGCAAGAAGGGAAGCTGCAAGTGCATACGGTTCTAGACATGACAACCGTGGCAAGCAAAGAAACAACGTCGCCACTGGAAGGCCAGCCAGTCTTTGGCCATATGAGACTTATGGACACCACATCCGCAACTCTCAGAAAACCGACTTTCGTTGGATCTGTCGACGATGTTGCCTCCAACAGGCACTACGAGATTGTGGTCACCGTAACCGAGGCAAAATAAGTTCCACTCCACATTGCCGCGCGTAGCGTGTGTGGCACGGGCGTCCCGCCCGTGATCCCACCTGGGAGGGACCAGGATGGCCATGCCACACAGCAACAGCCAACCCGCACGCGACCATAACAATGCGCCCGCGGTGCGAAACCAGCGCCCCGGCTATAACCCTCACGCCCTCTTCGCTCCTGCCTCGACAAACAGGCGGGAGATAATCTGCCTGGCTTCATCCTGAATCTTGTGCAGATGGTCTTCACCAAGGAAGCTTTCAGCATAGACTTTGTAAACGTCTTCCGTCCCGGATGGCCGGGCGGCGAACCAGCCGTTTGCCGTTACCACTTTCAGTCCGCCAATCGATTGGCCGTTTCCGGGAGCTGTGGTGAGCATCGCTTCGATTTTTTCGCCGGCCAGCTCGGATGTTTTCACCCGCTCGGGAGCCAGTCCCTCCAGAACTGCTTTCTGCTCCGGCGTGGCGGGAACGTCGATGCGCTGGTAGGCCGGTGCGCCGAACTCAGTGGTCAACCCGGAGTAGAGTTCCCCGGGATCACGGCCCGTCACCGCGGTCATTTCAACCGCCAGCAGCCCCATAATGATACCGTCTTTGTCTGTGGTCCAGACGGACCCGTCGCGCCGCAGGAAGGACGCCCCAGCGCTCTCCTCGCCGCCAAATCCGAGCGACCCATCCAGCAGTCCTTCGACAAACCATTTGAAGCCGACCGGGACCTCCACCAGTTTCCGGCCCAGTTTGGCCGCCACGCGATCGATCATGCTGCTGCTCACCAGCGTCTTGCCCACACTCGCCCGCGGCTGCCACTCGGGACGATTCCGGAACAGGTAGGAAATCGCCACCGCCAGGTAGTGGTTGGGATTCATCAGCCCGGCGCTGCGGGTTACGATGCCATGGCGATCGTGGTCGGTGTCGCAGGCAAACGCAACATCAAAGCGGTCTTTCAGGGAGATCAGCGCAGCCATGGCGTAGGTGGACGAACAGTCCATGCGAATCTGGCCGTCCCAGTCGAGGGTCATAAAGCGGAAGGTTGGGTCGACGACTTTATTGACCACGGTCAGGGGCAGCCCGTAACGTTCGCCGATGCGGTCCCAGTACGCCACGCCCGCCCCGCCCAGGGGATCGACGCCAATTCTCAGGCCTGCGCCGCGAATAGCTTCCAGGTCCACCACCGCAATGAGATCGTCAATGTAAGCAGTCTCGTAGTCATGCCTGTGGATGACCGGAGACTTCAGCGCCTTCGCCAAAGGGATCCTGCGGACTTCGTGAAGCCCGCCTTCCAGCAGAGCGTTGGCGCGGGCGGCAATCCAGCTGGTGATACCGGTATCAGCCGGGCCGCCCTCCGGCGGGTTGTACTTGAAGCCGCCGTCTTCCGGAGGATTGTGCGAAGGCGTAATCACAATTCCGTCAGCCCGCCCGGCTTTCGGCTGGTTATTGTGCGTGAGGATGGCGTGCGACAGCGCGGGCGTGGGCGTGTAGCCGTCGTCGCGGTCAATCATCACCTCAATTTCATTCGCTGCCAGCACTTCCAGTGCGGAGACGTATGCCGGCTCGGAAAGTGCGTGCGTATCCTTGACCAGGAAAAGCGGGCCGTTGATTTTCTGCTCGTGGCGGTAGTCGCAGATAGCCTGGCTGATGGCAAGGATATGACCCTCATTGAAAGAGTTTGAGAACGACGAACCGCGGTGTCCGGAGGTCCCGAAGGCCACCCGCTCCGCTGGCACCGAAGGGTCCGGCCGCCCCGCATAATAAGCCGTAATCAACCGCGGAACATTCACCAGCATCGAAGGTTCGGCCGGCTTCCCGGCCCTGGGGTGTACCATTGGTCCTCGTCCTCCGTCGGATTGTGAAATTGCGAGCCGGCAAGGAAAGCGCGTAACCAGTTTCCGGACCACGCTTCCGGAAGAATCATTGTATCACTCTCGGAAAACCTCCCAATGGGGCGGGCCCTCTGGGCAAGCGGGTGAGGGTGCTATAATATTGAGATTTGGAGCCTTTTAGAGGAGCCTATGTACTCCGCCTTATTATGGCTGGCCTTAATCCTCTATTTTGTGGGGATCGTGCTGACGGTGCCTTCCTTGATGAAGCACCGTCCGTCGCTACCCTCGGCTTCGCTTGCAGCCCTCGGCGCAGGCCTGGTGTTCCACGGCTCGTCCCTGGTTGCCAGAGCGATTAATCTACATCGCCTTCCGGTTATTGACGTCCAGAGCGCGCTTTCGTTTTTCGCGTTTCTGGTGACGCTCGCTTTTTTCCTGGCGTATTTGCGTTACCGGATCAATGTCCTGGGCATTTTCATGCTGCCGCTGGTTTTTGTGCTTACGCTGTTCTCGGCGCTTCGACCAGGGCCGTCTTTCCAATCCACGGCCTTCCGCAGCGGCTGGCTGATGATCCACATCAGCTCCATCATGCTGGGCTACGTGGGCTTTTTCATTACTTTTGTCGCGGCCGTCATGTTCCTCATCCAGGAGAGCCAGCTGAAATCCAAGAACCCCCAGCGGACTTATTACTGGCTGCCGTCGCTTGAATTATGCGATCAGCTTTATTTCCGGTCGCTCAAATTTGGCCTTCCCTTCCTGACGGTAGGAATCCTCACGGGCTTCGTCTGGGCGGCGAGGACGTGGCACGGCCCGTGGGAACTCGATCCCAAGATACTTGCGGCACTGGTTACATGGCTGATTTATCTGTTTTTGTTTTCGGCGAGATTGAGCGGGACCTGGCCGGGGCGGCTTTCGGCCTATGTCGCTATTCTGGGCTTTGCCGTCCTCATGGTGACGTTTGTGGGCATCAGTTTTGTAAGTGGCTGGCACGGATATCTGCCGCGGCTGGGCAGAGCCCCGTGATGTGATGTAGCTCACATACTTATGCGACGGATTGACGGAAAATAGTCTGTATTGGTGATTTAGAAGAAGATGAACCTCGCTCTTGTGGGAATCAACCATCGGACGGCGCCTGTGGAAGTCCGGGAAAGGATGAGTATTCCGGAATCCCGGCTTCAGGAGGCCGTTGCCGACCTCATTCACCGGGAAGGCATTAAAGAGGGTCTGATTCTCTCCACCTGCAACCGAGTTGAAGTGATCGCCAATGCGCGGGACGGTGTTGCGCCGGAACCCGTCATCCGCGAGTTCCTTGCCGACCATCATCAATGCAACCTGGCGCTTTACGAGAGCCACTTTTATCAGCATCGCCAGCGGGAAGCCATCGAACACCTGTTCAGGGTGGCCTCAAGCCTGGACTCAATGATCGTTGGTGAGCCTCAAATCCTCGGCCAGCTGAAGCAGGCATACACCGCAGCCCGTGAAGCCGGGGCGTTGACCGGCACCCTGAACGAAATCAGCCTGCAGGCCCTGGCGGTTGCGCGCAAGGTGCGGCGAAACACGGCGATTGGAGCGTCGGCGGTTTCTGTTTCATACGCGGCCGTGGAACTGGCCCGTAAGATTTTTGGTGACCTGACCGGGAAAACCATCCTGGTTCTTGGTGCGGGCAAGATGAGCGAAATTGCCGCCAGGAACCTCATCCGGAGCGGCGCCGGCACCATCCTGGTGGCCAACCGGACTTACGAACGCGCCGTTGAACTGGCCCAGGCCTTCCACGGCAAGGCCATCCGCATTGAACAGATGCTCGACCATGTTGAAAAAGCTGATATCGTCATCTGCTCGACGGCCGCCCCGCACTATGTCATCCATCGCCACCACGCGGAGCAATGGCTTGCGGCGCGAAAAAACCGGCCCATGTTTTTTGTAGACATCTCTGTACCCCGCAACATCGATCCGGCCGTTAACGAACTTGACAACGCTTTTGTTTACGATATTGATGACCTGGGCCAGGTGGTCGAAGCCAACAAGAAACAGCGGGAGCGGGAAGCCATCTGGGCGGAGGAAATCATTCAGCAGGAAGTGCAGAAGGCCATGAAGCGGCTGGCCTCGCGCGAGATCGTCCCCACGATTGTGGCCCTTGAGCAGCGGCTTGAAACCATTCGCGAAAATGAGCTGGAGCGCTTTCGCGGCCGGCTGGGGGACCTGACGCCACAGCAGCGCGACGCTGTCGATGCCCTGACACACGGCATCCTGAACAAGATCCTTCACGGTCCGATTACCGAACTGAAGAGCGGCGTGGGCCGTCCGGAGCAGAGTTCGCTGGTATCACTGGTCCGCAAAATGTTCGGCGTGGCCGAGTAACGTCCCGCGTTAATGGGACTTCGTTAGCAAGTAAGGCTGCGGCTTTTCAACTTTTGAAGATCGTTCTCCATTCCCGCTGGACATTTTGGACTTATTGCCAACCTCATGAAGATCACCATCGGTTCACGTGGAAGCTCACTCGCTTTATGGCAGGCAAACTGGGTGAAAGACCGCCTGGCGACCGCCGGCCACGAAATC
>DATLWV010000053.1:0-9677 GCA_035576145.1 Terriglobia bacterium
AAGCGCAGTCTGTAAGGTCGGAGAAATCCTAGCAGGCGTTGAACTTGGCTCATCCGGCGTCCTACCCACAGGCTGGAGAGCCCGCCGGGCGTGGAAAAATAGAATCTTAATCTTCGCCGAAAGCGAAGTCAAGCCGCGGGGCAGCGCACGGGCTCCAGGCCGCACGCTCCATCATATCAGCAATCCGTTGAAAACAGGAGTCTTAAAGAGATCTATCACCGTCTTCTGGCTGCGGCACATTCAAGCCAACTCCAGTGCCAGCGCCGCGGCGCCGTACAAAGGGGAGTAATTGCCCAGTTCGGCCTGGACAACTGTTGTGGAATGTTCGAGCATTGGGGCTGAGAATTCGTCAAGATACTCGTGCACAGGCCCCAGCAGTGTCGGGCCTGCGAGCGCCACTCCGCCGCCCAGAATAATCATGTCGGGATTCAGAATGCGGATAGCGGTCAGCAACGCCCTGGCAAGCGCTCGGGCCGCTTCGCGCACGATGAACTGCGCGCCTTTTTCGCCTTCGCCGGCGGCGCGGAAGACCAATTCAGCAGTAATCCGGTCGGGGTCGCCGGAGGCAAGTTCGATGGTCCTCTCCATTACCTCGGGTTTTCTTCGCGCGAACCCACGCGCACGCAGTCCGATGGCGGTTCCCGAGCAGACGGTTTCAAGGCAACCGCGTCCACCGCAGGAACACAGGGCGCCCGCATCCGAGACCTGGATGTGGCCCACCTCTCCGGCTATGGAATCCTTGCCTCGATGCACTCCACCACGGCAAACCACTCCTCCGCCTATTCCCGTACTGATAGTAAGGTACAGCACTGATTCCGTGCCGCGTCCGGCCCCGTAATGGAACTCACCGAGGGCTCCGGCGTTGGCGTCATTGTCCACCAGGCACTTGATGCTGAGATTGTCTTCCACCCATTGGGCGAGCCTGAAACCCCGCCAGCCGGAGACGTGCATTGAACTGACCCGCTGCTTCCTGTAGTCAACAGGCCCGCCGAAACTGATGCCGCAGGACTGGACAGGCTGGTCTGATTTAGTGATCAGGTGGCGGGCCCGCTCGCGAATCTCATTGAGCATCCATTCACGCCCGCCGGAGGATTCAGTCCGGCCCTCCGAAAGAAGTAGCCGCCGTCCCCCGGCGTCAAACAGGGCCACATGGAAGTGGGTTCCGCCGATATCAAGCGCCAGCACGTTGCTCATCTCGTGGGAGTCCCTCGAAGGTGCTGCTCAGTCCGCATGCGAGGGTCGAACAGGCATCGGTCTTCAGTCAGCGTGATTCCGCCGCAGGTCGCGATGGATAATCTTGGTTTTGAAGCCCTCTTCATCCAGAAAATCGCTGAAGTACTCGGCAAGCGCCACGGACCGGTGCCTTCCACCGGTGCAGCCGATTGCAATGGTCAGGTAACTCTTGCCCTCGCGGACATAGTTCGGCAGCAGGAACAACAGGAGGTCTGAAAGGCGGCTGATAAATTCACGCGTCAGCGCCTGCGATTCCACATATTCCCTCACGTCAGGGTCGACCCCGGACTTTTCGCGCATGCCTGCCACAAAGTTCGGGTTTGGCAAAAAACGAACGTCGAAAACCAGGTCAGCATCGTGCGGAACCCCGTGCTTAAACCCGAACGACAGGACCGAAATCAGCATGGTCTTGCGGCGGCGCCCTCCAAACCGGTCCTGAATCAGCTGGCGAAGCTCGTGCACGTTCATCCGGCTGGTGTCAATTACCGTGTCGGCAAGCTGGCGCATGGGCTTGAGAAGAGACCGCTCAAGGCGGATGCCTTCCGGGACTGGCAGGTTGCGGCCCAGAGGGTGGGGCCGGCGGGTTTCTTCAAACCTGTGGATCAGCGCGTCGTCAGAAGCTTCAAGAAAAAGCAGCGCCACATTAAGGCCGTCACGGACCAGGCGCTGATAAGCAACGGGAAGCTGGCTGAGGGATTCGCCTTCGCGAATGTCAACCACCACGGCAGAACGCGGGTTGCGATTTCCGGGCGCCGCGCACATGTCGGCGAACTTGGGGATCAGTCCGATCGGAAGGTTGTCAACGCAATAGTAGCCGAGATCTTCAAAGGTCTTCAGCGCTGAACCTTTGCCTGAACCGCTGAGGCCTGTAATCACAACAAGCCGGCGGGTTGTCTTCCTGGAGCGGGCCTTCTTCTTCATGGGCGCTGTATATTTGGGTGGCGCACAGTTTGCATCACAGGCTTCCCACAGTCCTGGCGGGACGGCGGCCTGCATTACATCGCGCGCATCCATCGCATTCAGCTACGGTGCATGCGTCACCACAATTACCGGTTCGTTCCGGGTCTTTCAAGCTTCTGGCTCAACCAGGCCCAGTTTCCCGTCGGGCCGGCGATAGACAACATTCACCCGCTCGCTCTCGGAGTTGCGAAAGACAATGAGCCCGCTCTTGACCGCTCCCAGGGACTCAATGGCCTCTTCAAGCGTCATCGGCTTCACCGGAAGCCGCTCCGATTCAACAGTGACAAGTTCTTCATGGTCTACCCGGCTGCTCCGGAAAACATTCAGTGTAATGTTCGAAGTAGGTTTGGGGCGGCGTTTCCTGGTGCGCCTCCGCTCCAGGCGCCGCACAGCCTGCCGCTCAAGCTTGTCGAGGGCACCCTTGATGGCGCTTCGATTGTCACCCGCCGCCATCACGCTGACAAGCGTCTGGTCAGGAAAAGTCGCGGTGATTTCGGCCGTGCGGCCGCGCTTTTCCGCCGTAAGGATGACGTGGAGTTTGGGATTGCCTGGAAGCAGCTTGCTCAGTTTTCTAAGGCGCTGGTGAGTATACTGGCGCAGTCCGGCGGTCACTGTCACCTGACGTCCTGTGAAGTCAACATCCATAACAGCACCTCCTTTGACCGTCTTTCGAGTTGGCGATGCAGCAGGATTGTTCATCCCTTAACCCGGCGCTGGTGCGTGCTGGGAATCTTCATGTCTTCGCGGTATTTTGCCACCGTGCGGCGGGTTACGTTGAAACCCTGTTCACGCAGATGGTGCATGATGCTTTCGTCGGTGAGGGGATGGGAAGGATCTTCTTCTTCAATCATCTTCTTCACAATCCGCTTCAGGCGGATCAGAGAGGTATTGCCTCCCCGCGGCCCCTGGACGGATTCGGAAAAGAAATATCGGAGCTCGTAAACTCCCTGTGGCGTGTGAGCATATTTGTTGGCGACCGCGCGGCTCACCGTGGAGGGATGAACGCCGACTTCTTCGGCCACCTCTTTGATCATCATCGGCCGCAGACTGTCGATTCCTTTTTCAAGGAATTCCACCTGGCGCTGAATGATGGATTCACACACCCGCACAATCGTATGCTTGCGCTGCTCGATGTTCTTGATGAGCTGTAAAGCGGAATTGCATCGCTCCTTCACATAGCTGCGGACCTCGCGCGTGGCGGCCCCGTCCGAGAGCAGGCGCCGGTACTGCCGGCTAAGCCGCAACTGGGGCAATCCGTCTTCATTCAGCCGGACAACGTAGCCATCGCTTGTCTTTACAATGTAGACATCGGGCTCAATCAGCTGGGGAGTCGACTTGTTGTAGCGCTGGCCTGGCCGGGGATCAAGCTTGCGGATGATTTCAATGGCCCTCTCGACGGCCGGAACAGGCCGGTCGAGTGCGCGGGCAATCTCGCGGTAATGCTTGTTCTGGACCAGTTTCAGATGATCGGAGACAATCTGGGCCGCGAGGGTGCTCTCAGGAGCCATGGTGCGAAGCTGAATCAGAAGGCACTCGCGCACGTCCCTTGCCGCAACACCGAGTGGATCAAACTCCTGGACCAGCCCCAGCGCGGCTTCCACATCGCACTGCGCATGGTCTCCGGTCCGGACAATCTCCTCCACGGTGGTCGTCAGATACCCGTCCTCGTTGAGATTTCCAATAATCGAGTCCGCCGCACTCCGCACCGCCTTTGAGCACTTGGAAACGCTCAACTGCCATTCCAGATGGTCCGTTAATGACGAAGGCTGAGAGAGGAAGTTTTCGAAGGACGTCTTTTCATAAACTTCGCCGGCGGGGGCTTTGAATCCCGGGTCGAGGTAATCGCGGAAAAAGGAGCCGAAATCAATCTCCTCAAAGGAATCACGATTACCATTCTCGGCGTGGTTCTCATCAGGAGGGAGCTCCGCAGGCCCGCTGGCATCAACTTTTTGCGCGACCTCATCCATCGAGGGGGCGTCTTCGGGGACTTCTTCCAGGACGGGGTTGGCGATCATTTCCTCATTGATCATCTCGCGCAGTTCCAGCCTGTTCAGGGCCAGGACGCTGACCATCTGGACAAGGCCGGGCGTCAGGATCTGCTTCTGCGCCACCTTGAGGTTCAGGCCGATTCTTGGTTGAGTACCGCCCATCACACTACCAGCTTGAAGTTATCTCCGAGATAGATTCTCTTCACTTCGGCATCATTGCCGAGCTCTTCAGGAGAGCCGGTCCGAAAGATCTTTCCGTTACTGATGATATAAGCGCGGTCCGTCACTCGCAGGGTCTCGCGTACGTTATGGTCTGTCACCAATACCCCAATACCACTTTCCTTTAACCTGATGATGATCTCCTGTATGTCCAGGACGGTTAAAGGATCAATGCCGGAAAACGGCTCATCCAGAAGTATAAACGATGGGGAGATAACGAGGGAACGTGCAATTTCCACCCTCCGCCTTTCTCCCCCCGAGAGCAGATACCCATGGCTCCGCCTAACGTGTTGCAATCCAAGGTCTTCGAGTAATTCTTCGAGGCGCTCGCGCCGCTGATGTGTGGTAAGGGGGAGGGTTTCGAGAACGGCGAGGACGTTGTCTTCAACCGTCAGTTTGCGAAAGATTGACGGCTCCTGCGGCAGGTAGCTGATGCCGCTCCTCGCTCTCAAATACATGGGAAAGGAGGTAATGTCCGTGTCGTCGAGGACCACCTGGCCGGAGTCCGGGTTGGTCAGGCCGACGATGATGTAGAAGGTGGTCGTTTTGCCCGCCCCGTTCGGTCCCAGCAGCCCCACGACCTCGCCCTGTGCAATGGTCAAGCTGATGTTGTCAACAACTTTCCGGCCTTTGTACGCCTTCGTCAGGTCAACTGTGGAGAGAGTATGCATCGTCGCTCACTGCGCGACACGGTGTCTGGAAGTCGCGGGGGAATTTGCGTTTCCATCGACGAGCAACCTATCATCGTGAATATAGAAAGTCAAACGTTGCCCCGTTATCGATCCTTTTTCCGTGTCATAAACTGTGGGCGGTCCTCCGGTCATCACGACTTTTCCCGTCTGCGCATCATAGACGGCGTCCTCACCCTTAGCATACCGCATGGGCTGTACAATCTTCACGTGTCCTTCCGCTTCGGCACTTTCAACTTCTGAGTCCGCCGGATTCTTGCCGGGTGAGAAGTAAACGTCCAGCCGGTCTGCCTGAATCCGCGTATCTTCCGTTTCGAACTCAACGTTCCCGTCGTAGCGCGCCTTCCGGCCCTCATCAAAGTAGTCAAGCCGGTCCGCCCGGATGGTGATGGGTTTCGCGACTGGCGTGCTCGACTTTCCCGCATCGGTCCTGGCAGGCCCGGGTTGCAGGTGAGAAGTTACCACACGGGAGTTCGTACTCACACGACGCTCATTCCGGTAAACGTCCAGCGTCGGCGACTCCACCACATCGGTCCCGCGCCAGGCGCGAACGTGCCCTTCGTAGTGGACCACCTGGCTGCGGCGGTCAGCGATCATGCGTTGAGCAACCACGTTGGTAGGGGGGGCCGCGCGGTCTTTCGGGTCGGCGTGGATGGCATGCACGCCGCCAATGCCTTCCGCTGTGTCGGAGTCAAGGAGAAGTACTATCTGCTCAGCGCGCGCCCGCGTGCTTGAGTCCCAAACCTCCGGGCGCCCGGTCAGAACCAGTTTCTGCTCGCGAGCGAGGTCACGCGCCTGGTCGGCTTTTGCCTCGAGCGTGCCGTTGCTGAAATGGAAATCCCCGTTCTGCTCGACCGATTGAACCACCTCACTCGCCGGGTCAAATGTGGCCACAATCTCGCGTGCGGTCGAAACCGCGGGAGTCTGGTTCCGTGAATTCGCAGGCGGGGCGACGACGATCCGCGTCCCACCCGTTCCACGAAGTGATTCGAGGTGGCTTGTGGAATCAAAGACCATCAGGAACTTCGCCGCAGTCACGGTCCTGTTGCCGGCCTTGGGGTCCTCAGGATAAAGGACCAGAGTCCCCGGGCTCGCGGTCTCGGCCTCCTTCAGGTTCTTCCCCTTGGGACGAAACGAGAACAGAAGCTTTTCGGTTGCGAGGTCTTCCTTCGCAATCTTCCCACCAGGCGTCTGCGACGCTGAAGGACCTTCGTGCGGACTCTTTGCCTGAGCGATCGTCAGGTGGACGTCACCCATGGCCACGCCGTTGGCCGGAACGTGAGTGGCGGGATCGAAATTCAAGACAACCTTATGAGCTTCCAACTGGCTCAGCGCGCCACCCTGATTGGATTCGCCCCGCACGTTTCCCGCCGCAACAATCGTGCTCAGTCGGCTGGTCACGGGATCAAGATGACCTCGCATCACGTCAGACTGCAGCTTCAGTTGGCCGGCCCGTGCATTGTCGAGAGCATGAGCATTGCCTTGCAGCAGGATCTCCGTAATGCGGTTATGCTCGTTCATCGAAATCAATCCCTGGCTTGCTGTGATCGTCCGACCACCCTGGCGGATTTTCACCGGCCCCCACAATTGAACCCCTTCTGCCGGCCCGGCATAGTGAAGACGGCTGGCAGACACCTCAATGGGCACGCGCTCTTTCTCACCTTTCCCGGGTTGGAACACCGCCTGCACGTCCTGCTTCAAGGTGATATCGCTCTTGTCGCTGTCGTAGATGACCCCGCGCGCTGAGCCGGAAATGTCTCCCAGATGGAACCGCACCGGAGTGTCGCTCTCAAGCTGCGTTCCATGCTGGGTGGAGGTCACCTTTGACGTTCTGATGTACACCGGCTGGCGTGACGCATCTGCGTCGGCTGGCGTCTGATTGATAGGCTGGTCGGGCTTAGCGGCCAATTCTTCCAGCTGGCTGGGCGAGGCGTTCAACACCAACTCAACTTCCCCGGGCGTTGAAAGATTCCCGGTCGTCTGGTTGTATTCTCCCTCGGGAGTTCGGAGGATGTCGTAGCGTGTTCCCGAGCGTCCGAAGAACTCCACGTAAACGTCTTTCAGTAAAGTCGAGCCGCCCTGCTTGTACGCCAGCGTGCGCGCGGCGTGGATCACAAAAAGCTGCCGCCCGTTGTCGGAGCGGTTAAAGGTGACTCCGGAAAGCTGCTGGTTGACGTCCTTTGGAAGCTCAGGAGGTTTAGGCAGCGGCGCCTGCCGGGTGGTTTTGCCCAGCCAGTAGGTCCACAGCACAACTCCCGCCGTGATCACCAGCCCCGTGCCGGTCAGCAGCCTGATCCAGCGCCTGCCGCGGACGTGTCGTTGAATGCTGTCGTTCACTTTCCCGCGCCCATCCTCCGCCTTCTATTCTAAACCTCGGCAGGGAACTATTCTCCTGGATTCCGGCAACCGAGCGACGCGAACCGAGATCCGGCGCACCAGGTAAATATTTCCCACTGTTCGAGAATTGAACAGGAATTTGAAAAATTGCGCAAACAAGAGATGATTGATGTATATAAGATCATTAATATCAGCGACTTACGATTTTACAAAAAATCGTCCCAAACGTCCCATACGTCCCATTTGGGGGGCGCCGGATTAATGTAGCCTACTATAATAAGCTCCGATGCCGCCCGCGAAGCGCGCCTTCCCCTGGCGAGCACGCGGCCCTGCCACTCGCCCCCTACTCCCCGCGATTCCGCATAGGGTTTTCCCATTCTGGGAATCTTCAATCTGATATCCCTCTGTGTGTTCCCCGCCTCGCGCATCGATGAGCCGGCCGTCATCCAATCTCAGCGCGCTCAGTCAAATTCCCGCACGGGAGCTTTTTGCCGGGGGCCGACGCGCCCGGCCTGAATATTTGCGCGAAAGTAATTCTCGCCGCGCACGGGGAAGCCGGCCATGCGGCGCAGCAGAGCGATCTGGCCGACGTGCGCGAGAGCGTCGGCGACGGGTCCCTGGAAGAGTTTTTCAGCAGGGAAGCCGAGAGGCTTTCCGGAAGCGAGGCGGCGGTCAAACTTGCGGAGCAGGGTGAAGAAGCGGTCCACCTCTTTCTTCCAGGCCAGCGGCTTCGAGTCGTGCCACACGTGCCGGCCGTCGGCGAGCCGGACGCCCCATTCCAGCAGGTCGCCCACATGGGCCAGGATTTCCGCCGGCGTCCGTGTAGTGGGCGACGCGCGGAATTTCGCAACCCGGGCGGGCGCGCCGCGCAAAGCTTTGCCGCCCCGATAGGCAAGCGTGGCGAGCGAGTGACGCAACGGCAGGGAATCCCTTTTCATTTATGACTCCTTCGACCGGTCTGCTGGCAGTCGGGGCTGGCAGCGCAGAGTTGTCCCGCCGTGCGGTCCCGCCTTGCGGGATGCGGTTCTTCTCTTCAAAATCAAAAACCGCAGAGTTAAAGAACAACTTTGCGCTACCTGTCCGGGCCTGGGTACCTCCGAACCGCCGCCGAAGCCGACCGGGGGCAGCCATCGCATTCTGGCAAGAGGCCCAGGCGCAATCTGATCATTGCATCAGCCATTTCAAGTACTCAGGCAGGGATTCCAGTTGGTCCACGTGGTCGGGCGCCGAGTTGCCCGCGAACCCCATCACGAGCAGCTTACCTTTCTTCACCTCGCTCAAAATCTGTGTTTTCATTGGGCCCCACTTCAGGACCGGTTGAGGTTTAAGGCCCCACTCCCTCAACAGATAGTCCGCGGTTTCGGTGGTGCTTGCGAACGTGCCGGGAAAGATTTCCGAGTGGGTAATCATCAAGCGCTTTTTTCCTGCCATAGCGTCGCGGCCAAACCTGAGCCAAATCTCCAGCGGGGCAGTTTCAATTTGTGACTCCTGCGGGCCCGGCTTGCCATTCACATAACCGGTGTGAACGCCATCGATGCACAGCACCCGTTGGACGCGCCCATAAGACGCTGGATCCTTCAGTATCTGCCGTAGCGCGCCGCACCCCGCGCTCCAACCGCCCAATGCCACCTCGCTGACCTTCATGTTGCTCTTGCTCTCAGCCTCTGCAATCAGGTTCGCGAACCGCTCGGGCTTTTCGAACAACTGCGCATAGGTGCCTGAGCCTGTCCCCGCCTGGATGGTAACCACGGCCATGCCTCGCTGCCGTGCCGCCGCAACCTCCGGCAGCCAGTCGCCTCCGTGAAAGAAAAACAACAGCCTGGCGCTCGGCCGGTCCTTCAACTTCGCGGGAATGAACAGGGTCCCCAACTCAAGCTCTTCCCGCTGGCCCGGCGGCATCTCTTTTTCAAGCCGCGGATGCGCCCGGGTGTGTTCCACCATGGGCGACGGATTCTGGGGCGTCTGCGACCTCAGACTTGAAGCCGACAACATCACCAACAAAGTCGCCCCGATGATTTTCATCGTCAGCTTCATGGAGTCTCCGGTAAGAATCGTGAGTGGCGCAACGGGTCGCGCATACGTCGCGCGGTTTGCAATTTATGCGGACAGGAGGTTTGGTACGCCAGCAAGAGGCACGTCAGGAACGGGCCCGCAGTCGTGCCGCGCAAATTACCCCAACATTTTCGAAGTGTCAAACGGCCGCCTACATTCCGCGATTCGGAACTTAGGCGCAATCCGCGAGAAGTCGCCA
>DATLWV010000054.1:0-2453 GCA_035576145.1 Terriglobia bacterium
CTTGAGCAGTTCTTTCCCTTTCCTGCCAAACGACGAATTGATGGTGTCACGCAGCCAGTCAAGGGCTTCACGCAATGGTGCGCGCCACTTCTGGTTCCAGCCTTCGTGCCCCCCACTGTTGCAGCCACAATCACTTTGCCAACGCTCAACTCCGTGAGGACAACTCCAGGAGCTCTCCTCGAATATCCGCGCTTCGTGGATGGGCGGATGTTTCTCAAGGAACTCGCCATAGTTGGTGAGCTTGACGGAGTTTCTGGCTTCGATGTAGTCGAGCGCATAGGCGAGCGCCATGTCGCCATAGGGGTGATGATGCCCATAGGTCTCCCCGTCTGTCGCAATATGGACCAGTTGTGGCCCCTGCCGCTCATCTGAAAATACTCCAAGCAGCCGGTCCGCAAACCTTTCCCCGCTTGCCAGCAACCCTTCAAACGCCACTGCGCGGGAAATCGGGCCATCATAAAAAAAGATGTTGATCCACCTTCCGTAGCGGAGCCGTACGCGGTAGGCAACCGAAGGATCGATGCGGCCGCCGCTCGTGTCCCTCCAGTTACGCGCGCCGATGGCGCGCATACGCCAGGCCTGGTAAGGCGAGAGGACTGTGTACTTGATGCCATGCTGGGCCAGGATATCCAAAGTTTCCAGGTCAACTGCAGTTTCGGGCAGCCACATCCCCTCCGGCTTCCGCCCAAAGCGGTGCTCGAAATCTCGAATTCCCCAGATGACCTGCGTCTCCTTGTCACGGCTGTTCGCCAGGGGCATGATCATGTGGTTATGCGGCTGGGCCACGGCGGATCCGTGGCCTGAATAGTATTTCTGGCTCTCCTGGTCGGCAGCCAGAACAGCTCGATAGACGTCCGGCGCGTTCGCTTCGAGCCACATGAGCAGGGTCGGACCGATGTTAAAACTTATCCTTGAGTAGTTGTTCACAATGTTTTGAATGCGTCCCTCTCCGTCCAGGATTCGCGAGGCGGCGTTGGGCCCGTAGCACTCAGCCGAAATACGTTCATTCCAGTCGTGATAGGGATAGGCCGAGTCCTGAATTTCGATGGCCTCCAGCCATGGATTTTCACGCGGCGGCTGGTAAAAATGTCCGTGGATACAAATATACTGGTCTGGCATAAACCTCATCTCGTTCTGTTAATTAGACTTAAAAAGGACTAATGAACACGCGGCCATTGTGAGGGAGGCATTCCCGTCTGCTTCCAGCAGGTCAGGGCACAGGCTCCCCCTGCCGTTCCATTTCTGGTCTGCGGAGTCCAAGGTCCTGCTGAAGCGACCCTTCGGAAAAGGAAACTCCGCAGTAGCCGGTTTGTTGCCGAAGTTAAAAATGATAACAGCCTGGGCCCCGCTTTGCCATCTTCTGAGCCAGAGGAGCTTTTCCTTTTCAAACGCAATTGTCTCTTTCTCCGCGTGGCAATTCCATGACAATGCGGGCACGCCTTTTCGCAGCCGAATCAGTTCACGAACAAAGTTATAAAGCGTCTGATGGTCGCCTCCGGCTTTCAGATCGTGGTTCAGCTTGCAGATCTCGAAAGTCGCTGCGCTCTGCGGGTCAGGGATCTTTCCAGCCCAGTCAAAAGCGGCAAATTCCTCCTGTCGCCCGTTCCTTACGGCCTCGATCAGCTCCGGATCGGAATGGCTGACAAAATACATGAAGGGAGCTGTCTCGCCGTAATCCTCTCCCATGAAGAGCAGTGGGATATAGGGCGACAGCAGCACCGCTCCGGCAGCAACCTTTAAAGCGTCAAAGGAAACAAGCTGGCTGAGCCGCTCGCCCAGCAGCCTGTTGCCAACCTGGTCGTGGTTCTGGGCAAACACCACAAACTGCTCCGGAGGCAATCCTAGTGACGAGTTTCCATGCCGCCTCTTGCGGTAAACAGAATATTGCCCGGAGTAGACAAATCCCTCCCGGCAGGCCACGGCCAGCTGCTCGACTGCTCCAAAGTCCTTGTAGTAGCCGTTCCGTTCAGGCGTCAGAAGCGTGTGCAGCGCATGATGGAAGTCATCGCTCCACTGGGCGTCCAGTCCGTATCCGCCAGCCTCGCGAGCCCGGATAATTCTTGAATCATTCCGGTCGCTTTCGGCGATCACGTGGATCTTGCGCTTGAGCTGCCGCGCCTGCTGGTGGACAGCCACACCGAGTTCCTCGAGAATCGGACGCGCTGACGGATCTACAATCGCGTGGATCGCATCGAGCCTGAGCGCGTCAATATGGAACTCCTTCGTCCAGTAGAGTGCATTCTCGATGAAAAACCGGCGGACTTCGTCACTTTCAGCGCCGTCAAAATTGATCGCCTGGCCCCACGGAGTTCGATACCGGTCCGTAAAATACGGGCCAAACTCTGCCAGGTAGTTCCCTTCCGGGCCGAGATGGTTGTAGACCACGTCGAGGGCTACGGCCAGCCCGCGAGTGTGGCAGGCTCCAACCAGCTCCTTCAGGCCGTTCGGCCCGC
>DATLWV010000055.1:0-16424 GCA_035576145.1 Terriglobia bacterium
CCTTGCGCTATCGCGTCCTCATTCATCACGGCGACGACAAGCAGGGGGACGTGGCGGCAGCCTGGCAGCAATATGCGGCGGGACATTGAGCCGTCCGCTGACCAAACATTATCGATGTGTTGATACGCCGGCCGGGATGGCAATCCGGTGGGCCTTCAGGGGCATCCAAACATTTGTGCCCTTGACGATTTTGAAAAAGGAGAGATTCAATGGAACGCCACATAAAAGCCAAGGCCGATGGAAAGTACCAGCAGATTGTCGCGCCCGGAACCATGAAGTTCCTGGACTTCGCCCGCGTGCAGCTGAAGAATGGTGAGACGCATTCCGGCAAGACGGGTGAACGCGAGTACGTGCTGGACATTTTTTCCGGCACGGCTTCCATCTCGATTGAAAGCGGCAAGGGCGAAAAGCTGGTTTTTGAAAACGCCGGCGGCCGCGCCGACGTCTTTTCCGGCCCGCCGGTGATGGTTTACATCCCCGTGCAATCGAGCTTTGAAATCAAGGCCGCTTCAGACGGTGTTGACATCGGCATTTTCTCCGCGCCCTCCGGCACGGCCACGTCGCCGCGACTGATCGAGGGCCCGGACGTCACCCTCAACCGCGCGGGCCGTGACAACTGGCAGCGGAACGTTTATTCCGCGCTCGACCTCAACACCGAGGCCGAGCGGCTGCTTGCTGGTGAAACGCTGAACCCTCCGGGCAACTGGTCCAGCTATCCTCCGCACAAGCACGACAAGAAGAATCCTCCCAATGAGGCCGTGCTCGAGGAAGTTTACTTTTTCCGCGTCAAGCCCGCGCAGGGCTTCGGGTTCATCTGGACCTACACGGAGCCGGGCGATCCCGAAGGCTTTTCCACCGTCTTCGTGGTGCGTGACGGCGATACGGTGCTGCTGCCCAAGGGCTACCATCCGGTGGTGGCCGCGCCGGGTTACGAGCTGCATTACACCTGGGTGCTGGCCGGCGAAGAGCGCCGCTACGGGGCCTGGAGCGACCAGCCGGAACACGCATGGGTGAAACAGCAATAACCGCCCGCGCGCGCATTCAATAGCGACTATTGTTTTGACAAGCCCTCCCCGCGGGCGTAGAATGCGTTCCGCCACCAGCAAGGGCGTCCCAACGTTGTAGCATAGAGTTTCGTTCATCGTTTCTGCGGCGCTTTGGCAGGATTCGTTCGAGGGGCCGGCGTGTTGGGAAACCAACGCCGCCGTGTGAATATGGGCAATTGCTGTTCTGGGGGCGGCATTAACGCCCGCTGCGACCGGCGTTCCGCGCCAACCGGATTCCACATGGCCGACACCAATCAACCAACGACAAGTCAAGCCACCGGACAGCCGCACCGCACGCTGCCCCACCTCCGATGGTGGATCTGCGGCCTGCTCTTCTGCGGTTCTACGGTGAATTACATTGACCGCGGCACCATCGCCATTCTGGCGCCCCACCTTCAGCAGATTTTCCACATCACCGAGGCCGATTACGGCTGGATCATCGCCGCCTTCATGTGGGCGTACGCCATCTTCATGCTGATCTCGGGCGGCATTATTGACTGGCTGGGCACAAGGGTCGGTTACGCGATTTCTATGGCGTGGTGGGGACTGGCCACCATCGGGCACGCGCTGGCGCGCGGCGTGTTCTCCTTTGGTCTTGCAAGGTTCATGCTGGGCGCAGGCGAAGCGGGAAACTTTCCGGCTTCCATCAAGGCCGTGGCGGAGTGGTTCCCCAAGCGCGAACGCGCGCTGGCCACCGGCATCTTCAATTCCGGAACCAACATCGGCAACGTCATCGCCTATCCCGTGGTGGGCGCCATCCTGATCCACTGGGGATGGCAGGCCGCCTTTATCATCACCGGGCTTTTCGCCCTGGTCATCATGGTGGTGTGGCTGATGCTCTATCAGACTCCCAGGCTGCATCGGTGGCTGTCGCTGGAGGAACTGAAGAAGATTGAACTGCGAGAGCCCGGAGAGGAAGATGAGCCCGAACGGAAAATCGAGTGGCGGCGGTTGTTGGGCTACCGGCAGGCCTGGGGCTTTATTGCCGGAAAGTTTCTGACCGACCCCATCTGGTGGTTCTACATATTCTGGCTGCCCAAGTACCTGGTGCAGGTGCGCGGGTTCAGCATCGAACAGCTTGCATGGTTTGGTACCATCCCCTTTATTGCTGCGAACATCGGCGGCGTGGGCGGGGGATGGCTCTCCGGTTTCCTGATGCGGAGAGGATGGAGCGTGAACGCCGGCCGCAAGACCGCCATGGCTGTCTGCGCCTTCTCCATGCCCGCTGGTATCGCCGCCGTGCTAACTGGCAGAATCTGGTTGGCGTTGGCGCTGATTTCCGTTTCCACTTCCGCTCACCAGGGCTGGTCGGCCAATATTTTTACATTGGCATCGGATATATTCCCCAAGCGCGACGTGGCTTCCGTGGTAGGACTTGGCGGAGCGGCGGGCGCCGTGGGAGGCATGATCATCGCTCCGCTGGCGGGCTACATTCTGCAATTCGCCCACTCCTACGTTCCACTTTTCATCATCTGCGGCACCATGCATCCCATCGCGCTCGGATTGGTCCACCTGATTATTCCCAGGATAAAGCCGATCTCCCATACAGGCGGTCCAGAGTCCTGATAATATGCTTCTTGAAATTGCGGATACGGTGTGATACGAGACTGTCGGCGAAAGGGGGGACGCTGGCAAGCCGCTGCCTACCCTGATTTTGCGGAGCCGTTGGTACATGTTGCATGTTAGCGACGCACGAAGAATCGGTCTACCGTAAAGGCCGCGAATTCGACGCTGCACAAAGGAGAATCAAGAGGTTGCCTGGAACCCGCCGGACCAATAAAGACGGTGCTGGAGATCATCTCTTAAGAAGGGTGGATCCGCGACGGCCTCTTCTTCCATTGCGCCTGTTCCGTGAACTGGAACAGGACAGAGGCGAGCTGCGTCCAGACCGTTGGCCCGACCTCTCCAGAAATTTTTGATCGGTCTCCGTTATTGGTGCCAATAAGTCGAGAGAAGGAGTGATCATGGACAATTTCCCAAAAACTATCTCCTCAAGTTCGGGGATGGGCCGGCGCAAGTTTCTGCAAGCCGGCGCGGGGTTTGCCGCGTTAGGCACGGTCAGCATGGCGGCTGACTCAAAGAAGATTCTCGGCGCCAACGATCGCGTCCGGGTTGCGGTCTGTGGCATTCGTAGCCGGGGCTACGACCATATTGAATGCTTTTCCAAAAACCCCAATGCCGAGGTTGCAGCGGTCTGTGATATCGATGAAAATGTGACGCGAAAGCGCCTGGCCGACATGGAGAAGGCAGGCCTTCCCAAGCCGAAGCCTTACATCGATGTCCGCCATGCGCTCGAAGACAAGTCAATCGACGTAGTTGCTATTGCCACGCCAAATCACTGGCACAGCCTGATCGGCATCTGGGCCTGCCAGGCCGGCAAAGATGTTTACATCGAGAAGCCGTGCAGTCACAACTGGTGGGAGGGCCGCCAGTTGGTTCGGGCTGCAAACCGCTACAACCGCATTGTCGGGCACGGCACAGAAGGCCGTTCAAGCCTGGCCGTTCAAGAAGGGATCAAGAAGATTCAGGATGGGCTGATCGGCGACGTATATCTGGCGCGAGGTTTGTGCTACAAGTGGCGGGACACCATTGGGAACGCACCTGTTGAGGCTGTTCCCGCCGGGGTGCACTACGATCTTTGGAGCGGCCCGGCGCCGACTCATTCCTTTACGCGTAACCGGTTCCATTACAACTGGCATTGGCTCTGGTATTACGGCAACGGGGACATCGGCAATCAGGGCATTCACCAGGTGGACATCGCCCGGTGGGGGTTGGGAGTCGGTTTTCCGAACCGTACTACGGCTGTCGGTGGGCACTTCATGTTCGACGACGATCAGGAGACTCCGAACACCCTTAACTGCGCCTTCGAGTATGACCTGCCCAACGGAAAGCGGAAGATGCTGGAGTTTGAAGTCCGCCACTGGATCTCCAATCATGAGGCTACGATCGGCGCCTGGCAGGACAAGAAAGCCCGCGAAGCCGCCGCACAATCCAGAAAGGCCGGAGTGGAGGCGCTGGCAGGAACCCGGAACACCATCGGTGAAATTTTCTACGGGACTAAAGGTTACCTGGCAATGGATGAAGATGATGATAAGTACAGTGTCTGGCTGGGAAAGGCTGCCGAACCAGGGCCCGGGAACGATGCGGGCGGAAGCTTCACCAAAGCCAACCAGAGACACTTTGACAACTATATTGAATGCGTCCGCAGCCGCCGCAAGCAGGACCTGAACGCGCCCATTGAAGAAGGACACATCTCCTGCACGTTGGTGCATCTGGCGAATGCGTCGTATCGCTTGAGGCGCCCGATCGACTTTGATCCCGAAAGCCAGACGGTAATCAACGATCCGGAAGCCGATCGCTTGATGCGCGACGGTGACCGTGGATACCGCGCACCATTTGTTGTTCCGGAAGAGGTTTGATCAGCCTAATCAGGAAGTCCGAAGGGGGCTCAAAGAGTTTTCTTTTCCAGGTTGAAATCTTGCACCTCCAGGCGCCCCGGGCAGGGGATGGACACACTTGCGGACCCTGTAGCCATTGCGGCGGCAGATTTCTCTGGCTTATAGGGGGTACTTTCCATACTCCCGGACGGCCTGATACATGGCCAGGACGTTCTCAACCGGCACTCGGGCCTGCACGTTGTGCGTTGGATTGAAAACGTACCCGCCCGATCGCCCGAAGATCTTCAGCCGCATGCAGACTTCCTGCCGGACTTCCTCAGGCGTGCCGAAGGGAAGCGTGCGCTGCGTGTCGACGCCGCCACCCCAGAAGGTCACGCGATCGCCAAATTCCTTCTTCAACTCCTCCGGTTCCATGCCTGCCGCCGAGCACTGGACCGGGTTGATGATTTCGAATCCCGCATCGATAAAGTCCGGCAGCAGCGCGCGAACAGAGCCGCAGGAATGGATGAAGCACTTCCACTGGGTGTTTTTGTGGATCCAGTTGGCAACTTCGCGGTGAAAAGGTTTGAAGAGGTCGCGGTAGGATTTCACCGAGATGAAGGGTCCGTTCTGCTGACCGAAATCGGTCCCCGTGACATAGATGGCTGTCACGCGATTACCGACCGCGGCAAAGATTCTTTCCAGGTTCCTGATGCCGATCTCGCACTGGCGGTCAAAGACTTTGTAAACGTAGTCGCGGCGCGTGACAGTACTGATGTACCACTCTTCGATGTCACGAATGCCTTTCGGATGCCTGACCCCCGGGCCGGGAACGTTGGCAATATCACCGAAACCCGTCCCCCCAAAGTTGGCCAGAATGGCTTTGTCCGTTTGGGTATACAAGCGTTCGGCTTCACGGCGGAGGTGTTCCAGATCTTCGTCTGAAATAGGACCGAATTCTTCCAGGTTGTCTTCTACGTTGAGGGCGTTTTCATCAATGGGCGGCTGGCGAACAATCGAATCAAAATAGAACCCGCCCTTCGGCATGCGGGCGCTGGCGGGGACAGTCTTGTCACCTCCGGGGTACATCAGGATGTCTCCGTTCTCGTCCGGTTCAGTGTTGAAGCCCCCGGGAACCAGCACCGGCGTGCCTTCGAATGTTGTCCAGGGTTTCCAGTCTTCGTTTTTGAAACCGAACTTCGTGGTTGGCTTTGCGAGCCCTGCCACGTCGACTCCGAGCGCCTCCATCAGGTCTGGCTTGATTTCCCCCAGCATCTGGGAAGGCTCCATGACTTTGACGGGCGTTCCGGGCTCGTCGAGATAGAGCGCCTGACGAATTTTGTAAACCGTATCAACGTGCATTCCGGTCACTGTACACGCGCCCAGGTCAAGAGGAACACGGTCCGGTTCCTTGTGCTCGATCACCTTCTGAACGCGCTCTCGTGAAGTCATTGATCGTTCTCTCCTCTGGCGAACGGTCTATAGATCGTATCGCCAGGATGATTTCAAAGGGAAGAGCGAACCTTACCTCGCTCTCCGTTTCGATGCCCCAATGCGTGGGCATTGAGCTCCTCTTCTTCCTTCGCTACACGTCGCAAGAGACTCATTTCATCCTGGTCAAACATCTGCTGGACAATGACAAACCAGTCTTCTGGTGTTGGGAAACTTCAGTATCGCTTATAGCCCTGCGGGCCATCAACAACTCCTTGTACAGATACAGGGCCAGCCAGGGAGGGGCTAGTCCAGCCTTGGTTGGTCCGTTCGGTGAGCGCATATTTCCCAGTGCAATACTAAGGCGACTCACGCTCGCGATTCAGGGGTTTGAATCCCTTCAAGCCCAGCGTTTACTCGATGTTTGAGCTCTTGACCTGTCCATCGGTTTTCCGCTATTGCGTTGTTTCACGTCCGTCAGGCCCATAAGTTCAGACGTCGCGATAATGTCTGATAAAGACTTGATTCGCTCGATTTTGACCAATCGCATGATTTTGACCAATCGCCTTAAGCGGGACTACTCTAGCTGTTGCTGCAACCGTAGACCGAATGTTGACCAACCTCAAATGGGGGAGGGTTACGTGGGAAAATCGCAAAAGCTGATTTGTATCAATCTTCTTCTCGCCGTGTCCCTTGCAGTTGCGGCCAGACGAGTTTTGAGAGCTGAGGAAAACATAGAACGTGGCAGGGAGCTTTTCTCCAGGAACTGTGCCGTCTGCCACGGCGCTTTTGCCGAAGGAGGCGCCGGGCCGGATCTCACCAATCCTGCCTGGCAGGCCAGTATCACGGATGCAGAGCTCGACCGCGTTATGCGACAGGGGAAAAGTGGAACAGCGATGCCGGGCTTTGCGGAAACGCTGACCGAGCAGGACAGGACAGAAGTCATCCGTTACCTACGGTCGTTGTCAGCGTTGGCCTTGCAACCCACAACCGGAGTAAAAGCTCCCAAGATTGATGTCAGTGCTGAGAGGCTGCTTTCTTCCGATCGGGATACGGACAACTGGCTGATGTATGGGCGCGACTACGCTAAACTGCGCTTCAGCCCTCTTAAAGAAATTGACCTGAACAATGTGCAAAACCTGGTCCCGGTGTGGAGTTTTCAAACAGGTGTGCCGGATGGCCTTGAGGCCACGCCGCTGTTTGTGGATGGCGTAATCTACGTGAGCACTTCGTGGAATCACGTCTTTGCGGTTGACGCGAAGACGGGAGCGGAGCTGTGGCACTACAAACGCCGCCTTCCTGAAAAACTGAAGTTCTGTTGTGGCCCGGTGAATCGCGGCGTGGCGATCCTTGACGGAACGCTATACATGATGACCCTGGATGCTCACCTGGTGGCGCTGGACGCTCAAACCGGACGGACACGCTGGGACGTGGAGGTGGGAAGCCCTGACGACAATCAGAGTGCAACTTCTCCGCCGCTTATCGTCGGAGAAAGGGTGATTGTGGGAGTGGCGGGCGGTGATTACCCCAGCCGGTGCTTCATCGATGCTTATGATGCCAAGACAGGAGGGCGTCTCTGGCGCTTCTACACGATTCCCGGCCAAGGGGAAAAGAATGTTGAAACCTGGACCGGAGGTTCCCAGAAATTTGGCGGCGGGGGAACGTGGATGAATGGGTCTTACGATCCTGAGCTGAATCTCGTGTATTGGGGAGTGGGCAATCCCTATCCGGATTATGACACCGATGCACGCAATGGAGACAATCTGTATACGGACTCCGTTGTTGCGCTGGACCCCAGGTCGGGAAAACTGGTATGGCACTACCAGTTCACCCCTCATGACGTATGGGATTATGACGGCGTCAATGAAATGGTCTTGGTCGACGTCCAGCAGGGGGGCAAGCAAATTAAAGCGCTCGTACACGCTGACCGCAACGGACATTTTTATGCGCTCGACAGAACCACCGGGCGGTTTCTGTTTGCAAAGCCGTTTGTCCGCGTCACCTGGACGAGGGGATTCGACTCCTCCGGAAGGCCCATGGTCAATCCAGGGGCGATTCCCACCCTCAAAGGTGTTACCGTCTGCCCCGGCGCGGCGGGAGGCAAGGAATGGAATGCCATGGCATACAATCCGCTGACCCGCATGGTATACATTCCGGCGATCGAGAATTGCGCGGAATTCGTGAACAATGGTGTGGAGGCCAGAAAGCTGAACCTCCCCGCAGGAGAAAGTGGATTCAAATATCTGCCCAATCAAGCCTACGGAAAATTCATGGCAATTAAGGCGGATACAGGCGATGTGGCCTGGGAAGTCAAAACACGAAGCCCCATGGCGGGGGGAGTTCTAGCGACCGCCGGGAATTTGGTTTTTGCAGGCGACCCGGAGGGCCGTTTTACAGGCTACGATGCAGCCGGAGGCCAAATCCTCTGGTCATATCAAACCGGTTCAGGCATTCGGGGCGGTCCTATTTCTTATCGCCTCGATGGAAAGCAATACATTGCAGTTCTTTCCGGTATGGGAGGCGCAGTAGGAGGATTCACAGGAGCCGGCGCTCCATGGATGAGGGACTATCGCACCGGAGATACTATGTATGTTTTCGCCCTATTCAGCCCGCGCAAATTATCCAAGGGGAAGTGATTGCTTGCAGTGCCGGCGTCAGTAGGCCCGGGATTTGGAGCGATGGCCGGATTAAGTTTTGTTGAGGTGTACAGTAAGGCTTCCCAAGCACGCCAACCCAGTAACTAATTATTTTCATGGACCGTAGGACGAGCGTTTGGACAGTCACGTACTTCAAATCCCGCAAAAAAGGCGAGCGAAATTGGCGTCAAACCACTACCTCGAAAAGGAGCGGCCTGTGGATCCCGTCGAATGTTATCCCTATCCAACGATTCACTGATCAAACGCTATCAAGGAACTTACAAGAAGCGTCGTGCCAATCCATCCGCGAGGTGAATTTAAGAAAATCCGAGGCTGCGTTGAGAAAGAACAATAAAGGAGCAATAGCAGTCCCTCGGGGTCCGTCAGTGCTCATTTGTACTCCCTGGTACTCATTGAAATCAGCGACTTAGCCTCCTTCGTCAGTTGTGAAAAGACTGGCGTCGGCGGTTCAACTCCGTCCTGCGGCACTATTTTGTCATTAAATTCGTCCTTTCCTAAGCCTTTCCCCGTGAACAATATGAAATCGTGGGCGGCAGGTTCCCACCTTGTTTCCGCGCTGTAGAAGTTCCAAACATACGTATTGTCATGTCCCCGGCAAAGGAAGGATAATCGGTTGCCGAACTGTGTTCCAATGCCGGCACAAATCTAATAATCGAGGGCACCCCACGGATGAAGCATATTACTCGTCGAAACTTTATTGGCAGGGCTGGACTGGCAACTGCTGCGGCCTGCTCAACAAACGTCATGGCTGCGAATGAAGCGATGCTGTCGTTCGCTGCGGCGGATGCGGCCAGCAAGGCCTCCGTCCTGGACGATTTTGAAACGGCTGAGTCTCTCAAGAGGTGGGACGGTGAGGTGGCTCTTTCGCATGAACACGCAAGTCATGGGCACCAGGCACTGAAAGTAACCCTCTTCCCCAAAAGTCTCTCATCAGAAAAACTCCCCAAGGACTGGCGGGGGTATGACCGTTTGCTTCTGGATATCTTCAACCCGGAATCCGATACCTTGATGCTCGGTTTGGGCATCTACGACGAACTGGCCGACGATGCCACGGCGGACTACCTGGATGAAGCTTTCCGTGTGGGGCGTGACCTCTTTCTAATTCCTGGCATGAACCACGTCGAAGTGAAGTTGAGCGGGTTGCAGGTTTCAGCGAGCACGCGCGAATTGGCACTGGGCAAGGTGCGAAAGTTCACCCTGACAGACGGCGGCATGCACCGGCCGATTGTCGTCTACGTGGATAATCTGCGGCTTGTGAAAGGCCCTGAAGACCCGGCAACCGCTTCGGCCCGCCGTCCCGAAGATGGGACTCTTTTGCTTGGCAATGGTTTTATCACGCCGGGCCAGGTGGGTCCGCATGACGACATCCCGGAGTCCGCCAGTGTCAAGCAGAAGCGGGAAGAAGCCCGGCAGGAACTCAATCGGCTGAGAGAGACGATCGCAGCTGCGCAGATGATGGGCTTGGAGACGATTTATCAAGAAATCCCACTGGTGACAGCAGAACTGGGGCTCGATATTCGGACGCAGATGTCCTGGTTCAATAATGACAGAGCGAAGAGTGAGATGTTTGATTACGTGGCAGCCTCCTGCCGCGCCAGCCGTCTTGACCTGGACGATCTGATCTCGGGCGCGCGGCGTCTTCCTGACACTGACGATACCCAGGTGGGCAAGAGTTCCGTCCCGCCTTATCCCCGCCTCAGAGGCCTCAAGATAAAGGACGGATTCTTTGTCAACGAAGATGGCGACCCGCTGCTGATTATTTCCCTCCACTCGCCAAGTCAGAAACTGACGCGGTTTTTCGCTACCCCCTTCCAACATATTGAGAGCTACACGGCAGGCGGCGGATCGCGCTGGACAATTGACCAGTCACCCGTTTATCAGGCCTTCAAAAAATATCCTGACACGCACCGCGTGGGATGGGACGGCTGGTGCGGACACCTGATCCGCGACCGATGGTCCATGGGAGGCGGGCGGGGAGAGGTGGTGATATGTCTGGAGAGCCCCCACATCAAGAACGCCATCGAGGAATACATTCAACGCGAGGCACCCCGCTGGAAAAAGAATCCCGAACTGCTCTACAACATCATGGCTTACGAGCTGCAATACATCTGCTACTGCGAGCGCAGCCAGCAGATGTTTCGCGAGTGGTTGCGGCAGAAATACCATGACTCCGTCAAGGCGGTGAACGAGTGCTGGAAGACGAAGTTCCAGAGTTTCGACGAGATCACGGCCCCTCCGGTGAAGCAAGCGGTTCCTCTGCCCGGCACCAACCGTGCGCAATGGTTCGATTGGGCCTGTTTTAACCAGGAGCGTTTCACCGGCCACCTGGCCTGGGTCAAAAGCGTCATGCGGAAGTTCGGGGCCCAGACTCCCATCACCTCGGGGGGCAGCTTCAGCATGCTGGCTGGAAGCAACGGAACGTCCGGCATTGATGAGGAACTGCTGCTCAGCCAGGTTAACGATATCGTATTGCAGGAAGGCGGCGGGTCAACTCTTGGGGCCGATTTGGAGTGGGCGCTTGCCCTGAGGAAGATGCCTCTTGCAGACCCGGAACTGTCCGGTTCAGTGCGCGACCTGCTCCCCCAGTTCCTGCACGGTAAATCAGTGATGCAGCTCTACTACTGGCCTTCCCAGCCGAATGCAACGTTCCCCAGCGGCAACGGTTCCGCCATCCCTTACAGTTGGCGTTGGCCGCTTAGCGACGTCGCGGAGCTGCTTCGTCTCGCCCTCGATATCCGCCGGCTGAACAAGGAGATTGCGGCCTTCGCTTCCGCCCGGCCCGAGGTGGCCATCCTGTATTCGAAGACATCGATTGTTCAGGTACCACCTGAATTGATGCGCGCCCGCTCCACGCCTTATCTGGCCGAACTGCACCGCGTGTACGAAGGAAACCTCTACCTGGACGCCAACACCACCTTCATAACTGAGAACCAAATCCTCAAGCGAATGGCGTCCCAATACAAGGTGATCCTCGTTCCTGCCGCCAAGCACTTGCCTCCGGAGGTTGTCCAGGCACTGCTCGACTACGTACAGGAAGGCGGCCATCTGGTTGTTTCACCCGAGTCCTTTATGATGGACGCGTATCTCCGCCCTCTGGATTTCTTTGACCAAATCGGGATACGAATTCTGAAGTCGAGCGCTGCGTCTGAGTACGAGCTGGGCGCGCTCGAACAACAGTACGACCAGACAATGCGGCAGTCAATTGCATCGCGGGGCGTAGCCACGAGAGAAATCACAACGCTTCCCAGTGATGAATTGGGGAAGGCTCCCCTCAAGCTCAGTGGCCGCGGCATTGTCCAGACCTTGTCAGCCGGTAGCGGGAGTGCCGAACTTGCCCGCTTTACAGACGGAGGGCCCGCCATCATCCGGCATACGCGTGGACGGGGAAAAGTGTATTACCTGGCTATCCCGCTTGAACCCTCGGGCTACGCCCGCATGCTCGACGGCCTGTTTGAACATGCGGGTGTCTCGCGTCCCGTCCGCTTTACGGACCCGGCCGGGCACCGAATCTGGCAGGTGGAGGCGCGAAGCCTGCGCCGTGACCACGACTTGCTGCTTTACCTTGTCAATCATGGACGTCAATCAACGAAAGTGAAATTGGAGTTACCGGTGAAGGCGGAATCCCTGACGGACCTGCGGCGGGGCGGGAAGATGGCGCCTGATGACCTCATCGCCCTCGAACCGGGGGAGACCCGTCTGATTCGGGTCGACTAGCGAACGCCATTCCGCCGGCGGCCCGCGGCTCTTCCCTTGTGGCGAGTTTGCCGGGTCTCGAACGAACGACGGAGATATTCATGCTGCCTGGCGTCAACAGGGAAACGCCGGTTTCTGAGGCTCCCTATAACGTCGCCTACACGTGGGCCATTTCGGCCGTGGCGGCGCTGGGTGGCCTGCTGTTTGGTTATGACTGGGTTGTAATCGGCGGCGCCAAGCCTTTCTACGAGAAGTTCTTCCATTTGACCGCGGCCTGGCAGCAGGGGTGGGCCATGAGCTGCGCTCTTGCCGGCTGCCTTGTGGGCGCGCTGATTTCCGGCTGGCTCAGCGACCGCTTTGGCCGCAAGAGACTTCTGATTACTGCGGCGTTTCTTTTCGGAGCGTCGTCGCTCGTGACAGCCCTGGCCGGCACTTTCAGCCACTTCGTGATGGGGCGAGTCTCGGGCGGCATCGCCATTGGACTCGCATCGAGCCTGTCGCCCATGTACATCGCCGAAGTCTCGCCGCCCCATGTGCGCGGCAAACTTGTTTCTCTGAACCAGTTCACCATTGTCAGCGGCATTCTGCTGGCGCAATTTATCAATTGGGCCATTGCCAGGCCGGTGCCGGCGGGAGCCACGGCAGTCGAGATTCTGAACTCCTGGAACGGCCAGCTCGGCTGGCGATGGATGTTCGGCGTGACGGCCATTCCTGCGGTGTTGTTCTTCGTCTGCATGTTTGCTGTCCCTGAAAGTCCCAGGTGGCTTGCGCTGAAACGGCGCGATCATGAGGCGCGCCGCATCCTGGCGAGAGTCGGAGGAGACGCCTACAGTGCGCAGGCGCTTGCTGAAATTGAAGCCAGCCTGCCGGCGCAGGGCGCGGCCGGAAACCCGCGCGGCAAGCGTGAACTTGCAGCTCTCTTCGAGCCGGGCACCTCCAAGATTCTCCTGCTGGCTGTTGTGCTGGCGGTGTTCCAGCAATGGTGCGGCATCAACGTGATTTTCAATTATGCGGAAGAAGTTTTCTCTGCGGCAGGCTACAACATTTCCGGAATCCTCTTTGACATTGTTGTCACTGGCGCCGTCAATCTGGCGTTCACCGTTGTGGCGATCGCGACTGTTGACAGGGTGGGGCGGCGTCTGCTGATGCTGATCGGGTCGGCGGGCCTTGCAATCATTTACGTCGTTCTTGGCATCGGTTACCACCAGAGCAGTCACGGCCTCTACATGCTGCTGCTGGTTGTCATGGCGATCGCGTGCTACTCGATGTCGCTGGCGCCGGTCACCTGGGTTGTAATCGCAGAGATTTTCCCCAACCGCATCCGTGGAGTTGGAATGTCGCTGGCCGTCAGTTCGCTTTGGATTGCTTCGTTTATTCTGACTTATACCTTCCCGCTGCTCAACCACAGTCTCGGCCCCGCGGTGACGTTCTGGATTTACTCCGGCATCTGCGTTTTGGGATTCGTGTTTATTCAATTTCGTCTGCCGGAAACAAAAGGCAATACTCTGGAAGAGATTGAGCAGGCTCTGACCTGAGCCTTTGGCTGGCAAAAATGAGCATTCTCCATTGGAGGGAGCGCGGCTGTGAAAAGACGATCGTTCCTGAAATATTTGACTGCATTGACGCCCATAATGGGCGCTGAGAAACTTGCAGCGCGACACAGGGCGTCCGCATCCACCACGCACGCCGGCCAACCGATGCCGGAGGGCAAATATCTTCCCGGCCGCATCACGAACGAGTACACCATGTTCCTGCCGGGAGAAAAAGAAGCTCTGCAAAGTGTGCCGACGGTGCTGGCGATTGAGGAAGCAACGGTCAGGGCGCAGCACGAAGGACAAGCGCGGACGCTGAAGGTGACCGAGGCGCTCGGCGGATGGCAACTGGTGGCCGTTCTGCCGTGGCTCAACGGCGTCCCGACCGCGGTGTTTGAAAAACACGTTACCCACCAGGGCGCCATTGCTTACGTGACGGAGGAAAGGGAAATCGCGCACGTCCCGAAACGCGTCGGCGACCTTTCGAAGATCCGTCCAAGGCCCGTCAACCCTCCGAAGAAGCTGGGTGAATTTGAGTGTCCAAGAGAATACATTCCCGGGCCGGACGTATACGGCAACTACATTCTGGAGTCGGATGAAGACCCGTGTTATGAAAACGTGGCGGCGCTGGGGCCGGAATTTATTGGATGGACACTGGTGGCCAACGGGGACACGGGGCCGGAAGGCGCGATGTGGCTGGAACCTGATGGCGTCTCGCGCGAATTTGGCAGAGACCCGCAGTCCCTTTGGGCGCCCGACAAGACGGGCCGGCTATTTGATCCCGCCGGATCGCTCTCCTACCTTTACAACTACGTTGATGGCTACAGCAAGCGGACGGCCATGGGTGGGTATCTTCCGGCCGCGGACATCGGCGTCTGGAATCCGAGGTTTAAAGTGGGATATGAGGTGATGGCCGTTCTGCCGCAGGGACAGGATGCGAAGCCCATCGCCCGCGTTCGTACGATGCGGCTGCAGGGGCCGGAATTCGACGAATACTTCTGGAATGGATCGCGCGAAGACTTTTTCGAAGCCCTGGTTGGTGTGTGGAACCGGTGGCACCACTTTTTTGAAGACAGAATGAAAGTAGAGATACCTGACCCGTGGCTGCTGGACGGCGCCCGGGCGGGGATCGCCCTTTCGCGCGCCAGCTATCGCGGCCTGAATCCCACCTACCAGATTGGCGAAGGGGCCTACACCATGATTCCGGAGCGGAGCCACGCGTTGTTCCCGGTTGCTCATTACGAATTTGTCTGGGTCCACCAGCTTTGGAACCTGACCGAAGAAGTTGAGCCGTACTTCGAGCATTACCTCGAACACTACGTCCTGCCGGACGGCAACTTCGTCTACAACACTCAGGACCAGGTGGAAGCGCCGCTCAATGCCGGCGTGTTTCTGGAGAACTCCGCGCGCGCTTATGACTATACGGGCGATCTGGATGCCCTTCAGAAGCGATTGCCGGTCTTGAGGCGCCTGATTGAATTTGTTCTCAAGCGTTATGAGTACAGCAAGCAAACGTTCGCGCCGGACGATCCGCGCCACGGCCTGATCTGGGGCTCTCCGGAAGCCGACAACGGTGATCCTCGCAATGACTATCCGGACTCGCACCCTTACTATTACCAGAACGCAGCGTGGACCTGGCGGGGCCTCGCGGAGCATGGTCGCTGCCTGGAACGGGCGGGCCGCGAACACGACGACGCGAAATTGCAACAGGAGGCGAAGAAAATCGCCGCAATCGCTGCCGAAATGCGTCCACTCATCGACCGGTCGCTTAAGACGGCGTTGGTGCGGCGCAACCCGGAGATGAAGCAGGCGGGTATCACTCCCTTTACTCCCTTTGACACGAATCGGAGACCCACCGATCTTAGCAGCTATGAAAACCACCGTTACATGATGGACTGGTGGACGAGCGATTGGGGCAACACTGCACTTGACCACGGGCACTTTATTCATCGAAAGATGGCTGGCGAGCAAATCCTGGGCCTGAATACCGATGGCGCTTCGGTCCGCACGTCGAACTTTATGTCCCACGGAACGCTCGCTTATCTGATTCGTCAGGATGACTACCGTCCCTTCCTGCTGACCCTTTATGCGCTTGCCTGCTACACCATGGATTCGGGAAGCCGCTGCTCGCCGGAGGACACCTACCTGCCCGGCGGCCATCCGGGCGAGGGCAGCCGGTATGGATGGTCGGCCGTCATCAACAGCGAGCTGCAACCCGCGCTCGGGTTGCGCTGGTCGCTCTGTTATGAAGAACATGATCACGCCGTTGTCCATCTGCAGAAGGCCGCGCCCAAACACTGGTTTGCGGCTGGGGAAAGGATCCACGTTGAAAGCTGTCCCACCCGGTTTGGACACATCACCTGGACAACAGAATCGCTCGCTGGACCCGGTAATTCCGTTCGGTGGCGCTGCCATTTGAAATTCCAGAAGCCCCTTGCGGCCGAACTCATCCTTCATATCCACCCGCCGGACGGCCGGGCATTGAAATCCGCGTCACTTGGCAACATCCGGCCTGATCGTGTTGTGCTGAATTCCGCAATGCTGACAGAAAAGACAGAGTTGACTGTGAATATCGCCTAGCTTTTTGATTGTCGATGATGTTCAAGCGGGGCAATGAAGGCTGGGGTACAATTCTCACAAGCTCTGGGAGGCGGAGAGTCTGCGAATGGAAAACAGTTTGTGGGCCGG
>DATLWV010000056.1:0-22417 GCA_035576145.1 Terriglobia bacterium
CTGGACAGGTCCTCAAAACTGAACCGCAAACCCACCCCGAACGGAGCGATAAGCGGGGGTAAGCAAGACAGATCTGCCATTAGCCTGCCTCACCGACACAGAACCCTGGCCTAACAGGTTCCTGAAATCAGCGATTGCAATGATGCGCATAGGCAGCATGTCAATCTTGGGGAGTGGTTGGCGGATCTGCATTCCCAGGAATGGCTGGAACTCCATTCGGTTCTGTCCATACGGATCAACCACTGTTACACGCCCGGCAGGAAGCCAGCTATAAGTGCTGATGATCTGTGTATTCACACGCGGAACAAAGGTTGAGAACCTGCCCGAAACAGTCTGCGTCAGCTGTGAGCGAAGACAGTCAGGCAAGCTCGCTGCGTCCACTGGGACACCACCTAGATCGGCTGAGGGATCGACAGCCAGCGCGCTCCCGAAGGCATACATGATGCCAACTTCCCCGCGCTGGCCAAGTTGTTGCTCAAATGCAACTTCTGCGCCTGAAGAACCGTACCGTCCGGCGTTGAGGACTGCTCTTCCGCCGACAGGAGTGATAAGGACGTCGCCGGCCGCAGATGAATTCGCCAGGGCCTGAATCCCACCCACACCCCACACAGCCACGTCCTGGAATCCATCGTGGTACGCGGCAAACTCGACCCGGGATCCGTCGCGCAGTTTCCGCTGCAGCCGGATTTCGGCATGCCTGGCAGCCTCAAGACGGGGGCGGAAATTATGCATCGAAATCTGAGGGAAGGCATTGAGATCCCCAATCCGGTGCAGCAGAGTGTCGGGCTGTTCAAGGCTGCCAGCACCGTAACTCAAGCTTAAGACCGTTGAAGGATCAAGGGTATAGGCGAGGCCAATTTCCGGCTGGGTGGTGCCGGCGTCGCCAGCGGAATTCAGATATCTCATCTCGAATCCCGCCGTCAACGTTAAGGAGTCTGAAAGCTGGCGGGTCTGTTGATAGCGTAAAACCATCCCACGCGACATGGGGATTCCATCCCCAGCCGTAGAAGCAGAACGGTTGATTCCACCCATTTGCAGCTGATGGACCGCCAGGCTGATCTCCTCATGGTTCTTGTTAAGGAGACCCCTCCGATATTCAGCAACAACCGACGAACCGTCCGCGTCACTTCGATTGACGGACCCCGCCACCAGGACGTCCGAGTTCACATCCAGAGGGCGAAGGTATGCAACCACGGTCCCTGTGCCCGGATCCCTTGAAAGCCCGTTGGCATCAGCGCTTCCGGGCACCATGGCAACCATGCGCTTGGCAGGGAGAGGGGAATGTTCTTCGGCCTGCTTGCGGCTGCGGTCAGCTTTTCGATAGCGGAGAACAGGGCGAGTGGAGGCCGAGGTTCGCAGAATCCATTTCCACCCCTGCTCCCATGCATTAGAATCATCGGCGGAGCGCGGCCAATGAAATCCCGAAAGGATGTCGCCAAGTGTAAATGCTTCCCGGGTTGTCGCTCCAGGCCGAACCTGGACCTGGTCTCGAAATCCCGGCAGTCTTGCCGGCGACACCACCTGCAAAGAATACCAGCCCGGAGCTACCCGGCTGATCGTAAAATTGCCCTGAGCGTCTGTAAAAACCCGGTCGAGCGAGCCTTCCAGCAATCCGCTTGGTGTACCAATGCCGGGCCCGCTCAGCAGAACAGTCGCCCCCATAATCGGGTTCCCGGCACTGTCCGTCACTTTGCCTGAAACTCTGCCATAATCAGCGCTGAAGCCCTGGCAGGCGGCAAGCAGGACGCACAGAAACACACCGCCGGCGGATAAAAAATCCGCGCCTCGCCTTGGATTATTCGAGCGTTGCATGATGCCTTGACCTGACCTTCTTTAAGGTTGTGTGTCCCGGCTATCGACTCGGTTTGGGTACCCCACGTTTCTACTCGACTTGAAAGTTCGTCGTTTGGGTATCCGTCTGGTCCTTAACTTTATCCGTAATCCTGATCTGCAAAGTATACTTTCCAGGCTCGAGCAGTTTGGCCGGCATCGTCTTTTCCAGCGTAATCTGTTCCGATGCATCCTTGATGGCAGCCGCTTGCTCCATCTGGTTCAAAACCGTCTTTCCGTCTTTCGAAATCTGGTACTCAATATTCGCAGACGGAAGGTGAGTTTTCGGGTCAACACCCAGATTATAGACCTGCATGTAAATACCAAAGTTCTGGCTCTGTGTAAAGACCTGATTTACGCTGGGACGAACCTTCGTCCCGCCGATTACGAAACGGCTCGAGCCCACCTCGCTGGTCGGCAGCGGCTGGATCTGGTCGGCCAGGATCAGCGAACTGGTGGTGAGCTTTTCGTCGCTGAACTGCGGCACGACGATTCCCAGGTTCTCGCTTCCCACGTGGCCGCTCTTGTTGTCCTTGATCACCAGGCTCAGCTTGTAACGCCCGGGGCGCAGATACACCGCTTTCTGGTAGACGGACTTCTGATTCACATAAGCCTGGAAATCATGTTCCGGAACAGATACGGCAACACTGTCCTGGATGGTATTCGCCACTCTTCCGCCGATCGTTGTGAGTTCTCCATAAATGTCGAGAACGGCGGTCATCACACCATCTTTGTTTTCGAACTGCATCTCCCGGTTCGGGATCTGGACGGTAATCGGCGCCAGGACCGTGTCGTCCGTGATCTTGATAAAATCAGTCCGGACGCTAAAGGGCAGGAGTTGCGCCGTCACCGTCGAAGTCACCAGGGTTTGCAGGTCCCTGAACTTCACGGCAGGCGCCACAAAGATCTTCGAGTAGAGGTCCAGACGGTTGAACTCATTAAACTTCTGACCCATGATGTTGGACGACACCATCGACCCTGCCCCCCTTGAGCCGCTATTCAACTGAGTGGGGCTTATCACCAGATTGGGGTTCCAGATTGAACCGATGGCGACGCCACCCTGGCACCCTGTCATATCGCCAGGCACGTTTGCCATGGCGTCCTTCTCGCAAGGATTCATTGTCAGGTGATATTCGCCGGTCATGGTCGGGTCAACAAACTCGAGTTCGACGTTTTCGCCAATCCCCGGGATGTAACGGTAAGTCCAATCCTCAAACGGGTAGGTCGTCATAGTATTGGCGGCGCCGATTCCAGTGTAGGGAAGCTCATTGGGGTTCGCCACGTAAGTTCCCCCGCTCGGGTGGGTCGTCTTTTCATCCGGTGGGCCATACATGATGTAAATGTGTCCGCGGTCTGTCCTCCAGCCGGGAACGCCCGAGGAAAAATGTTCGTTGGCGTAGGCAATACGACGATAAACTTCTTCTTTAAAGCCGTTTTCAGGTGAGCCTGGGGAGGGGTTACGCCGCCGCCAGAATTCTTCAATAAACTGGTCGCGCTCGTCGTCGGTGGTAAGCTTCCTGAAGGCAGCTCGCTCTTCGGGAGTGATCAGATACCCGATTGGCCCGTTGATCCACTGCTTGTACGGGCTTTCCATTTCCTTTTGGATTGCCTTCTGCCGCCGGCGTTCCTGCTTGGTCAGCTTCTGGTCTTCCTGGTCTTTCCCATGGCCTGCAAAAGCCGGAAACGCAGCCATTCCCAGGGCGCTTGCGGCAATCAGGACTACCACAATACGTCGGACTCGACAATCGAGTTTCCGAGTGCTACAGACTCCTATCCCCAACTGCGCGCCTCCCTTCTCCGCCTCGGGCAATCAATAACAGTAATTGTATTTTTCGAGGATGAGAAAGTCAACCTGTTCCGCTCCCGCCCGGCGACCCGAAAACAGCCCCTTCCCCTGCTGAAATCAGTGATGTAATCTCGGGCAGGAAGGTGGCCTGAGAGGGGCTTCTATGCCGCGGCCCGGAAGTCTTGCTTTTGGAGCCTTCAGGATGCTCCCATTTCGTTAAGATTACCATTTCAAACATTGTCAACTGGCAGTAATATATGTGCTATAGAACTTTCGCCAGGACAAGCACGGAAGCGGCGTTTTCCGCTTACGGTCCAATCGGGTCGCCATTATGGCAGCACTGGAACCTTTCCCGCCCCCAAAACGTATAAGATTTGTAAGGATGGATTTTTTTGCCTTATGTTCCGGCCGCCGCTGGCCGATGACGGCATGTGCCCGGGCAACCGGACTGGCGCTCGATCCCAACGCGGAAAATAGCAACTGAGAAGGTTACGATGGGACAAACCACAGAACTCAAAATAGGCCAAATCAACCATTCCCGGGGAGAAGATGTCGGATTACCGCGCGGTCCCCAGGGTGGGCGCGCCAAACGGGGCCTCTCCAAAACCAAGAAAGTCATGTTACTTGCCCTCGCGTTGGTGGTGCTGGCGGGGCTGGTGATTGGAGGCATCTCCTGGAGCCACCGCGGCCTGGTAACCGTCCAAACCGGCAAAGTCATGCGGCAGGACCTGTCCGCCATCGTGACTGCATCGGGCGAGATCAAGCCCCCGCCGGACAAGTTTGCGACGGTGAACGCCAACTCCATGGGCAGAGTGACTGCAATCCTGGTGAAGGAAGGCGACCACGTCAAAAAAGGTCAGTTACTGCTTCGCACGGAAGACGTCCAGCAGGAAGCCGGTGTGCATGCTCAGGAAGCCTCACTCAAATCTGCGCAGGCTGATGCCCAGGTCCAGGAGGCATCCGTTCAATCCGCTACGGCAAATCTGCAGACTTCCCAGGCCAATCTTGCCCAGGCACAGGCGAAACTGCAGCAGGCCAAAGACGACTTCGCGCGCTCGCAGCAGATGTTTAAGCAGGAGTTGATTTCCCGTCAGACGTTTGACCAGTCCCTCAGCAATTATCAGGTTGCAGAGGCAACCGTGGATTCATCGAAGGCCCAGGTGGCACAGGCCCGGGCGCAATTGAACCAGGCCACCTACAATCGCGATGTGTCCCACGCCCGTGTGCTGCAGGCCCAGGCACAGCTCGTCAGCACCAAAAACCTGCGTGACCAGACCATTTACACTGCGCCCTTCGACGGTGTCATTACTTATCTCCCCGTCCATGAGGGGGAAAACGTTGTTCCGGGCATTCAGAACAGCGCAGGCAGCGCGCTCTTCCAGGTTTCCAATCTCTCTGTCATCAACGCTGTGGTAAACGTGGATGAAACTGACATCCTGGGCATCAAAATGGGGCAGCCCGCCGAAGTTACCATTGACGCGGTTCCCGACAAGAAACTCAAAGGGCACGTCAGCGAAATCGGGATGAGCGCTCTGAGTTCCACTTCCGGCCAGACCACCACCAGCAGTAGCAGCAGCACTGCGTCCAGCTCCGGCGAAGCCAAGGATTTCACGGTTTCCGTGACGCTTGACGAGCCGCCTCCCGGGTTGCGGCCCGGCCTTTCGGCTACAGCCAAGATCACGACCGCCACTCGAAAGGATCCCATTGCCATCCCCATTCAGGCCCTCACGGTGCGGACCCAGGGCGAGCTTGACCGCGAGAAAAATGCCAAAGCGAAAGGCAAGGCATCAGCTGTGGCGAAGGCTCCGGCTCCGGCCGGCCAGGATGACGCCAGCAAGAAGGAAATCCAGGGAGTTTTCCTGGTTCGCGATGGGAAGGCCATATTTACCCCTGTCACAACCGGGATAATGGGCACGATGAACGTGGAAGTGCTCACCGGCCTGAAACCTGGCGAGGAAATCGTCACCGGAAGTTACCAGGTGCTTCGAACCCTGAAGAACGATACCAAGGTCAAGATTGACAACAGCGTCAAGAACCTGGGCCAGCCGCCGTCATCGTAATCAGGAGGACCGCCGAGCCCGGGGAAAGAACACATCTGGAGATTTGAGACCAAGCCATGGAACATTTTTCTACGACGGAATCGCAAGCCGGAGCCTCCCGGGAGTGGGCAGAGTCACCCTCCCCTGACAACATCATCATCCTCGCGCAGGATTTGTGGAAGACGTATGACATGGAAGCAATTCAGGTCAACGCGCTGTGCGGCGTCTCTTTCTCCATCGTCCGTGGAGAATATGTCGCCATCATGGGGCCCTCAGGGTCCGGCAAATCGACCCTGATGAACCTGATCGGCTGCCTTGACACACCCACCCAGGGGCAATACTGGCTGAACGGACGGCTGGTCAGCGAACTGACCGACGACGAGCTTGCCTACATCCGCAACAAGGAAATTGGTTTCGTTTTCCAGACCTTCAACCTGCTGGCACGCGCCACGGCGCTTCACAACGTTGAACTTCCGCTCATCTACAACGGGACGCCGCCCGAGGAACGCCTCCAGCGTGCCCAGGATGTGCTTCGCATGGTGGAACTGGGCGATCGCATGGACCATCGCCCCAACGAGCTTTCCGGCGGCCAGCGCCAGCGCGTGGCCGTTGCCCGCGCTCTGATCAACCACCCCTCGATTATCCTTGCCGACGAACCGACGGGTAACCTTGACACCGCCACGGGTGAAGAAATCATGAACCTGTTTGACCGCCTCCACCAGTCCGGCAACACGATTGTTGTGGTTACCCATGAGCATGACATCGCGGCCCGCGCCCATCGCATCATCCACCTTCGCGATGGCAAGATTGACCGTGACGAAAAGGTGGTTTAGGACGGTCCAGCGGGCCTGCTGGCACAGGACTTCTAACAGGGGTTTCCGTGGATACTTCCATCACTGGACAATTGCCGATGAAGCAAAAGCGGCGCAGGCGCGGTGAGCTGTATAACGCCTGGATAACGGCCCGCGAGGCCTTCTGGATTGCAATCGAGGCCCTGAACACCCACAAGCTCCGCTCCTTCCTCACCTTGCTCGGCGTGGTGATTGCCACCACCACCTTGATTGTGGTGATGTCCGTCATCAACGGCATGAATCTCTACATTGCCGACCACGTTGCCAACCTGGGCGTCAACACGTTCATCGTGACCCGATTCCAGTGGGCTCAGGGTTATGAATCCTGGCTGAAAGCGCGGCGGCGCAACCGGCCCATTCGCCTTGAGGATTACAAGTTCCTTCAGGAAAACCTTCAGGGTTACAAGGCCATCGGCGCCACGGCCGGGTACTGGGGCCGCACTGCCCATCATGCCAACCAGGTTCTCTACGATGTGTCGCTTACAGGAGTTACGCCCAGCATGATCGATATCGGCCAGGAAAAGGTGAACTACGGGAGGTACATTTCAGAATCGGACTTCTCTCACGGCGCGCCTGTATGCTTTATCGGCCAGGACCTCGTCGACAAATTCTTTCCCAACGTTGACCCCATCGGCAAGGAGGTCCGCGTGGGAGGCCGGTCGTTCCGGGTCATCGGCGTTGCGGAAAAAATCGGAACCACCTTCGGCCGGAGCCAGGACAATTTTGTCATGATCCCCCTCACCACCTTCCAGAGGGTCTTCTTCTCGCGGCCGGAACTTAACGTCAGCGTTCAGGCCTGGTCATCAGCCCAGATGATTCCCCTGCAGGATGAGGTCAGGTCTCTGATGCGCGCCCGGCGCCACCTGGGCTACAACGAGGATGACACCTTCGGCATCAACGCCTCTGAAACCATCATGGGCTTGTGGCAGAGGCTGACCGGCACCATTTTTGCCGTCACCATCGGCGTGGTCGCCGTCTTTATGGTGGTGGGCGGCATTGTCATCATGAACATCATGCTGGCCAGCGTCACGGACCGCACCCACGAAATCGGCATCCGCAAATCGCTTGGCGCGCGCCGCCGCGATATCCTCACACAGTTCATCATCGAATCCGCCGTGATGGCCGGCACCGGCGGGGTGATCGGCATCGTCAGCGCCCTGTTGATCAATGTGCTGGTGCAGAGGTTCATAACTTCCACGGTCCCGCTCAGCGCCATTGTCGTGGGTGTGGGGCTGTCGGTCATCGTGGGGCTTTTCTTCGGCATTTATCCGGCCAGCAAGGCCGCCAGACTCGATCCCATTGAAGCGCTTCGGGCGGAAGTTTAGGCATGGCAAAACAGCTGCACCACATCCGGGAAAACCTGCTGCTGGCGCTCGACACGCTCCGCACGCACAAGTTCCGGTCGTTTCTCACCGTCCTCGGGGTGTTGATCGGGACCACCACTGTGATTGGCGTCGCATCCATCATCACAGGACTGAACAACCGGCTGGTCGACACGATGGAGCAATACGGCTCGCGCTCGATTTATATTTTTAAATTCGAGCCAGGCTTCCGCTTCCGCCTGTCGCGTGAAGAACGGATGCGCAAGCCCATGAAATACGAGGACGCCATGGCTATCCGTGACTATTGCCCCGACGTTGAGCAGGTGGCGGTTATGGCTTTTCATCAAGGTCCTTCCCCGGGGGCCAAGTATAAAGGGCAGGACATGCTGGACGCTGACCTTCAAGGGGCAACCTCCGAGGACTTCACAATCAGCAACGCCCAATTCGTCAACGGCCGCCCTTACACCGCCCTCGAAGACGCTCACCGCCGCAACGTCGCCGTCATCGGCGCCGACGTCACCAAGCGGTTTTTTGAGAATGAGGACCCTGTCGGCAAATACATCACCGCGGGAGGAAACACCTTTCAGATTATTGGGACACTTGAGAAGAGATTGTCGTTCCTGGGCGATAACGGCGACGACCGCACGGTTTTCATCCCTTACTGGACGTTCAAGAAGATCTACCCCAACGACAAAGAAAATCTCATTGTAGCCATGGCCTACTCCGGCCGCATGACTCAGGCTATGGACCAGATCACCGCTGTTCTGCGAAGGATGCGAAAGGTTAAGCCTGATCAGGATAACAACTTCGGCATGGCCAATGCGGCCTCCGTCATCAAGCAGTTCAACGAGATCACAGGAACGGTGGCGCTGGTGATGGTGGTGCTGTCCTCGATCGGCCTGCTGGTGGGCGGAATCGGCGTGATGAACATCATGCTGGTGTCCGTCACCGAACGCACGCGCGAAATTGGCGTGCGCAAGGCCATCGGGGCCCGCCGGCAGGACATCACCTGGCAGTTCCTGCTGGAAGCAATGACCCTGACGGGTTCAGGCGGGGTGATGGGCATCTTGCTAGGCTACCTTCTGAGCTTCACCATCCACACGCTCCTTCCCGGCCTGCCCTCCACCGTGCCTCTATGGTCAGTCTTCCTCGGCTTCCTGGTGTCCATCAGTATCGGATTGTTTTTCGGAATGTGGCCGGCCCTCAAGGCTGCGCGCCTCGACCCCATCGTCGCCCTTCACCACGAATAAGCCCTCGCCCTTGCTTGGATCTGTAGCGGCGGGTTTATCCCGCCAGAGGGGGGTAAGGCTGGTTTCGGAGTCGGCAAACACCCCTAGCGTGAGGCCTGCTGCGCTTCCTGCTCTTCAAATTGCGCCTTCAGGCTTTCCGTGTAGGGATCGCGCGCGATGCCGCGCTCGGTAATGATAGCCGTCACGTAGCGGTGGGGAGTCACGTCAAACGCCGGGTGCCGGGCGCTGACGTTTTCCGGGGCAGTCTGGATTCCCCGCCAGTGCGTCACCTCGTCCGGCGAGCGTTCTTCGATAGGAATTTCATCACCCGAGGCGAGGCTCAGGTCAATGGTCGAAAGCGGCGCGGCCACGTAAAAAGGAATCTGGTTTTCGCGCGCCAGCACGGCCACGGTGTAGGTACCGATCTTGTTGGCCACGTCGCCGTTCGAGGCAATGCGGTCCGCGCCCACAATCACCGCCTGGATTTTCGACTGCTTCATAAAATGGCCGGCCATGTTGTCGGTAATCACCGTCACAGGAATGCCGTCCTTGGCCAGTTCCCAGGCCGTGAGCCGCGCGCCCTGAAGGAACGGCCGGGTCTCATCGGCAAAGACGTTAATCTTCTTCCCTTCCTCGACGGCCGCACGGATCACGCCCAGCGCCGTCCCGTAGCCGCCGGTGGCAAGGGCGCCGGCGTTGCAATGCGTCAGGATGGTTGAAGAATCCGGAAGCAGCGATGCACCGTGCCGCCCCATCGCCTCATTCACGGCAATGTCCTCCGCCAGCACGCGCTGGCCTTCTTCCACCAGCCGGCTCTTGGTCCTTTCGATCTTCTCGGCGTCGGAGCCCGGCCCGGCCAGCGATTTTTCAAACACGCCCCGCATGCGCTTTACCGCCCAGAACAGGTTGACGGCAGTGGGCCGTGTGCGGGAAATAGTGTCGGCAATGGTTTCAAACTCGCTGCGCAGTTCCGCAACGCTCTTCGCGCCCGAGGTCTTCACTCCCAGCGCCACACCCATGGCCGCCGCCACTCCGATGGCCGGCGCGCCGCGAATCACCATGGAACGGATAGCCTCCGCCACTTCCGGGTAAGTCCGGTAGGTGTTGTAAGTTTCTTCGCCGGGCAACAGCGTCTGGTCAATCATCCGGACGCCATCGCTGGTCCACTCAATTGTCTTGAACATCATGTCTCACTCAGTTAGATTTTTCCCGCTTCCGCAGAGGCCAAGATTATAACAGTTCGCGGCGCGCGTTAGCAGGCGGGCACAATGAATTTGTATCGCCAGGCCCGGTCTCCGGTTCGGCGGTTTGTGAGTGGCATGGGCGTCCCGCCCATGATCCCGCCTTGACGGGACGGGACGGCTGTGCCACGGTTGGTTGTAGAAAAACCCAAAAATTTAAGTGGCAAATGTCATGGCACAAAGCCTCTGTGTCCTCTGTGCCTTGCAGGAACCCCGGCACCGAGCGCTCGGACCCTCCGTGCTCTCTGTGTTAAGAGCTTTTCATCTGCTACTATGAACCGAAGGAGCGGCATGCGAAGGGGCGTTCCAATTGCGCCCGGCAACGTTACTGGGAGGGGCAATCATGAAAGAACCGAAAGTCAACAAAACCGATGAACAGTGGCGCAAGGAGCTGACGCCACAGCAATACCACGTGACGCGACAGAAAGGCACGGAACCGCCCTTCACCGGCGAATATACCGATCTGCACGACCAGGGGACCTACCGCTGTGTCTGCTGCGGCGCGGAACTGTTCAGTTCCGACTCCAAGTTTGATTCGCACTGCGGCTGGCCCAGCTACACTGCCCCTGTGGACGACGAGAACGTCCGGGAAGAATCTGACTTAAGCCATGGCATGCGACGCGTGGAGGTTCTCTGCAGCAAGTGCGATGCCCATCTGGGCCACGTGTTCCCTGACGGCCCCGGGCCGACGGGTCAACGCTACTGCATCAATTCTGCCGCCCTCAAATTTGATAAGAAACCATAGCAGGATTTCTGAAGAACCCAAACGTCATTCTGATCCCGCAAACCGGGAGAAGAATCCCCGCATTTCGCCCGTTGAAACAAAAACAGTGATCCTTCGCGGAGTCTACCCTGAGGCAAAAGCAGATTCCTCGGGCCGATTGGCAACGCCGGCCCTCGGAATGACGGGCTGAGGTTTTTCAGCCTCCCTATAGCGAAAACTCGCGCTTTACCTTTTCTGATTTCTCCAGCACCTTTTTGGCCAGCTCCTTTTTGTAATCCGCAAGCTTCCCGGCCAGTGCGGAGTCAGCCGTTGCCATGATCTGCACCGCCAGGATGGCCGCGTTGACGGCGCCGGATTTGCCAATGGCAACCGTGGCGACCGGAATGCCGGCAGGCATCTGCACCGTCGAAAGCAGCGAATCCATGCCCTGCAGGGAAGTTGTAGGCATGGGGACACCGATCACCGGCAGAGTGGTCTCCGCCGCCACCACACCGGCCAGGTGCGCCGCGCCTCCCGCTCCCACGATGATGGCCTTCAGCCCGCGTTCTCTTGCGGTGCGCGCGTATTCCGCCGTCCGCGCCGGAGACCGGTGCGCCGAGGTGATGTCAATTTCAAAGGCCACCCCGAATTTTTCGAGTGCTGCCGCGGTTTCTTTCATCACCGGAAGATCGGTGTCGCTCCCCATGATGATGCCGACCAATGCTTTCGCCTTTTCAGCCATTCACTTCTCCTTGAGAATTGGTTTCGCAAAGCGGACCGTTTGCGGCTGGTTTGCCACTGCTGCTTTCATGCCGGGGACGGATTGCCCGCCTGGTTGTCCGGATGGGGGATATTTCTTGTCATCTTAAGCCGCCGCAATCCCTTTGCCCCGATGTCGCGCCGGTAATGCATCCCGTCAAAGTGAATTTTGCCCACGGCGGCGTAAGCCTGCTCGATGGTCGTGGGAAGGTCTTCAGCAATCGCCGTCACACCCAGCACGCGTCCCCCGGATGTAAGCAGGTGGCTGTTACGGAACACCGTCCCCGCGTGAAAGACCTTGACCCCGCCCAGCGATTCCGCTGCATCCAGGCCGGAGATTTCCTTGCCGGTTTCGCTCTTTGCGGGATAGCCCCTGGAGGCCAGCACCACGCACACCGCAGGGTTCGGGCTCCAGCGGGCCCCCATCGGAGCCAGCTGGCCGTCGAGCGAGGCCGTCAGGATTTCACACAGGTCAGAGCGAAGCCGCATCATGATGGGCTGCGTTTCAGGGTCGCCCAGGCGAACGTTGTATTCCAGCACCTTCGGGCCTTCCGCCGTCAGCATCAGCCCGCAGTAGAGGAAACCCTGATAAGGCATGCCGTCAGCAGCCATGCCGACAATCGTGGGTTCGATCACATTGCTGATAATGTCCTGCTGAAGCGGCTCTGGAAGGATTGAATCTTCGCTGTACGCCCCCATGCCCCCCGTGTTGGGGCCGAGGTCGTTGTCAAACACAGCCTTGTGGTCCTGGGTAGGGACAAGCGGCAGCCAGCCCTGCTTGCCGGCCAGAACAATGAATGACAGCTCTTCGCCCGCCAGGCACTCCTCAATCACCACGCGGTCGCCTGCGCCGCCCAGCGATTTTCGGACCATGAAATCGCCCAGAGCCTTCTCGGCATCCTCACGCGTCCGGGCCACCACCACGCCCTTGCCCGCCGCAAGCCCGTCGGCCTTGATCACAACCGGCAGCCCGAACTCATTGAGAAACTTCACCCCGGTCTCATAGTCGTCAACAACCGCGAACCGCGCCGTGGGGATATTGTGGCGGTGCATGAATTCCTTGGCAAAAATCTTGCTTCCTTCAAGCTGCGCCGCCGCCATCGTCGGGCCCACAATCCGGCGGCCCTCGCGCAGGAATTCATCCACCACACCCGCAACCAGCGGAGCTTCCGGCCCCACCACGGTCAGGTCAGCCTTCAAGTCTCCCGCCAGCTGCAGCATGGCCGCGGGATTGTTGAGATCAACGGGAAAGCACTCCGCGATTTGGGCGATGCCGGCGTTTCCCGGCGCGCAGAAGATGTCGTCCGTCTGCTGGCTTTCACGCAGCTTCCAGACCAGGGCGTGTTCGCGCCCACCCGAACCTAATACGAGGACGTTCATAGGAGGAAGTTACACTATCGGCAGTCGGTGGTGTTTGTCAATGCCAAGACACCTATCCGGAATTTCTTCGAAATTATGCCCCAACAAATCAGCCGGCCCAATGCCAAGACAACTGAAACTCTTTCCCCTTGACAATCTAGGGGAATGGCATTACAGTCCTCTTGTCGAATGTCTAGGGAAGGCCGGGGCATGGACAGTTCAGCCCGTACCGGCGGGTTTATCCCGCCATGCCTGTCATCCTGAGAACGGCCGGCGCATATGTCGCCGCTTTTGCGACTTATGCGAGGCGAAGGGCGACGGTGTTTTGCGAAAAGGCCCCGGCTTATCGGGGCTGCATGACGCCGCAGTCCTTACGGAGCTTCAGCCCCTGAGGTGCACAATGGGCAAGTCGATTGATCTGCTGCAGGGCACGCTGGACCTGCTGATCCTGAAAACGCTGGCGCTCGAACCCATGCACGGCTGGGGCATCGCGCAGCGCATCCAGCAAATTTCGAACGACGTGCTGCAGGTGCAGCAGGGATCGCTCTATCCTGCGCTCTACCGCCTGGAGCAGCAGGGGTGGATCCGAGCGGAGTGGGGCGCCTCTGAAAATAACCGCCGGGCCAAGTATTACCGCCTCACGCCCACCGGCCGCAGGCAGCTTGAGCGAGAAACATCAAACTGGGCCCGGCTCTCGGCCGCCGTCGCCCAGGTGCTTGAAACGGCCTGACGAACGAGCTTGCAGCACAGGTCCGCGTGTTGACGCGACGGCTTTGGCAGTTGAACGGGGCGCCATCAAAAGTTTTTCCAAGTCAAAAGGGAGCTTATTTACTCAAGGAGAACAAATATGCGATACCTACAGGGGCTATGGATCGTGTTGCTGATGTTTGTCGCAACATCGGCGTGGGCTGCCGATGTTTCGGGGAAATGGACGGGATCAATGGTGCTGAATGCCGGCCGCACTGACCCCGCTAATGTCCAGTTGAAGCAGAACGGCAAAGTGGTTTCGGGAACCATGGGCCCGTCGGACGAAAAGCAATTCCCACTCTCCAGTGGCCGAGTCGATGGGGACATGGTCACAATCGAGGCGAAACCCGGTCCGTCAGTTTTGCGGCTGACCATGAGGCTGGAAGGAACAAAGCTTAGCGGCGAGGTGTTCGAGGACAACCAGGAGATCGGGACGGTCTCACTCCAAAAGGCAAGTCAGTGAAGTGACGCCCTGATGTTCCCCGTGGCACGGCCATCTTGGCCGTGGTTGGGCAGGGGAGGGACCGGCGCTACAGCGGGAGATCATCATGTTCAACCTGCGCGCACTATTTCAAAAAAAGCGGGCGGAGCAGGAGATGGACGACGAACTGCGCTTCCATCTTGAAAAGCAGACGGAACAGAACATCGCCCGCGGCATGAGCGAGGAAGAGGCCCGCTTCGCGGCGCTGCGAACTTTCGGCAATGTCGGACATGTGAAAGAAGAATGCCGTGACACCTGGGGCGCGCGCTTCATCCAGGAACTTGCTGCCGACTTTCGCTACGGCCTGCGGCAACTCCGCCGCAACCCGGGATTCACGGTTGTCGCCGTTCTCACCCTTGCGCTCGGCATTGGCGCCAACGCCGCCATTTTCAGTGTGCTCTACCGCAACCTGATACGCCCGCTGCCCTACCCTAACGCTGACCGCCTGGTCATGTTCGGGGTTGTTGTTCCGGCGCTCGATTCCCGCCCCTTTTTCTTTGGCTTCAGCTACCTTGGGTTGCGCCATGAACAGACGCCCTTTGAATCGATGGCCTCGTGGATCCCCGGCGTGCACGGATGCGACACCGCGGCGCCCCAACCGCAGCGTATGGAATGCGCCCAAGTGGAGTCGACTTTTCTGCCCACATTTGGCGTCCGTCCCGTTCTCGGGCGGAATTTCACTTCTGAAGAGGACCTGCCCGGCGGCCCGCCTGTCTGTTTGATCTCTTATGGAATGTGGCGGAGCCGCTTCGGAGGCAGTCCTGCTGCCCTTGGGCAAGCACTTTCCCTCGATGGTGAGTCGACAAGGGTCGTCGGCATCCTGCCTCGTGATTTCGAATGGCCCACCCTTGCCCACGTGGACATTGTCCTGCCGGAAAAGCTGCCGCCAGTTGCAAAGGGCCAAAGCCCGGGAATGGCGCTGCGAGCTTATGCGCGGTTGAAACCCGGCGTGAGCATTGAGCAGGCCCGGGCGCAGCTTCAGCCGTTTCTTGAACAGTTCATCCAGTCTGCGCCTCCGATGTTCCGCAAAGAGATTCGCATGGGTATCATCCCGGTTCGCGAGGACCAGGTCGGCTCCGTTCGCCAGGCTCTGTGGGTCCTTTTTGGCGCCACGCTCGCTTTGCTGCTGCTGGCCACGGCAAATGTAACCAACCTGATGCTGGCGCGCGCGGAGGTCCGGCAGCGTGAGCTTGCCGTGCGGTCGGCGCTGGGAGCGGGCCGCTGGCGCCTTCTGCAAATGCGGCTCATTGAAAGCACCCTGCTCGGCCTGGGAGGCGGCATTGCCGGCCTGGGGATGGGATTCGGTCTGCTGCGCGTTTCGGTGGCGCTGGCGCCGGCAGGGATTCCGCGCATCGAGCAGGCGCATCTGGCGCTGCCCGGCGTCCTCCTCATCACGGGAATGTCGCTGCTTTCCGGTGTGCTCTGCGGCCTGGGCTCGTCTCTGGCCATTCCGCCGGCCCATCTGCTTCTCGGCAGCCGCACCACAGGTTCGCTTCGACGGCGACTTCGCTCGGCGCTGGTGGCGGCGCAGGTTGCGGTGTCAGTAGTGCTGCTGGCTGGCGCCGGCCTGCTGCTGCGCACTCTGCGAAACATTGAGAATATTCCCCTGGGGATGGACACAAGCCACGTTGTTACGGCCGACGTCACCTTCGGCAAACAAACCTTCGTGCGGCCCGGCGAAGCAGCGGGATTTTTTGATCGCCTGGAAACCCGCCTCAGCGCTTTGCCCGGAGTCACAAGCGTAGCTCTGTGCGATTCGCTGCCACCAAGCGGCGCCGAACACAGCATGCCGTTTTTTGTGCTTCACCCGGAGGGCCATCCGCCGTTTGAAAAGGGTACGGGAGGAATGGTCGCCTGGCGGGCTGTCACTCCCGGTTACTTCACGATGCTCGATATTCCCATCATCGAGGGCCGCAGCTTCGTTGCAAGCGATCGTGGTTCACAGGCGAACGTCATCATACTGAGCAAAAGCCTGGCAGACCGGCTCTTTCCAGGGGAGAACCCCGTCGGCCGGCGTGTGCAGTTTACTCCCCCTCCGGGGCCCTGGCATGACGTGGTCGGCATCGCGGGAAACGTGAAGAATGCGGGACTCATCCAGGAAGCCGATCCGGAATACTACCTTGTGAGGAAAAACGCGCCTGACCTCGGATTGCCGAATTTCCCCGACCTGCAGCGCCACGCGTTTTTTCTGGTGAGAAGCCCTCTGGCAGCCGGCGGCGTCGCGAGCATGGTGCGCGGCGCAATCGCATCGCTCGACTCAACATTGCCTGCACAAATCTCCACCCTTGATGCGCGAGTGGACCGGCTGCGCGCACAGCCACGATTCGATGCCGTGCTCACCGGCTTGTTTGCCATGCTTGGGCTGCTGCTCGCTGGGATCGGGCTTTTTGGTCTGGTTTCGTACTCGGTGGCGCGGCGCACCAGCGAAATTGGCGTTCGAATGGCATTGGGCGCGCAGAAGCGCGACGTTGTTAATTTGATCGTCCGGCAAGGACTCAAGCTCTTGTTGATGGGCCTCATCATCGGCATCGGGGGAGCGCTCGCCGTCACGCGATTTCTATCAAGCATGCTCTATGGCGTCACGCCCACGGACCCGCTTACTTTCATCGCCGTCTCGCTGATTCTGATCACCGTGGCGCTCGCGGCCTGCTACATCCCCGCCCGCCGCGCAGCCAAGGTCGACCCCATAGTAGCGCTGAGGTACGAGTAGGGCAGTGGTTGGTGATAAGTGGTAAGTGATGAGTGCCGAGCCACGGCAATTACAAATTACGAGTTACGAATGACTTTGTGGTTCCCGGGTATGGGTTATCAGTTCTGCGATCTGAAATTTCAGACTTGAAATCCAAGACGGGTCGCGCAAGTCAAGATCGGAGGAGTGTGTCACCTGCTGAGGCTTGGTGTTCGAGAAAGTGTAGAGGCGGCCTTATGCCGCCACAGATGGCGGGATAAACCCACGGCTGTCCAAATTAGGGGAGGGCTCTGCCCTCCCGCGGGCTTTGCAGCGGCGGGTTCATCCCGACATGGTTTTTCGTAGCGGCGAGTTTACCGCGCCATTGGCGATTTGTGATCGGTGTTTGGCGGTTGACAAACCAAAGGCTGATAGTTGAATGACGAATGGCAACTGAGCAAGTCTCTTGCAGAATTCATCATTCAGCGGGTGCTGGGATCAAGCACGGAAAGCCTTTTAAAGTAAGTGCGATAAAAGCCCCGGTCGCGCGTCAGCAGGCGGTCGGCCTGGCGCAGAGCGTGCGCGCCGATCAGAAAATCTGCTGTGACACGCAACCTCGAGCCGCCCCGGCCGCGGTACGCAGCCCACTGAGCGCCAGCCTCAAAAGCAGAATCCTCGTCGATCGCACTGAACTCAATTTCCAGGTCGCTCAGTGCGGTCCGGCAACCCGAAATCGAGGGAAAACATGCAGCGATCTCCGCCCAGACAACGTCGCACGCAACCAAACGGCCTTCTGTAGCACAAGAACGGAGCGCGTTGCGCGAAGTTATGCCAAACCCGGGATCGTAGTTCAGGAAATCCAACAAGACATTACTGTCAACGGCAGTGATCACTTGAGCGGGCCCTCACCGCGGAGCTCGTTGATAATGTCGTCAGTGCGACGGCCGAGCTTGAGAATGCCAAGATACTTGTCATAAACGTCACGGGACCTCTTTTTGGTCATGATGAGATGACCGCGCTGTTCGCTTACTTCGAGCACCTGCCCCTTCCGTAAACCAAGGCGCTCCCGAAGCCGCTTCGGAATAGTCACCTGGCCTTTTTCAGACACAGTGGTTTTCATACCATCATTGTATGAATTCCTACCATATTAGTCAACCAAACCTCCCGGGTCGCCGCGCCGCCAAAGTCGATCCCATGGTAGCGCTGAGGTATGAGTGAGGCCATCGGTGATTGAGTGATTGGTGATTGGCGATTGAAATAAATTATGAATTTTGAATTATGAAGGATCAACGGGCGGGTGTTGAGCGATCTCGGGTGGCGCACATGTCGCGGCTTCTGATTTTCGTAGGGGAGGGCTCTGCCCTCCCGCGGGTTTTGCAGCGGCGGGTTCATCCCGACATGGTTTGTCGTAACGGCGAGTTTACCGCGCCATCGGGCGGTATGAAGACCCCTCTACAAAGTGGAGAAACCGGTGTTCGGCCTTCGTGCGCTATTCCACAAAGAACGGGCCGAGCGGGACATGGACGACGAACTGCGCTTCCATCTTGGAAAGCAGGCCGAGCAGAACGTCGCCCGCGGCATGCGCCCGCATGAAGCCCGCTGCGCGGCGCTGTCTTGTGCCGCTCGGGCGCAGAGAAAAGAAAGGTCTTTGATCGGAATCCCCAAAAGGGGTGTAGAATTAGGGCCAAAAAGGAAAACATGGGCAGGGGGGACCTGGTCAGGTGCTCTCAGTGGGGATTAAAAGTTCAGGACTTCGGACGGCGGCGCGGCAAAGGCATACTCGGCTCGCTGCGTTCGCCCTTTTGGCGGTTATGCCGTTCCTGTCTAGCGCTCCAGCGTCTCTGTTTGGCCGCCAACTCGGCGCACTATCAGCTTCCACTGAAGAAACACCCACGCACGCAACCCATGTGCTGGGTCTCGAACACTTCAAGCGAGGCGCCAAGGGCAGATTAATCATTGCCGGCAAGGAATTGCGGTTTGAGTCGGGCGCTTCGGTAGCTACGATCAGTATTCAGTCAATTCAGGATGTTTTCACGGGGGAAGAGAATCAGCAATTGGTGAGGGGCAAGACTGGCCTTCTGGTTGAACTGGCCATGCCCTATGAAAGCTCGCGAATCGTGAGCTTGCTGGCGAGCAGGAAGGTTGACATTTTGACACTGGAGTATCGGGATACGAATGGCGGAATTCATGGTGTTATCTTTACGCTCCCCAAAGGACAGGCTGCTGCGCTCATGCGCCTTCTCGTCGGCCAGGGTGCGAACGCCGTCGTAGCGCCCGGGGCAACTGCAAAGCCTCATCAGCGGGAATCACAGGGGGTAGCCTGGCATGAAAAGAATTGAGCGCGCGCAAGGGCTGCGGTCTGGCGCGATGATGGCAGCATGGTGCATCCTCGCGGCCGGCGAAGCCATTCTTTTCCCTCTGTCCGCTTCGGGACAGGCTCCAGGCCGGAACTTTTCAACCGACGCTCTTCAAATCGAACTGGCCAAGTCCAACGACATTGCAATGTCACCGGAATTTCGGGTTGCTATCTACGAGAACCTGATTGAGGAAATAACCAAGGCAAGCGGGTTTCAGCACGTGTATCGCAGTGGTGATCGCCGCGCAAACGACGCGCCGGACCTGTTGACTTTGCGTACGACTGTGGAGGATTTCAAACGCGGAAGCGAGAAGAAGCGCCAGGTGACGACGGTGGCTGGTTGGACCATTATCAAGACGGAAGTTCAGTTGGTCGCGAAGAATGGGAATACATTGATGGACCGCCGGGTTGAAGGCAAAGTGCGCTTGTTTGGTGGAAACCTTAAAGCTACCGGCGACCTCGCCAGAAAAGTTGCGAGGTTAATTCGCCAGGCAGCAGAGCAACGGTCGACGAATCCGCCAGGAAATCAAGACGAGAGCCGGGGTCTGAATCCAGAATAAACGAACTTATGGTTCAAATTTGCTTCTCGTCACAAGATACGGGGCGTTTTCCCTGCGGCGGTCCTTCTCAAGCATGCTCTTTGGCGTGAAATCCGCGGATCCGCTCACGTTCGTCGCCCTCTCGTTTGTCCTGTTTGCCGTAGTGCTCCTGACTTGCTACATCCCCGCCCGCCGCACCGCCTAAGTCGATCCCATGGTGGCGCTGCGGTATGAGTGAGGCCATTGGTGATTGAGTGATTGGCGATTGGCGATTGAAATAAATTATGAATTTTGAATTATGAAGGATCAACGGGCGGGTGTTGAGCGATCTCGGGTGGCGCACATGTCGCGGCTTCTGATTTTCGTAGGGGAGGGCTCCGCCCTCCCGCAGTTTTTGTAGCGGCGCGTTTACCGTGCCACTCCCGTCATCCTGAGGAGCCGGAGGCGACGAAGAGCCTGCCCTGAGCCTGCCGAAGGGATCTCTGTATTTGTGTTGAAAGACAGAATGCGGGGATTCTTCTCCCGCTTTGCGGGATCAGAATGACAGACACCTGTGTCCACCCTCATTGCGAAGGGCACGACGCGCGATTGTTTCACGCACGAAGATTGCGGAGCTGTTTCTGGAGGATCATCCGGATGGCTCGGGACTCATGGCCGTTCATCGTTTCCACCTGGAACTCCTGCAGGCTGATGGTAGCGAATGAGGCCGCAAGTCGTTCCATGTGCTCCCTGGTGTGGTGTCTCATCATCACGCCTTCCTCCAGTTCAAACACGCCGTAGCAGCCGTGCCTGGCCACGAAGCGCTCGTACCGTTCCCGGTTTCGCCTGTCGCTGTTGATGAGCAGGTCGCTCACATAGAGAATGCCACCGCCCTTTAGCACCCTCAGCAGCTCAGAGAACAGCCTGGTCTGCTGGCGCGAATCCGGCATGCAGGTCAGCACCGTCAGCAGGAGCACCACATCGAACGATCCGTCGGAGAAAGGGATTTCCGCTCCGGAGTTGCGGACGTACCGGGCGAAGGGGTTTTCCTTCCTCGTCCGCCGCAGCATTCCGGAGGAAGAGTCGACTCCAAAAAGATTGCAGAACCCTCTCTCGTGCAGCTCCCGTATGCTCCTTCCATAACCGCAGCCACAGTCCAGAATTGGACTCTTATGTTCCACATGCCTCGCCAGCTCGTCCATCAGCAGTGGGTGGGTAAACTTCTTGCTGTAAGCCACAGTGTCCCAATACCTGTTCTGCAAATTCATGCGCCGATCATAAACGAGAGGCGCGGGTTTTGACAGCCTGGATTGCCAAAAAACCATGTGGCCTCTCGCCGGGGCCAATAGCAGGGCGAGGGCGGTGCGGCAAAAGCTAGTTTTCGTGAGAGAACGACCGCGGACCTCAGAATCGGAGGTCCACGGTACTATCCAGCCCCTGCACGATTCCGAGTGGTGGTCCGAACGTCCTTCCGGTCGGAACGCGCCTGTCCACCAAAATAATGGTTGAATGTCTACCCTGATGAGGGTAGAATCCCTACCATGCTGGAAAATAGGGAAACTGCAAGAAAGCTTGAACTCATGCAAGGGACGTTGGACATGCTGATCCTGCGCACGCTGGTGCCGGGGGCCGCGCATGGCCACGAAATCGCCAGGAACATCCAGCACACTACGGACGATGTCCTCCAGGTTGAGCATGGATCGCTTTACCCTGCGCTTCATCGCCTGGAGGGCAAGGGCTGGGTCAAGGCGAAGTGGGAGATGCCGAAAGGCGGAAAGCGCGAGTTCAAATATTACAGGCTGACGCCGGCCGGCAAAAAGCAGCTTGCTTCTGCCTACTCGAAATGGAGTCTGCTGGTGGCCTCCATCGGGCGGGTCATGGAGCCTTCCGAGGAGGGTTGAGCAGTTAGCATTGGCGTCATTCCGAGGGCCGATGCTTTTGATTGGCCTGCCGGGAAGGGCATACATCGCGTTTGTTGTGATGTGTGCGGACACTGAATGTCGCATAACGCGGGATAGAAGCCATCGCTACAAAGGCATGCGACCGGACAGCTCCGGAGGAGCGGCAGAATTTAGCCCATGGCCACCGACTTCGTCGGGGTAAACTCCAGCCATGGGTGCGCAATCGGACCCCGCACCCCAACCCTCTCCCCGCCGGGGAGAGGGTGGACCCCGCCTGGGCGGGGTGGGTGAGGGCTTCGTTCCCACGGCTCGCGCCGGGGCTACAGTCTTACGGCCCTCCGGGCCTTCGGAGAAAAACCGCGGACCTCGGAATCGGAGGTTCGCGCTACCCTCCGAAAGCGGCGGTAAACGAGGTGCAAAATGAAGCTCTGGCGATGGGTCGTACGACGACGACAACGCGAAGCAGACCTGGAACGCGAGCTTCGCAACCACCTGGAACTGGAAGCCGAAGAACAACAAGCCGCAGGCGTCTCTCCGGAAGAGGCCGCCTTCGCCGCCCGGCGCGCCCTGGGCAACACGGCGCTGATCAAGGAAGACGTTCGCGCGGCCTGGGGCTTCCAGTGGCTC
>DATLWV010000057.1:0-4868 GCA_035576145.1 Terriglobia bacterium
CCTTTTTCATTCTGGCTGGAAAAGTAGTCGCCCAGCTTAATGGCCTCAGCCAGCATCTTTGGATCGTGATAGTGCTGGTTGGCAGGATCACGTTTGGCATAGAGGACTGCAGGCGCCAGGATGGAATACGGCAGATGCCGCCATCCGGGCTCTTTCTCCAGTGCAGGCAGGTCCGCTCCAGGCTGCTGGCTCATGTGTTCCTGAACCTGGGCAACGCCGGAAACCATCAGGCGAAAATATTGAACGGGCAAGTGGACGGGCGTCGCAGCTAGAACGCTCATCACCGGTGCCAGGCAAAATAACGTTGCACCGGCAATCCACACGTAAGCTCGCGACTTGAGTTCACAGACCACCAAACCGTTATTAGCGAAACGCTCCGTAAGTCTAAGCAAGGTCTTCATTAGAACCAGCCTTTCATCTCCATGGATTTCCTGGTCATAGAGTTTTCGTCTTCCATTCCTTGTTCAAGACACCTCCGGAGAACCGGTGGCAGGAACTTGCCCGGAAACCCGGACCAGGAATCGGCGTACGAGGCCATCGTAAACAAGCCCGCCTGCGATTCCTCCCACAACGGGCGCCAGAATGTAAATCCACCACTCATTCCCCCTGGGCCCGGGAAAAGCAATCGATCCGTAGCCCGCCAGATAGCCGAAAAGCCTGGGCCCGAAGTCCCTGGCAGGATTGACGGCGTCCATCGTCAACGGAGCGCCGATGCCCACGATGACCGTCACCGTCAGGCCGATGAACAGCGCGGCTGTGTTGCTCCCGGGAGCCACAGTGTTGCGCGAATCGATCAGTGCAAGGATTGCAAGCAGCAGGAGCATGGTCAGGACAGCTTCCACCAGGAACGCCGTGCCGCCCGTAACCTTTGCAAAGTCCGCCGGCGTAACGCCAACAATGCCCGGATTCGGATAGAAGCAACTGAAGACCATCATCAGTTTCTGGCTTCCGGGCTGCCCGACGGTTACGCCCAGCTTTTGCGCCGCCGGTGTCCAGAAACCGTACCAGCAGAAGAACAGAGCCACGGATGCCGTGAACGCCCCGAGAACCTGTGACAGCACATAGGGCGCAATCTTCCGGCCGGGAAACTTTCGGAAAACCGCAAAGCAGGCGGTCACCGCAGGATTCAGATGCGCGCCCGAAACGCCACCCGCGATGTAGACCGCCAACAGGACGGCGAAGCCCCACATCAGGGCCACGCCCGTCAAATCATATGCATTCGTAAAGACTGCTACCGCGACGGCGCCATCTCCAATCAGTATCAGCACGAAGGTGCCGACAAATTCCGCCAGGCATTCTCCCAACAGGGATCCTTGCAATGTCTTCATGTCCGCTCCGCAATTGTGGCCAGCAATAATCCAATGCGCCACACGATTTCGGCCAGTAGCTCCGAGAACTCCAAAGGCCGTCGCGCCCCACCCGCAATGACAGTGATTTGCGACCCGTTGGATTTTGCCACGGATGCAACCTGAATCCAAGCAGAAGAACAAAGTGCCAACTCGGGCGACCCGTCGGCGGACGCAAGCAGGCCACACAAGCAGACTTCGGCGGTGGCGGGAGGGCCAGTCAATCGGGGCTCAGGCGCCCATTTACTTGAAGTTGATTGTCTTGAATATCTCAGCGTTGGCGGGTTTCAACGGGACCGACGCCGGCGCTACGCGGACGGAAGCCTCAAACGGAACACTCGTGGGCGGCAGGCAGGCATAATCATTGCAGGCCTGATACATAAATTTCCCGCGCAGATGATAGGTCCCCGGCTTCACGGATCCATCGACCTTCAGGACCGATCCCAGGCGAATTTCACCTTCATAAACCGAAATCGGCGAGTCCAGGAAGTCAAACTTCACCTGTTTGCCGTGCGGGTACACAACTTTCTCCACCTTCATGGAGGGGGGAGTTTCGAATTCAATCTTCGTAGGAATCAGGTAATCAAGCGTGGGTTTATGGTCGTTGATGTGGTAACCGGGTTCAATGCGTGCCAGCACCGCAAGTCTAGCCGTCTGGCCGGGATGGACTGCGTTGGTTGCAAGAAGAGTTCGAGCAGACACTACGATTGGCGGCCCGCTGGCAGGCGCCGCGACAGCCGAAAGCAATACCAAGAATGAAGCTGCAATCAATCGCATCGTAGAGTTTCCCCTGTCTTTGCCCCAACTGAATGTCTGCACCCTGATATCCGAAGGCGCAGCGGCCGCGACGCTGTCTCGGCGGAAGCTATCCGTGGTGCTCTTTCACAAATTTCGCATACTCATCTCTTGCCGCCTGCAGGCTCACCTGGCAGGAGGTATCCACTTGTCGGCACTTCAGCACTGTTAAGATACAGCCACAGCTGCATTTCTGCTTCGCCAGGAGGTCCTCGAAATCTTTCAGTTCAGCAGGGCTCAGTTTTGTGACGTCGACGCCCGGAACCACCGAATTCACCTCCGCCGGGGTGCTGGTCTGAATATCTTTTGAAGCCGTATATCCCACGGTCCTGAAATCAGAAACTTTACGGTCCGGAGGCGCGGCAAGCAACTCTTTGATTTCAGATTCGAACACGGATGCATCTGTCAGGCCCGTGTGCTTGGCATAGATTCTCCCGTCCCTGCCGATCAGAAAAGTGGTAGGGAGCCCGAAAATTCCGCCATAAAGCATGCCCAGCTTGTCCGTTCCCATGGCAACGGGGTAATTCATGCGAAACTCCTCGTAGAACTTGCGAACGGGTTCCGGGCTGTCATCCATTGAGACACCGATAATTGCCAGTCCCTGGCTTCCATACTGGTTCTGAAGCTGCACGAAACCGGGAATTTCAATCCGGCAGGGCCCGCACCAGGTGGCCCAGAAATCCAGCAGCACCACCTTTCCCTTGTAATCCTGCAAGTCGATAGTGCCGCCCGACAGCGAGGTCAATGTAAACCCCGGAGCCGCCGGATAATCACCGCTGGCTTTCGCAGCTTTAGTAGTTGCGGGCGTAATCCAGTACTTGTTCACATAAAACAGGCCGACTGCAACAACAATCCCCAGAATCACGCCGAAAAGAACTTTGCCCTTCTTCACTAGAATCTCCCTTCTTGCAAAACACTCCGAACGTAACGGCCCTGCCCGCGCTCCGGCCTGTGCCGGTTCCAAGCAGTCATCCCTTTACTTTGAATGCAAACGGGCTTTCGCATTCACGTTGCCGGCAACCGCCCCCGCTTTCCGCCCCGGGCCGTACCAACGGTACGCCAGCACTGCCGCAAGTCCCAGCATCAGCAGCGCAATAAACTGCGAGGTGGAAAGCAGATGATTGAACACAAACCCGCGGTCGGCATCACCCCGCAGGAACTCCAGCGAAAACCGCGCCACCGCGTAGAGTACGATATAGAGCAGAAAGATTTCTCCGTCGCGCCTCTTATGCTTGTATCGCCAGATCAGAATCCCAAAAAGACAGAGCAGCGTTACGGAATCGACGATCTGCCACGGGAAAAGCGGCACGCCCAGAGGCACTCCGGTCATCTGATGGCTGAACTCACTGCTGAACGTGACCGCCCAGAATGAATTGCTGGGTACGCCGTAGTCACACCCTGCTGAAAAACATCCCAGCCGTCCGATACTCTGTCCCAGGGCGATGGCGGGAGCATAAACGTCGAAAACCTTCCAGAACGGCAGCTTGTAATTCCGAACGTACCAGACGGCAAAAACCGTTGCCGCGATGAATCCGCCGTAAAAAACGCCGCCTGCCTCGAGCGTCGCCAAAGAAAAGATCTGGCCCGGGTTCTGGCTATAAAAGGTCCACTCCGTAAGGATCATCAGGACTTTCGCCCCCAGCAGCGCCGTAACGATGATCCAGGTGCTGAAGTCAACCAGGCGGCCCGTGTCCAGGCCTTCGCGCCGGCCCAACCGCACCACCGTGTAAAGCGCCACGATCAGTGCAGTGGCCAGCAACACACCATAAGTTGGCAATTGAAATGAGCCTATCTTGAAAAGAATCGGATGCAAGCTTTTACCCTACCCCAGCACCATTTCTGAGGCGTTAAACATTACATCGTGATCTTCGTAATGCCAATTCATCGATAGCCTGGCCAACCAGCCCCAGCACACTTACAGCGTAAACCGGTTGAGAAAAGAAAGATACCCCGAGAGCATTGTCAGCTTGTGTGTCGCCATCAACACGCCAATGCAGATCAGCAGCACGCCGGACGCGACTTCCACTGCCTGCATGTGCTTCCGAAATCGGCCATAAAATTTGATGAATTTTCCAACGCCAAAAGCCGTAAGCAGAAAGGGGATGGCCAGGCCCGCCGAATATACCGCCAGCAGAAACATTCCCTGGAACACCGTATCTTTGATGGCTGCCAGCGCGAGAATCCCGGTCAGGATGGGACCAATGCAGGGGGTCCATCCAAAAGCGAACGCAAATCCCAGGACGAACGACCCTGCAATTCCGCGCTTGGGAGTCAGAGTATTCATCCGGGCTTCACGGTAGAGGAATGGAATCTTCACCAGTCCCGTGAGGTGCAGGCCAAACAGGATGATGACCGCGCCCGCCACAATATCGAAGATGCTGCGGCGTGAGAGCAGAAATTTGCCCACGGCCGTGGCCGAAGCGCCCAGAACTATGAACACAACCGAAAAGCCGACAACGAAAGCCACGGAGTTGCGGAGAATCAGCGCCGTTACTTTTTCTGTCGCCTCGCCGCGCAATTCTTCCATGGAAAGCCCGGACAGCATGGAGATGTAGCCCGGTATCAGCGGCAGAACGCACGGAGACAAAAACGACACCAGACCGGCAACAAATGCGACGGGGATGCTCAGGTTATGAGTCATGGTGGCTCAATTTTCTTTCGTTCGCCTATCTTTATTTTCGATGCGCCAGAAACGGCCCCGATACAATCTTTCTGGAACTGTCATCC
>DATLWV010000058.1:0-13019 GCA_035576145.1 Terriglobia bacterium
ACTGCCGCCGGGTGAGTATTGGTTTGAGGACCTTCATGAGGGCGACTGGTTTGAAACGGGGCGCATCGTCGTCACGGAAGCTCACATCGTCAATTTTGCCGGGCTGGCTGGAGACTTTTTTGACGTTCACATGGACGATGAGTTTGCGCGCGAGCAGGGCTTTCCGGCGCGGATCGCGCATGGCCTGCTGGGATTGGCGGTTGCCGATGGGCTCAAGAACCGGGCGTCCGTTCGCCTCATGGTAGCTGCATCGCTCGGGTGGAACTGGCAGTTCACGGAACCCATCTTCACCGGTGACCGGATCGGCGCCAGGATCACCGTCCAGGAGAAACGCCTTTCCAGTAAGGGAAAAGCTATCCTGACGCTTCACCTGGAAGTAACACAGCAGGAAGGAAAAGTGGTGCAGAAAGGTGAAACAACTCTCCTGGCAAGATTAAGACCTGGCAAGACAACCTGATCGGTTTTTCCATGTGGCGAGAGTTCAGGCGGCTTGAGGACAACACCTGCGGGGAATGTTACAGGCAGGACTATTGGGGTGAGCGACGGGGTTCGAACCCGCGACTTCCAGATCCACAATCTGGCGCTCTACCGGCTGAGCTACGCTCACCACAAGGTGGTTAACTTTTAACGCCTCATTTTATCTAACCATTGACACGGCAAAAGTGTCAACGGGAAGCCGCACACTTGGAGGGCGACGGACACGGCTAAACCGGGGATGCCGAGTGGATAAGCCGGCACTGCTGTGTCAGTGCGTAATCAGGATTTTCGTGTCGTTCTTATCGACCGGAACTTCCTGAAGCTCCGTAGGCTGCTGGCAGCAGACGCATTTCCCAGGCCCCAGCCCCACGATGTTGCAGGTTTCGCAGAAATAGCGGACGCTATAGACTTCTCCGTTGTGGATGGTAAAGATATTGTCCACACGGAAATTCCCGTCCGCCTGATACTCGCCCTTCAGGCGGACTTCGTCGTTTCGAAGCCGTTTGTCCTCGAGCGTGCGGAAAATATACTCATAGCGCCCGGCCAGCGGAACCTGCTTCGTCGCGGTTTTCACCACGGGGCCGGTCCCCTCGATGAAAAGAAGCTTCCCTTCTACCGTCTGCGGGGACTCTTGCGTGTCCGCCGCACGCGCTGAGCCGGCGGCTAAACTGAGCACAACACAGCACAGCAACAGGGTCACAAGTCCCGGGAGTCGCCGCCGTGAGTCTAATGCGTCCGGCAAAATCACTACCGGAGCAAAGGATCTGCAGAACTTCATACTGCTCTCTTCCATGGCCGCTGGTGCGGCGGGTCGTCAGCCCTCGAACTGCCCGACCAGCACGATCGCCAGTGGCAACTTCGGGCCGCCGCTCCCAACCTCTGCTTCCATCTGGAGCGCCCAGTTCTGGGAATAATCCTGAAACACCGCCGGGAACGTCTTCTCCGTATCACTTACCGAATCCAGAAGCATCACGCCGGGATGTCCGGTATCGGTGGAATCACGCGAAAGCTTAACGGCATCCGCGAAGGTTACGGGCTTGTCGCCATCCACATCCTTGGCAGCGGGCACCAGCAGCAGGAAATCGCGGTACTGGCTGACTCCCATATGGTTTCCGTCCTGGGGAACCAGTTCATAGCGGAGAGTGTAATAGCCCGCCTTGATTGCCTGGCCGCGGAAGTCTTTTGTGGCCTCCGGAAAGTGAATCACGCCTACCAGCGAACCCTGGGCGATCTTGCCGTAGAGGACGTTTGCTGCTGGATCCGGGCTCGCGGCCGGCGCCAGTTCCTTACGCAGCCAAATTTCACACAGCACCTTGCCTGAACTGTCCAGCAGGCCTTCACCCTGGGACTGAAGACTGCTTTGGATTGCCTGGGCCACGTCGCCGCCGGGCGGTCCCTGGGTCGCCTGAATCTTGTAGGTATCTTGCGCAAAGGCAGCAACACTGAAAGCCAGAATAGAAGCCATTGAAAAAACTACCAGCCGTCGCATCTCGAACCTCCCTGGATAACTTGCCGGAATTTTAGACAAACAAAACGGGAAGCAGGCGCACTTCCCACTTCCCGTTTTAGAAGCACGTTCTTTCACCACCCCTGAAGGCGTCAGTCAGAAAAAGTGCCGATAAATGCGCTGCGGGCATTCCGGTTGTTCCACACAACGCCAAGGCCTTTTCCGTTGAACGCATCTTCCTGGCTGAACGCGGGCATCGAGTGATTAACCGTCGTCAGCGGCGGGTAATAGACCGTCTCATTTCCGCACATGATGTCACCCTGGCACAGAGGCCGGGTTTTCACCACGGCAAGATCGCCCGCCTTCAGCACGTCAATCCCATGATCTGCCCCTTTACCCACTTCCAAGGTGACCGGAGCCACTTCAACGCGGACGACGCGCTCAACCAGCTTCCCTGCCCGCGCCTTCACAAACCCCACCAGGGCCTTCCGCTGCTGAGTGGTCGCGTTGCTGTCAAGAATCAACACCGACTCACTCGGGTAGGGATTGCGGAAAGGATCGCCGAGAGTTGCCTTGGCCTTCACCACTGCAACCACCGTCAAGCCGCTTAAATCAGTTCCTTCCCAGGTTCCGTTATTGATTTTCCACGCCAGGATCGCCTGCTTCCCCGTCAGGTCAACCTCTGAATTGGCATAGCAAGGTCCTGTCCAGACGTCAGCATTCCTTACTTCAAGGTAATCGCCAGTGACGGCCGCCTTAGCCGGAACAATCGCAAGTCCCGCCAGGATAAGGGCCGCCAGGCCCGCCCCAAAAATCTTCCGCATATTTGTCCTCCTTCGACTGCTTATGCGTCGCCCCAATAGGATAGTAATATTCTAGCGCAGAACAAAAAAGGGCATCAACCGTTAGATGCCCTAAAATTCCCTAAGGTTTTGTGGAAACCTGGTTGAAGCGAGTGTGCGGAGCGTACGCTATCACGAGCGCACGCTCGCACTCTCACAATGCAGTCCGCGGGCAGGCCGCCGGGAGCCTAAAGGGGATCGTAGCAGCTCCGGCCGGGTTTGCAGCTGTCAGGTTCAGCGATCTGGCCATCCGGCCCCAAGCACGTATGGGTGTGGACGCACCAGTGGATGCCGCTGCTCATGCTGGGAATCCTGAGATCAGGTTCAGCGTGGATAAACGTTTCCTTCGAATGAAGGCAACGGCACGCGGCGTGACCAATGATATTCGCGTTCAAAGGTTCGGGCATAATCACGCTTCTCCTTTCACAGCACGCATGAGAGCGCGCTTTACGGCTACGCGGGCAAGTTGCACCTTGTAACCATTCTGGCTTAAGGGCGTTGCTTTGCTCACCGCTGCTTTGCCTGCAGCGTCAGCAACTTCTTCAGTGAGGTCCTTTCCGTTCAGGGCTTCTTCGGCCTCTGGAGACGGCCAGGGCACAGGCGCCACGTGTCCCAGAACCACACGGGCGCTCTTCACCGTGTTTCCGTCCATCTGCAATGCCACAGCTGCCGCCACAAGTGGCCAGTCCAGGCCTTCCTTTTCGCGGATTTCGTACGTGGCGGTCCTGGCGCTGCTTTCGGGAATTGCGATCTCTGTAAGGATTTCGTCCGGCTTGATCACGTATTCCCGCTCGTCTTCCGAATTCGGCGTGGTGTAAAACTTGCTGAGTTCCACCTCCCGCTGTCCGTTCGGTCCGCGCAGTGTCACTTTGGCATCCAGCGCAATCAGGATGGGAGCCAGACTGGACGGGTTCACAAAATACGCCGGCCCGGAATTGCCCAGAATGGCCGAGTAGCAATTCTGGCCGTCCGGGATCAACGACTTGCCGTTGTGCTGCGCCAGCAGACCATACCCATTGCGGAAGTACCAGTCACGCGGCCGCTGCAGCAGTTCGCCACCCACGGTCCCCATGTGGCGCATCTGCTCGCCGCGAATGCCGTCAGCCGCCTGCACCAACCCCGGAAATCCTTGCCGTGCCTGCGGAAGGTCCAGAAGTTGGCGGATCGTGACCATCGCTCCCAGCCGCATACCTGCGCCGGCTTTGCCCTGGGCACGGTCCAGCGCCTTCACATTCTTCAGGCTCACCACGCGTTTGGGAGTAACCACCCCGTCTTTCATGGCGCTGATCAGGTCGGTTCCTCCAGCCATTATCTCCGTGCCGCCCCAGCTGCTTCCCAGCAACTTGACGGCGTCCTGCACGCTCTTTGGACTTGCGTATTCGAAAGCTTCCATCAGGCCATCGCTCCTTTCTCAAGTGCCGCAAGGACCTTGTCAGGGGTCAGTGGAAGGGTAGGTACCCGGACGCCTATGGCGTTGGCAACGGCGTTGGAAATGGCCGCGCCGGGAGAAACCACCGGCGGTTCGCCCAGTCCGATCACGCCGCGCTCGTCATATCCGGGGCCCGTCATCATGTGGACCACGAATTCGCCAATGTCGCCGATGGTAGCCAGCTTGTAGAACTCCATGTTCGGGTTGAGCATCACACCGAGCGTCTCGTCCATCACCTTCTGCTCAAACAGCGCGTAGCAGACGCCCATGATCAGCGCTCCGAACACCTGGCTTTCGGCCGTCTTCACGTCGATGATCAAGCCGCAGTCCTGCGCGGCGATGATGCGGTTGATCTTCACCCGGCCGGTCTCGATGTCCACCGAGACGTCGGCAATCTGGACCCCGCCCACACCGCTGTCACCCAGATGGCAGGGGCCGGGATTCTTGCCGGTCGCCTGGATGGTTTTCACGCCAAGTTTGGCGCAGGCCTGTTTCCAGGTGAGGCTCTTTGAAGCATCGCTCTTCGCCTGGATTTTCCCGTTCCGGGCTTCCAGGTCCGCGGGTTGAACGCCGAGTGACGGCGCCACCGCGGCGAAGAGCTCATCGCGTGCGTCAATGGCGCCGCGGCGCGTGGAATTGGAGACTCCACCCACCGTGGTGCTTCCGCCGCTGGCGCCGGAGGGAGGATACTTACTGGTGCCAATCTCCACTTTGACCGCATCGATCGGGAGGCCAAGGGTCTCCGCAACCGTAATTGCTATCACCGTCCGGGTCCCAGTCCCCAGGTCCTGGCTTCCCAGCTGTACGGAGACGGAACCGTCAGGCCGAATCATCACATTGCAGGTGCTATTGTGACCCCTGCCACCCCAGGTGTGCAGACTGACGCCCATTCCGCGTTTGATGGGCCCGGACGTCTTGTCACCACGAGGGTGCCAGTTCTTTTTCCAGTCCGCCAATTCGGCTGCCTTCACCAGCTCTTCCGAATAAGGTTTCCGCAGGACCTCTGGCGCCAGGTTAACGTTTTTCTGGAGCAGTTCGATTGGGTCCATCTGAAGCTTGTGCGCCAGGTCGTCAAGTGCGGCCATGGTAATCAGGCAGCCCTGCGGATGGTTGGGCGCCCTCCAGGCGCGGGCTTCGCCGATATTGGTCAGGACCGCCGTATGCTTCCAGTGGCGGTTGGGAGGCTCAATAACATAAGGCAGTGGAGGATGTCCCGCAGGGCCGGGGCCGCCGGTCCCCCAGGAATCCGAATCCCATGCCGTCAGGGTGCCGTCCTTCCTGGCTGCGACGCGTACCTTCGCATAAGCCGAAGGACGTGCGCCGGCCATTTCCAATTCCGTGTTGCGGTCCAGCATCAGCCGGACAGGTGCTCCGGCCATTTTGGAAAGCTGGGCGGCTTCAATTCCCCACCGGTCGGGAGAGAACTTGCTGCCGAACCCGCCGCCGATGTAGTTACAAATGGTTTCAATGTTGTTATCTTCAACATCCACCTTTTTCAGGCGGAGGCCCTGGCCCAATTGGCCCGGACCGCCGGAAACGTTCTGCGTGGATGACCAGATCCTGACGGACTTGGCATCGGGCCACTCCACCACGTTTCCGTGTGACTCCAGGCAGCAGTGGGTAATCACCGGCAGCCCGTAGAAGCCTTCGGAAACAACGGTGTCGGGGTCCTCGAAAGCCTTGGCTGGATCGCCTGCCGTCTGCTCGCCGCCATCCTTGGTCCGGCCCGCGGCTTCCGCCGCTTTCAGGTCTTCTTCGCGCACCAGGTGGGGCAGTTGCTCATATTCAACCTTGATGAGGCGGACAGCGTCCTCAGCGATTTCTTCCGTGGTAGCCGCGACCACTGCAACCTCGTCGCCAGCCCACTGGATTTCGTCTCCAACAGGATGAACAACGAGGATCGCCTTCACCCCGGGAAGCTTTTGCGCTGCGGAGATGTCGAGCGAAGTTACTTTTGCGTGCGCATGGGGGCAGCTGCAGAGTTTGGCAATCAATCTTCCAGGCGGGTTCGTGTCATAGGTATACTGGGCCCGGCCGCTTGACTTTTCCGGACCGTCAAGCCGCTCGATGCGCTTTCCAATCAGCTCGCGTTCTCCTTCTGGTGGCCAATCATACTTACATGTTGCCATGAGCGCCTCCCTTCATTCCGTTGGCAGCTTCAACAACCGCATGCCGGATTCCCCAGTATGTTCCGCAGCGGCAGATGTTCCCGCCCAGGTTCTTCTCCATCTCTTCCATAGTCGGATTCTTTTCGCGCTCCAGGTAGGCAGTGCAGGCCATCACAAATCCTGGCGTGCAGAACCCGCATTGCTGCGCGTCGTGGTTGACGAAGGCTTCCATCACCGGGGTGAGCTTCCCCTCGGCGGCGAGCCCTTCGATGGTCGTAATGTTGTGCCCTTCGGCTTCAATCGCCAGCACCGTGCAGGCATAGACAGGCTTCCGGTCAATCATCACCGTGCAGGACCCGCAGGTGGCGCGGTCACACACCTTCTTGGAACCGGTGATAAACAGCCGATCGCGCAAAGCATCCAGCAGCGTGACACGGGGTTCAAGATTCATCTTGTGAACCTTGCCGTTCACGCGAAGGGTTACGGGAACGGCCCCTGGCCCTACAAATCCAGCCTCCGGCCCCGGCGGCGCGGCACCTGCTGCGGTGCTGCCAACCAGCAATCCGCCAGATACCGTGACGCCTGCTCCCTTCAGGAAGTCCCGGCGCGTCAATGCAGACTTCTCCGGCCCAGCTTTTCGTGGCCGGTCCTTTTTCCGTCTCATAGTGGGCTCCTTCTTGGACTTTTACTTCAGCCAGTCTTTTAATCTCAGGACTAAAAGCCTTTACGCAGACAAAACTTTAACCGGTCTGATTATGTGACGAGAGCAGTATTATAACACCAGCAAAAATTCCGACTAGGAATTTCTGAAAGACTTATGCAATTTTTCTGAATAATTCTAATGGGCGCCGGAACGGTCACCGGTTTCGGCCAGAACAGACTCCGGCATCCGGGCCGGAGCCTCGATATCGGCAATAGCCGGCCGGCGTCGTAAATGCCTGCCAAGCCAGCGCTGAAACTGGTCCAGGTACGTGTAATAAATCGGCGTAATGTAAAGCGTAATGATCTGTGAAAACACGAGCCCGCCCACGACAACCAGTCCCAGCGGGCGGCGTGACTCTGAGCCGGCTCCCAGGCCCAGCGCGATTGGCAAAATTCCCATCAGGGCTGCAAAAGTTGTCATCATGATGGGGCGGAAGCGGACGGTGGCGCCGTGGTAGATGGCTTCCGCCGTCGACATTCCGGAAGTTCGCTCGGCATCCAGGGCAAAGTCGATCATCATGATGGCATTCTTCTTAACAATGCCAATCAGCATGATGATTCCCACAAAACCGTAAAGGTTGAGATCCATCTTAAATGCGCTCAAGGTAACCAGCGCGCCCAGGGCCGCCGAGGGAAGGCCCGAAAGGATGGTGACCGGGTGGATGAAGCTTTCATAAAGGATGCCCAATACCAGGTAAATCACCAGGACCGTGGCAAGCAACAGGATGCCGAGGCCAACCAGCGAAGACTGGAACTGCTGGGCCGTTCCTTCAAAATTCGCGCTGATGTCAGCCGGCAGTTTTTCCCGGGCAACCTGGTTAACTCCAGCGACGGCATCCCCAAGGGCTATTCCAGGCGCCAGGTTGAATGAGATGGTTACGGATGGAAGCTGGCCAAAGTGGTTGACTGAAAGCGGCCCCAGGCCCTCCGACATGGACGCCACCGTGTTCAGGGGGACAAGCTGCCCGCTCGACGAGCGGATGTAAAGCAGAGACAGGTCATTCGGGTTCGCCTGATATTGGGGCTGCAACTCGGATATCACCCAGTATTCATTGTTGGGCGCGTAGATGGTCGAAATCCGTCCCTGGCCGTAGGCGGTGGTCAGTGCGCTCTCGATTTGATAAGCCGTCACGCCCAGTACCTTGGCCTTGTCGCGGTCAATGTGGACGTTCACCTGCGGGTTGCTGATCTCGAGGTCGGAAGTCACATCCAGAAAACCTGGAAGTTTCCGGATTTCCGCTTCCATTGTCTTCGCAACCTGGTAAAGCTTCGCGGTATCCGGCCCCTCCAGAGTGTATTGATACTGGCTCTTGGTCAGGTGGGCGCTGAGCTGGATGGGAGGGGGATTCTGCATGAAGACAAAAACGCCCGGAATGGCGGCAAGCTTGGGCCGCAATTGCTGAATAACCTCGTCGGTGCTGATCAGCCGGTATTCGGATCCAAAGGGTTTGTGGGGAATATGGAAGAAATCCTTAAGCCCTGCAATGAACTCCTGGCTTGCGGACGGATGGTTCTTCAGGTGGCAGAAGAAGATGCCGGAGTTGCCTCCGCTTGAAGGTCCGCCGGCGCCCGCCAGCGCAAAGACTGAGGTCACATTGGGGTTTTGACGAACGACATCGGCAACCTGCTTCTGGAGCTTCTTCATCTGCTCAAATGAAGTTCCCTGGGCTGCCTGGCTGAAGGCAAAAATTCCTCCGCTGTCCTCGCTGGGCAGAAATCCTTTGGGAATTCGTACGAACAGATATCCCGTGAGGACCAGGATCAGGATCGACACCATAAGGACTGTAAAACGATGCCTGAGAACGACGCGCAGACTCCAGTCATAGCCCTGGAGCCAATACTTGAAATAGCGCTCGGAACGCTCAAACAACATGCCGTGCTTCTGCGTCCGCGGATGACGCAGAAACCGGCTGCAGAGCATGGGGGTGAGGGTCAAAGACACCAGACCCGACACCAGCACCGCGCTCATGATGGTGACTGAAAACTCGTGCAGCAGGCGTCCCATGATCCCGCTCATAAAGAGCACGGGGATAAAGACGGCGGTCAAGGATAAGGTCATCGAAAGGATGGTGAAACTGATTTCCTTGGAGCCGTTCAACGCGGCTTCCATTACTCCTTCGCCCAGTTCCATGTGCCGGACTATGTTTTCCAGCATGACGATGGCATCGTCCACAACAAAGCCAACGGCGAGCACAAGGGCCATGAGAGACAAGTTGTCCACCGTATAACCGGCAAGATACATCACGGCAAATGTGCCGATGATTGACATGGGAAGCGCCAGGCTCGGAATAATGGTGGCGGACACGTTGCGGAGAAAAATGAAAATCACCAGGATGACAAGGCAGAGCGTCAGGTAAAGCGTAAACTTGACGTCGTTAATCGAGTCCCGGATGGTTTGAGAACGGTCGTATTGAATCTGGAAATTAATGGAGGCCGGGAATTCCGACCGGAAGCTGGGCAGCAGTTTCCTGATGTTGTCCACGACTTCGACGGTATTTGTTCCAGGCTGGCGCTGGATGGCCAGCACCATCGCGCGATGATCGCCATACCACATCGCGATCTTGTCGCTTTGACTGCCGTTGACAACGTTGGCCACTTCATCCAGGCGGACCGGAGCGCCGTTGCGATAGGCGATAATCACGGGCCGGTAGGCAGCAGCGTCGTTGAGCTGGCCTTCCGCCTGTACCACAAAAGACTTGTGCGAGCCATAAAGGGTTCCCGTGGGCAGATTGACATTGGCCTGCTGAATCGCCTGCGTGGCCTCATCGATTCCGATCCTTCGCGCGGCCAGCGCCTTGGGGTCAAACCGCACCCGCACCGCGTATTTCTGTTCACCGAAAACGCGGACCTGCGCCACCCCGCTGATCATCGAGATGCGCTGCGCCATCATGGTGTCCGCGTATTCGCTGGTGGTGTAGAGCGGAAGCGTGTCGGACCAGACGGACATGTAAATGATCGGCTGGTCGGCGGGATTCACCTTTCGGAACGTCGGCGGAGACGGCATGCCGGGGGGAAGCTGTCCCTGGGCCTGCGTGATCATCGACTGAACGTCCTGGGCGGCTGCGTCAATGTCGCGGCTGAGGTCAAACTGCAGGCTGATCTGCGTGCTTCCCTGAGTGTTGGTGGACGACATGGATTCTAGGCCGGCAATGGTCGAAAATTGCCGCTCGAGAGGCGTCGCCACCGAAGAAGCCATGGTCTCCGGGCTGGCTCCGGGAAGACCCGCCATCACCGTAATAGTGGGGTAATCCACGCTGGGCAGGTCGCTGACCGGCAGATAGCGATAAGCCATGACGCCAAACAGCAGAATTCCGAGCATGACCAGCGTCGTCATGACCGGACGGCGGATGAAGAGTTCAGAGAGGTTCATGAGGTGCTTTCCTGCTCGGAGGCGGGTTCGCTCTTCAGCGAAACCTTGGCGCCCGGATAAAGCCGCAACTGACCGTTGGTTACCACTGTTTCCCCGGGGTTAACTCCCTTATCCACAATCGTGAAGCCTTCCAGAGTGTTCCCCACCGTCACAGGGCGAAAATCCGCCGTATTGTCAGGTTTGATGACGTAGACGTACTGGCCCCGCTCGCTGTTCTGCACCGCCTGCGAAGGAACCACCGTGGCGCTCCGCTGGACGGTAAGATCGAGCACCACGTTGACAAACTGTCCGGGCCACAGCCGCCGGTCACGGTTGGTAAACGTTCCTTTCAGCTCAATTGTTCCCGTACTGGCATCCACCGAGTTGTTGATAAAAGTCAGCACGCCCGTCGAGGCCTCAGCCTTGTTGTCGGAGGGATAGGCAAGCACGCGAAGCTGGCCCCGCGCCTGGTGTTGCTTTATCTGCGCCAGGTATTGTTCCGGAACCGAGAAATCCACGTAAATGGGCGTCACCTGATTGATGACGACCAGGCTGGTGTCATTGGTTTTCACCAGGTTGCCGGGATGCACCAGAAGGCTCCCGGTCCGCCCGTCGATGGGAGACGCAATGGAGCAGTAGCTCAACCTGATTTTGGCATTCTCCACAGCGGCCTCGTCGGCGCGCACGGCTGCGTCCAGGGCCTGGGCGTTGGAGGTGAACTGCTCAAACTGGATCTGTGAAACAATGCCTTCCTTTTCCAGCTCCGTATAGCGCTTGGCCTCGGTCTTTGCATACTGGGCCTGCGCCTGGTCACGCGCCAGGTTCGCCTCAGCCTGGTGCAGCGCCGCCTGGAAGGGCCGGGGATCAATGCTGAACAGCATGTCTCCCTTTCGGACATCCTGGCCCTCTGTAAAGAAAGTCTGCTGGATTTCACCATCCACCAGGGACTTCACCGTTACAGTGGAATACGCCTGCACGTTCCCGATGGCGGTGACCTGCACCGGCATGTCCCGCTGGCTCACCTTGGCCACAACCACGGGCACCGCCATGGCCATCGGCGACGGCGTTGCAGCGTTTGCACCTTTCTTCTCAGAACAGCTGGCAAAGACCAGGGCCACCACGGACAAGGCCATGAGCAACCCTATGAGTTTTGATGTGGAAAAACGAACTTTTCGCAAGCCTGGCTCCATTCACGTTTTGACGTTCCAGCGCATGGAATCGTTACAAACAATCGGTTCCTGCGCCTTCCTGGCCACTACTCTGAGCAGCCTCGGAACGTCTGGCACGAAAATCGAAAACACCCATTGGCGCAAGTGGACCCCGGGAATGGCCCATTCGGGCTTCTCAAGGGGATAAAGCTGACTCAGGAAAGAGTCAAGACGAAGACCCTGCAAATCCTCCCGCAGCAACAGGCCACCTGTTTGCGCTCCCTCCCATTATAATTGAAATCCGGATAAACGGGCACTCTCCGCGCCGGGCGCAACCGCCGCACCCTGAGGCGTTGAGCGGCGCGGGTTATGGCTGTGGACGACTCGCCATCCGGAAGGCGGTTGATTGCCACCGGTAAGGCAAATTGAGGTCACTGTGAACATCAGGAAAGAACTTCTCGATATCCCCGTTGCTCTTCGGCAGATGTGCGAGGAAGGGCTGCCACTCTACGACGCCCTCATCCGCCGCGTCAACTGGGGCGAGAGGCCTGTATTTATGCTGGGCGACGGCCCCTCCTACCCGGCAGCATTGAGCGGCGCCTGGGCGTTTGAGTCGCTGCTGGGAATGCCGGTGGTGGTGGAGCGGCCGGGAGTTTTCAGCGCGTACACCAGCCGCACGCTGGCCCCACGCTCACTGGTGATCGTGGCTACCGGCCCGGATGACAGTGCACAGACTCTGGAGGCAGCCAGGAAGGCCCGGGCACATGGCGCAATCGTCTGGGCGATAACGGCAAATGCCTCAATCGAACTGGCCGCCCTGGCTGATGCCGTGGTGACCGACTTTTCGGGAGATCCGGCCGGCGACGGAAGCAGGTCCGTCTTCTGCCGGCACGCGGCAATGCTCTTTCTGGCCGTGGCTGCCGCGCGGGTGTTGAAGGCTCCGGGAAAATCGCCGGGCGCCCTGGAAGAGGAGCTTTCGAAGCTTGCCAGGCATATCGATTGGGTACTCAACCAGATTCCCGATGCAGCGGGCGCTCTGGCAAAGGAGATCGGCGCATTGCCCGGGCTTTATGTCACCGGCGGCGGAGCGTTTTATCCCGTGGCTCTCCAGGCTGCTGCCCGTTTGCGCCAGCCGGGAGCCTTCCACACCGTGGGCCTGGAGCTGCTGGATTTCCAGCAGTCCTTCCGCCGGATTCCCGAGGCCGGCTCGGGAATCCTCTACCTTTCGTCTTCTCGCTGCGGGTTGAAGGCGCAGGTACACCAGTCGGCCCGCGAGATGAGGCTGGAAGAACATCACAAGATCTTTGCCGTCACCGACGGCAACGACCGCCAATTGTCGGAGCGGGCAGACATGGCCGTGCTGCTGCCCATCCTGACGGAAGCCGGCGCGGCGCTGCTTACTCTTGTGTTTCTTGAGCTTGCCGCTTCATACGCGGGCCGCGAACCTTCCCGGCCCGGTGCCCGGCGCCGGGCTCCAACATCGTGAAATAACAGCGCCAAAGTCCATTAACTCTCTG
>DATLWV010000059.1:0-7118 GCA_035576145.1 Terriglobia bacterium
GCTGCGAGCGCCTGCTCCCACACAGCGTCCCATCGCGGCTGGGCGCTGCCGCATCGCTCGATCTCTATCTTCACCGCCTGACCCAGCCACTCCTTGCTGCTTTCACTGCCGGGCCCGTAAACGGAGATCCGCGGCTGCACCCACTTGGGCGCCTGGCTTGGAATTGAGTAGACCGGTGAGTCGATCATGTAGGTGAGCATCATCCGGCGGGCCTCGGTGTGGTAAAGATTGTCGCCGTATTCGCGCTCGGGCTCGCCGAAATGCGCCGGCGCCTTGAAATAATCCTCGTAGACGCTTGCCACCTGCGCCGCTGCCTTGGCGCCGAATTCCTGGGATGCCCAGTCATGGTAGTAGGCTTTATCAGCACCTGCGCCGCCCGCAGGAACGCCGCTCCACCCAACATTCAGTACAGCCCTGGCGGTCATCAGCACCGGGCGAATGTCACTGGTGTTCACCAGCAGATAATGCGTGGCCCCGGCTTTGATGTACCGGCCGAGTTCGGAGTAGATACGTTCAACCGGCACCATTTCGGTCAGCTGGTTGGCGCGGCCGTTCATCATGGCTACGTGATAGTAAACGCCCTGGCCGGCAGAAACCTCGCCTTTGTCTTGCGGATAACCGTAACCGCTGTCGGCCCAGACCTTGCGGACCGCGGGCGGAATGGTGAGGTCGCCCTGCTGAACGAGGCGCGCCCCTTCCTGCCACAGGTTGGTGATGAACTGTGCGTCAGGGTGCGCCGCCCGCACAATCCGAATCTGGCTGGCAATCGCCTTGCTGATCAATTGCCCGAGCGCTGTGTTATTTCCACGGACGCTCGGGTCTGACGAGGCGTAGGTTACGTCTGACAATCCGCGCAAGCCGACCGTCCACAGCACCTCCGCCCCAGGCGGATAAGCTTGTACTGCGTTTTTCCAGGCGCGGTCGAGAATTTCGGGATGGTCGGTGTAGTTGTAAGGCACGTCTTTGGGCCAGCGAGCAACGTTCAGGCCCAATGGAATCGCGTGATGTTGCGTAATGATCAACCCGCGTTCGCCCGCCAGCTTGATTTGAGGTTCGTCGGAAAAAATCCACGTCCCCGGCGCCACCATGTCGCCTTTCAGGCGCAGGATGGTTTCGTAGATTCTGTTCCACACTGCGAGTGAAATCCCCGTTTTCCTGCCCTGTGCCCATCCCGTCAGCAGGTCTTCATCGTTGATAAAGAATCCCCGATAGTGAAATGTCGGCCCTTCGGTTTCAGAAAGATTGTCTGGAATACTCACCTCGGTTCGACGCCGCGGCTGATGGTCCGTCCACCAGGAGAGCGGGTCGACTCCGAGGAACTGGTGAGAGAACTGATAGATGGCGTAAATCGTTCCCCGCATGTCGGAGCCGGTGAGCACCATGGCATGAACAGCCGGCGAGCCGGGAATCGGATGATTCACCGCCAGGATGTGTAACTGTTCCCACCCAGAGGGCCTGGCCACGCCCGGAGGCAGGCCTGAGCCGCTGGAAATCCAGAGCGTAGTTGCACGAGTCTTTGCGGGGTCGTGGACAATCTGGACAGGGCTGCCGAACACCTTCTGCAGATCACCGGCCAGGTCTTGCGCCGCCTTTTGCACGGGTCCGGGTTCGCGTGGAGCGACGAATAGACTTGTATTGGCATCAATCTTGAAATTCCCGGCAGCAACAAGTGGCATGCTCATCAACAAGAGTGCGAGCGGAACAAATATTTTATGATTAGCTCTCACCAAGGGACTCCTCCATGTTGTGGCGGATTGCTGAAAAGCTGTTCAGAAAGCGTGTCATTCCGCGCCCGTTCGGCCGCCACTTCCGAACACCCCCGAGCGAACTGACGCTTGCCCAGGCAAATCGCGCAATGAAATTTAGCATGAAATGAAAGTTGTGATGGGATTCGTTGCTGCGGCGTCCTGAAAACACGGGCGCGAGGACTCCAGCTATCTGCTCAAACTCGCTGTTCAATGGAAAGCACAAGAGACCCGGGAGTTAAATCGGTGTTCAGCTCTGCCCGGACGATGTGAAGGGACCTCCGTTGGTGGCACGGCCCTCGCCGGCCTTCAGGGCTGTCTGCAGTTCAGGCGCGAGCCCTTCGGCGAGCTGGCCCATTTCATGCTGGCCGAGGTTTGAAACCACAAAACCGAAATACCCACCCACCTGGAAGCCGGCAACACTCATTCCTTCAAGTTGCTTTTCGTAGAAATTGACATTGCCAAATGAGGCTGTGGCCACAAACCTTCCAGCGGGTAGAGTCCCGCCGTCCCGCTTGGTAAGGATCACCGAGAGGATTGTTCCTTGCCCGCGGGTGATGAAGTGGACATACTTGCGCGGGCTGCCCGGAACGGTGCAGATGTGCGCTTCCAGGACCTGAAATCCTGTAAGCTTCTTTTCGACAACCGGCAGCAACCCGGCGTATTGCGGCCCGAGCTTTTTCCGTAGCACTTCTGTCGGGTTGGCAACATCCGGATAATTGTGGCCGCGAATCGCGCAATGCAGATGGTCTGAAACGCCAAGGTGCAGAACGCTGGCCACCATCTGCCTGGCGCGGTCCAGCTTTATCCACTGCTGCCCGGCAATCCCCACAATCACCATCAACGCAGCGCCCGCCAGCGCCAGTGTCCACGTGGGCGCGCGAGGCGCCCAATAGGAACGTGATTGGGCTTTTTTCAGGCGCTGGTGAATGGCTTCGCCCAGTCCGTCAGGCACTGGTTGGCTCGCGGCGGCCCGCTGCAAGGCCTCCCGAACCCGCATGCGCGATTCCAGTTCGCGAGAGCAGGCCTGGCAATTCTCCAGGTGGCGCAGCATTTCGTCGGTGGTTTCCACCAGCAGTTCATTGCTGAGGTAGGCATCCATCTGCCGGCGGGTGCGCTCACACTGTCGGGAATCGAAATTCAGCACATTCATGCGGTTTCCCCTGTGGTGGCGTCATTCGCGCTGGTTCCGATGCCATAAGACTTCGCGACCCCGGCCAGCTCTTCACGCAACAGTTTCCTTCCCCGGCTTAGTCTGGACATTACCGTCCCAACGGGGAGCTTCAGGGCTTCGGCAATTTCCTTATATGAGAATTCTTCGACATCTGCCATGACAACGACCTCTCGAAATGCGAGAGGGACCTTATCGAGAGCCGCCAGGATGTCCTCGTCCTTGATTTCCTCCGGAACCGGAGGCTCAGCCGCCATGGTGTCCTGGTCTGTGAATGTATCTTCAAGCGAAGACTTCAAAAGCCGCCTGCGGAGATGGTGGAGACGATGGAAGAGGATCCTGAAGAGCCACGCCTTGCAGTTCGTGCCCTGCTCAAAACGGTGGAAGGACTTCAACGCTTCCAGATAGACATCTTGCACAAGGTCCTCCGCCTCCGCCGGGTTATGGACCAGGAATTTCGCGGTCCTGTACAGGGCCGCAAGATGGGGCATGGCGGCGGCTTCAAAACCTTCCAAACCAGCTGTCGACTTAAAGAACAATTCAGCTCACCGCCGCGAATTGCCAGGTAAGAAAAGGTGGAGCGCACGGCCCCACCTTTCCGGGCCTCGGCGTTCACCACCTACTGCTGCGGTTGGTCCATCTTATCCTGATTCTGCATCTTGTCGCTCTTCATTTTGTCCTTGGCCATCTTGTCTTTCTTGTGCTTCTTGTTCTTCTTTGCCATCTTGTCGTGGCTGGCCATCTTTTCATCTTTCATCTTGTCGCCGGACTGCATCTTGTCGTCCTGAGGCTGCGCCAGGGCCACCCCGGTCACCCTGTTGGCCACCACCAGGCTCATACACATGGCCATTGCCAGAATTGCGATTCGCTTAATCATGCTTGCTTCTCCTTTTCGATTTTTTGGATTTCAGAACTTAGAGCCCCACGTACCAGTCATATCCACGCTCGGCCCAGTAATCCGTGGGCCGCTCGTGGGAATACCGAATTGTTCCAATGCGCTTGATGTTCTTCACGCCATACTTCACCGGGATCACCAGCCGCAGGGGCGCGCCGTGCTCCTGCGACAGCGGCTCTCCGTTCTGCTCGTAGCACAGCAGCGTCTGCGGGTGCAGCATGCTTTCCATGTCCAGCCCCACATAGTAGCCGTCGTCCGGCGTTGCCATGCTGACGTAGGCGGGCAGATCTTCCGCATGGTTGAGGCTGAAAGCGCCCCCGCTTCGCGTCCGGGGCGGATAGGACTTCATGAAATCGGTAAAGCGCGCCCCGGCCCATTGCACGATTACGCTCCAGCCCTCAATGCACTTGAATTCTGTGGTCATCTCCACGCGCGGAAGCTTCCGGATGGCGTCGAGCCCGAGCAACAGTGGACCGTTTTGGGACGCAAGGCCTTCAACCCGCAATTTCCAGGATTCGATATCCACGTCTTCATCGAGGCCGAGGTCGCCGTTCACGCGGTCGGGGCCCACCTGTTTCGGGTCGAACGTCCGCGAAAGGCGATGGTCGCTGAAGTACTTGCCCGCAATACTCTCGTTCAGTTCCAGGGTCTTCCGAAATGGCCATGGGATATCGCCTGCTTCAGGGCGTGTCGTCAGCCAACGGAACGCGCCGGCTCCGGCGGCCAGTCCAGCCCCCCACAGCAGAAAGCTGCGACGGGATTGCTGCCGCATGCGGCGGCGCACCTGGCTGTTCCAGGCCTCCAGTTCCGAAGGCTCAGGAGCACTTACACACAGAACCTGGTGTGCAGCCGGCGCTTCTGCAGATTGACCTTCCATAGTTTCCGCCGGAGCCGTCGCACTGTCCGGTTCAGCCTCGAATGGCGAACCCCCGGATTCGCCAGCCGGACCGGACAAAGCTTCACGCTCGTTGTTGTCGCTATTCATAGGTTGCTTCCTTCGAAGAAACAAGTTCGAAGCCGCTGACCATCGCACGGAAATTATTCCAGCCCGCCCTGGCAACCTGGGCGATGTGGACCACGAAGAAAAGCACATAGGCGATGGCCAGCAGAAAGTGTTCAAAACGCGCGGCCCCGTAGCCTCCCAGCAGAGCTATCAGCCAGCCGAGTTGCGCGGGCTTGTAAATCGCAAGCCCGGTCACCACAGACCCGAAGCCCATCAGGACGACGCCGGTATAGGCAATCTGCTGCGCTCCGTTAAACTTGCGCGCGGGGAGTTGCCCCTTCCAGAGATGAAGGTCGTGCAGCGCGACGAGGACGGCTTCACGGAAGGAGTGCCGGTTGGGGACCAGATGGCGCCACGCACCCGAAAACACCGTATAGGCGACGTACAGGATCCCATTGAGAACAAAAAGCCACATGAAGAAGAAATGCCAGGCCATGCCCTTTGCCAGTTGGTAACTGACGCCGAAGGTGCGATAGAAGCCCTCGGGAAAGAATTTGAAGAGCGTAATGGAACCTGCGCCGACGCGGTAAACGTCATTGGCCCAGTAGATCCAAAGCCCGCTCCAGATCATGAGGGCCAGCAGAGGAAAATTGACCCAGTGGAACCACCGGACGGCCAGAGAATGTTTCGGCTTCATCTCAAGCCGTTCCAGGACCTCGTTACTGGGCAGCCTTACACCCGGGTTGTTCTCTACTCCCACACTTGTGTAATACCGGGTCAGGGCAAAAATATTCCCTGCACGGCTGAATTTCTTTTGCGCCGGCTCTTGCCTGCCCCAGCGCTGGGCCAGACGCCCGCCAGGGGCGCCAGATTCGACCCGGAGCGCTGCTCGTTGACTCCCTGTAGTCAGTATGCTAAAGATGGTGTCAAAAGGGGAAGGTGGTGCCGCCATGGGGCAAAAGGCTGATCCGCGAGTTCAACAGGGTCCGTTGAAAGATCTGGAAGAGTGGGACGATTTTGTCAAGACGCGCTATCCCGAGGGTGTTCCTCCCGCGCCGCCGGTGCAGACTGAGAAAAAGCAGGAGGAATTCCGGGACTATACCGATACCACGCCGCCGCGCGTCCGCGAATTTTACCGGCAGAACCATCTGTACCAGACGCGGGATTTCGTGCTCGGCAAGAAGCAGGAATTCCTGGCCAAAAAACGGGCGAAGATGGGCATCTGGGAAGCCATGGAATATCTGAATAAGCTGGTGGATGAAAGCGATCCGGACACCGAGCTTTCCCAGATCGAGCACCTGCTGCAGACTTCGGAAGCGGCGCGGCGCGACGGCCGCCCCGGCTGGTTTATCCTGACCGGCCTCATTCACGACCTGGGCAAAATCCTCTGCCTCTGGGGCGAGCCGCAGTGGGCCGTGGTGGGTGACACTTTTCCGGTGGGCTGCGCCTGGTCGCCGAAAATTGTTTTTCATGAGTTTTTCGCGCTGAATCCCGATTCAAATGTCCCGGAATTCCAGAAGCGCCTGGGCGTCTATCAGGAGAACGGCGGCCTCGACAACGTGGACTTGTCATGGGGGCACGACGAGTACCTCTATCACGTGGTCAAAGACTATCTGCCCGAAGAAGCGCTCTACATGATTCGCTATCACTCGTTTTATCCGGCGCACCGCGAAGGCGCCTACGATTACCTGATGAACGACCATGACCGGGAAATGTTCCACTGGGTGCGCGAGTTCAATCCCTATGATTTGTACTCGAAGGCCGAGACGCGTCCGGATGTGACAAAGCTCCGCCCTTATTACGAAGATTTGATTTCGAAGTATTTTCCTTCCCAGATCCAGTGGTAGAATCTCCTCCGCCACGCGGCAGGAATTTCATTGCGACAACAGCATTGAGGTGTAGTGTGAAGCAATCGATGGCGAAGGCCATCCTTACCGACAGCCAGTTCTGGATTCCCATAGCGGTGCTGGTGGCGGGAATTCTGCTGCTGGTTTACGTTCGCTGAGGAGAAAACCGACTGGCCCGCCAACTCCATTCTTCAAACGTTTCGCGCTCGCTGCATACCCTCGGCGTGCTGTGCGGGCTTGCCGCAGGCGCCTGGCTCGGGGCCGCCGAGGCGCCCACCAAACTGGTTACGCTGGGCATCTCACCCTTCATTATTTCTCTCGGCATGGTGGCCGGGGTTTTCGTGGCCCGCTGGACCGTCCCCACCATCATGAAAGGAACGGAATACATCTTTGTCGACCTGCGTGACAAAGCCCACCTGATCGTCTGGGCCATTCTGGCCGGGGCTCTATGGGCCGTGGCCAACACCCTTACCGTGTTCGCCATCCGCGACGTGGGGCTTTCCATCGCTTTCCCGCT
>DATLWV010000060.1:0-11272 GCA_035576145.1 Terriglobia bacterium
CCCTTGGCCGCGGCGAAGACAACCTCGTCGATTACGTGCCGCCGGACGAGTTCGGGCAACTGGTCGAGCGAATAGACCGGGTACTCCCGTCGCAGGCCGGCGGCGGGCTGGGGATTTTCAGCCGTTGCACCGATGCGCGCAAATCCGAAAATTCGCATGCCGCGCTTTTCATTGGCCTCAATGGCCCTGGCAACTTCCACCATGGCCGGTGCGTCGCCCACAAGGAGAAACTCGCGGTATCCGCCAAAGTTGCGGCGAAGCGGATCGCCAAGCCGCCGCGCCGCAAGCCGAAAACCGATCATGGCCAGCAGAAGGATGATGGCGTAGAGCGCCAGCAGCAGACGGCTGATGTAGACCAGCTTGAATGCAAAGATGGTGGCGAACAGCAGGGCGGTCCCGAGAAATGCCGCCTTGAACGGGTCCCAGAAAGTACGCAGAAGGTTCTCTTCCTGGATTTCGCGATATGAGCCCGATACGAGGCCGACAACGATCCATAGGACGATGGCGTAGGGAATGATCCAGAAGTAATTCGGATCCCGGTAGAGCGGCTGCGGCGTGATAAAGCGGGCGCGGACCCAATACGCCAGCGCAAAACTGGCGAGCGCGAGCGTGGCGTCAGCCAGCAGGTAGAGGACCCCCATCATCTGTTTGTGGCGGGAAAACATGCGCGTCTATCCAGCCTGATTGGCCTCCCTATCTTAGCAGAACGCGGGCGCGGAGGGATGGCCGACGTGGGCACTGGCCGGCGTCTATCAGACCCTCCTGCGAACACGCACATCGCAAAAAACCGGGATGGATGCGCCGCCCACTGAAAAGCAGATCCTTCGCTACACTCAGGATGACATTCCCGAAGCGTTTGCCTCAAACCGCTAAGCCGCAGGAGGCTGATAGCTGCGGCCCTTCCACCGCAGGCCGGGACCGGTGAGGCTGCGGAAAGCGGAGACCAACGAAACTGTCGAGTAAAAGAGCGAGGCAATCGGCAACGTAAAAGCGTAAAGCGGAGAGAGTCCGGCGAAGACAACCACTGGGCAATAAATGACGGCGCTGGCGGCGCAGGCTGCGGCGGCCGCGATGAAGGCCGGGTCGTGCCCGAGGGGCGTTCCGGTAAAGAGGTGCGGAAGCCACAGCGTTGCCAGCGAAACCCAGGGAAGAACAGCCAGGCCATTGCCGACAGCCACTCCAGCCAGGACCTTCCACAGGGAGCATCCGGTGCCTTCCCAGGCGCTGCGGGCGAGCCCTTCAAAGACCTCGCGCCAGTTTTCATACATCCGGGTGTGGAAGACACCTCTCGTCACGCCAAGGTAAGTGCGGCGGCCGTTGCGCTTGAAGAGCTCAGCCATGCGAAGGTCTTCAATCAGCGTGTCGCGCAGGCGTGCATAACCTCCCAGGGCCGTCAGTTCATCGCGTCGCATCAGCATGAAAGCGCCCGCCGCCATGGCGCGTTGCCGGCGCGGATCGTTTACAACCCGCAGCGGAAACAGCATGAAGAGAAGAAAACCGAATGCCGGCAGGACGACCTTTTCCGCCCAGGACTGCATCTCAAGTTCCGGCGTGAGGGACAGGAATTGCACGCCCTTTCGTAGCGCAAGTTCGACCGCCTGGCGCAGCAGGCTCGGGTGTAAAACGACGTCGGCGTCGGTGGAAAGAATCCACTCGCCTGTGGCGGCCCCTGCGGCCAGGCTCATAGCATGGACTTTGCCTCGCCAGCCGGGCGGCAGGTGGTGGTTATGGATCACGCGCAGCTTGCCGCCCGCGCTTTGGCGCTGCGCCCACTCGTCTGCAATCGCTCCGGTGCGGTCATCGGAGTCATCATCAACCAGGATGATTTCAAAGTCCGGGTAATCGAGCTTGAGCAGGGAATCGAGCGTTGCCGGCAGCATCTCCTGCTCATTGCGCGCAGCAAGCAGGATGGAGATCCGGGGAAGAGAAGGCGGCGGCACCGAGAACGACTCAGGGCGAAGGATGGCGACACCTGTGATGTTCCAGAAGGCAAAAATGCCCGCCGCAATCCAAACCACAAATACAAACCAAAGAACAAGATCCAATAAGTGCAAATGAAGCTCCCTAATTGACTATAGGGAATGAAGGAGGAAACGGGCAAGAGGTTGGGTAGGGTGCCGAACCCGTGGTTGGCTCCCACGCTGGGGTACGCGTCCGGGTTTACGGGCTTGTGTGACTGGAATTTCCGTTCGGGGTTAACTGGTCGATTGGCCTGGATCACGCAGCTTTGAATATTCGAACTATTTCTGTCCCTCTGCGCGAATTTCTGTGACGACCTTGCGGACGGCATCGACAATGCTTATCAATGTCAAGCCGTCCTTCTCGACAACCAACTGGCCTTGTGTCGAGAGCCGGGCCAACTCTGGCTGGACTTTTTCAAGCTGATATCTGTTCCATGCTGCTTCGGCCGAACCAGTGACGGAAGTGGGTTCATGAAAGTCGTATTCAGGCGCAAGCACGAGCAGCGGAACCGCGCCCAGATTTCCCGCTGCCTTCACCTGTTCCATGCTCTCTTCCCGAGCGCACAATTCACTGCCCCGCTCGGCAGTGGGATTATCCGATAGGGAGTCGAGTTCAGTCTGTTCCTCCGGCGTCAAGCCGAAACTTGGTGTAATTCGTGGTCTTCGGGATGCAGCCGCCAAACGGATGACACCGATGCGGGCCAAAATCGGAAAAACAGTGCAAGCAGCTGCTCGAATTCGGGGCGCGAACGATCCGAATTCTCTTGCCCATCCGCCTTTGGCGTTCTCCGGGTATACAGCGGCGGCTTGGGGACTGTCTACTTCGTTGGCCCCCACCATCACCACTGCTGCGACTTCATTGGGATACAGCCCGTGATAAACACGAATGTGTGAGGCCGCATCGCCACCGCCAACCAGCACGTAGGGCGCGGGAACGCCAGCGGCATGGAGGAGCGCATGCAGGTCTTCGGCGACATTCTTGAATGTGCGCGGCATTGGCGCCGGTTCGCTCCAACCATAGGCCGCGCGGTCGTACCAGCAGGCGCGAGAAAATTTCGCCACCTCACGCTGAACGGCCGCCCAACTGTAGCCGGCCGTGTGCCCGAAAGTATCAAAGATGACGCTCGGCCCGCCTTCGCCTGAGCAATAGATATTGAGCGTGCGGCCACCGATATCCACAGACCGGCCAATTTGCGGGTAGCGGTCCCGATCACGCCGCTCGCCGAGCTTTTCATAAATCATTCCCGCGATGATCAAAACTAGAATGGCCGGAAGGCCCGTTTTAACTGCAAGACCGATCCAGCGTTTCCTTCCTGGCCGCATGGGATACACCTCCGCTCAAGCAGATTCGCACCACCTGCTTCATGCAAACTTTAATGCGAGTTCGTGGCCGCTAAAGTTTGATCCAGAGCCCGGTGGTTCTGCATCTTCGGGCCAGCAGGTAAGCTCCGAGCGCGCCTGCAATTCCGAGGCCGACCATCACAACCGCACCGGTTTCAAGAGCAGCAATTGTGCTTTGCCACTCCAGACCTGGGCTTGTAAATCCACGTGGTATTGCCCTGCGAGTAAGAACGGCGACTGTGAAACCTGCCAGAGTCAGGCTTCCGCAAATCGCGAGAGGGACAACGACCGATTCCGCCAGTGTGGCGACTGATGGTCCGATCCCGCCGTTTCGTGCCACCGCCTGTCTCCACTCACCAAAAAGCGATCTCCCAAGGTCTTCAAAGGTCCGAAGCCAAAAGGCCAGGCGTTTCCACAAAATGCCGTCCGTTCTTTCGAGTGGAAAAACATCCTGCCAGACCTGGACCATCTCCCGGCCGAAGCGGGTCCGGAAATCGGGAGGGTAAAGGAACAGCAATAACCTGTAAAATCGTCCCGAGGTCTCCGCATTTCGGGCGCAATCGTTCATATGCCCCCTTAGGCCTGTCTGAGCTTGCGAACGGCTCTCGTAGATTGCGCCACACGCGCGAGATCTCTAAGCCTGTTTGCCTCTGCCGCCAAAGCGCGGCCACCTTGTTCCGTGAGGCGGTAGTATCGCCGCCGGCTGTCATCCATCTCGGGATCAGGACGTTCCTCCGACTCCTCGATGAGGCAATCTCTAAGCATTCGACTGATAGCACCGTAAAGTGTGCCAGGTCCCAGCCGCACTGCCCCCCCGCTTCTTTTGCTGACCTCCTGCATGATGGCGTATCCATGTCGGTCGCCGTCAGCAAGAGCTACGAGAATGTAAAAGACTGCCGGCGTGAGCGGCCCGCGCGCCTCTGAAAGGTGTTTGGTTGGCTTTGACCGTTCCTTTTCGCCCATTCTGAATAAGTCCGTGTCGGATATATCGTCAGACGATATAGTAGGGTGCACGAGACAAGTTGTCAAGCAGTTTTTATTGCGTGGGGAGAAATTGGACGGACCAACCCAGTTTGACGAAGTGATAACCAGGTCAGGGGCCGGCCCACCAGCAAGCTTCGAGATGAAAGCCCAAACGAAAGCTGTGCTAGACTCGAAAATCTTCCATGGACAGCGCGTTCATCATCTTTATCATTCTTGGCCTTCTGCTTCTGGCGCAAAGCGCGCGGTCGCTGCTTGACGGGTTCCGGTTTCTCAGGTATGTGCGGCGGTGCCGGGCACAAGAGATTGGAGATTATTCACCGAAAGCAGCAGTCGTGATTCCGGCGACGGGAGCGGATGCGCAGCTCAAGGCAAACATCGCCGGTTTCTTGACGCAGGACTATCAGCAATACCAGTTGGTGCTGGTGGTATGCGATCAAAACGATCCTGCCTATACCGTGTTGAACGAGTTGGTGAAGGAGGCAACGCGAAGCTCCGGCGATCCCTTTAATGTGACGCTGGTAGTGGCAGGGCCCGCCCACGCGCAAGGACAGAAGGTCCACAACCTGCTGCGCGGGCTGGATGTTGTCGATCCCGAAACCGAAGTTCTGGTTTTTGCCGACGCCGACGCCCGGCCGAACTCAACCTGGCTGCGGTCGCTGGTTGCGCCGCTCGCGAGCCGTGACGTTACGGTCAGCACGGGTTTCCGCTGGTATCTGCCGGGCCGGACTTTTATATCGCAACTGCGCGCCGCCTGGGACACTTCCATCGCGACGTTTATGGGCGAACACGACAGCAGTTTTCCCTGGGGCGGTTCCATGGCCATCCGGGGGGAAGACTTCAAGCATTTGCTGGTTCGCGAGCGTTACTGGGCCTCAACAGTCAGCGACGATTACGGGCTCGGCCGGGCGGTGCACGACAGCGGCGGCAGGATTCGCTTTGAACCGCGCTGTCTGGTGGCTTCGCGCGAGGATTCTTCTTTTGCCGGGTTCATGCGTTGGACGAACCGGCAGATTATTATCACGCGGGTATACGCTCCCCGGTTGTGGGCGATGGGCCTGGCGGCTCATGTGCTTTATTCGCTGACGTTCGTTTGGGGCCTTTTCGTGCTGCTTGAACCGGTGGCTGGCTGGGAGCGGATTGCGGTTGCCGCCCTGCTGGCCGTCATTCTCGGGTTGGGGATGGGGAAGGGGAAGATTCGAGCGGTCGTGGCCCGCGAGATTTTTCCGGAAGAGCGCGAGTTTCTGGGCAGGTACGGAAAGCGCTACTGGCAACTAACGCTGTTGGTTCCCTGGGTGATGTTGTGGAACTTTCTGGTAGCAGGGTTCGTGCGGACAATTGAATGGAGCGGGGTTCGTTACCGGTTGCGGTCGGACCATGAGGTCGAAATTGTAGGCCGCAATTTGAGCTGACTTTACTTCTTTGCAGCGGACTTGGACTTATGCCGAATCAGGGGCCGGGCCGAGGACGCGGCCTTTGGTTTCTTGCCGGCCGGGGCTTCCGGAGGGGTCTCCGAGGGCGATACCTTGGCCAGTACCTGGCCAAAGGCCGTGGACTTGGGCGCCTTCTTCTTCTCCTTGCCTTCAAAGTAGGGATGCTCGGAGTAGCAGGTCTGGCAGATGACCTTCACCACCTTGTCACCCACAAAGCTGGCGATGGCATGATTCATCAGGCGCTTGCAGCGCGGGCAATGGTCGTCAATCAGATCGCCAAGCCGCGGGGGACGGTTATCCAGCCAGGAATTATCGGTAGCCATAGTCGTTGCTCATTATAACTGCACAACCCTCAAATTCAAACCTGCACCTGGCTGGTTGACGCCGGTTTTCCTTTTAACCATGATGATCATCGTGTGAGCTTGAAAGGCGGTGCCTGATTATCAGTCCCGGATTGCCGATGTGGAATTTTGGAGCCTGCCAAGTTAGAATCAAATTCACGAGTTCTGCCGATGCCTGAGATAAAATCCGAAGCTCCCCCAACCACCAGGATTGCCACGGCGAGCGGCCGCATCATTGCCGTGGCCATCGTGATTGCGTGCATCAATTACGCAAGCTCCATCATCATCACGCTGGTCTGCTCCATCCTGATTGCTTTTGTGCTTGAGCCGGCGGTCCGTTTTCTGGAGCGGATCCACATTCCACGCTGGCTGGGCGCTCTGCTGATGCTGGTGGGCTCCATCGGACTGGTCTACCTGATTATTTACGGCGTCTACGATCGAGTCATCGAGTTCATCCAGGAATTCCCGACCTATGGCGCCCCCCTCAAGCACCTGTTTGCGAGCCTCCAGGCCATGGTGCAAAATATTGAGAAGCTGGCTTCCGGAGTAGTGTCTGTTTCTTCGCAGCCGCAGTCAAACCTTCCGACGATCCGGCTGCAGCAGGAATCCCACTGGGGGCAGTATCTCTTGCGAGGGATCGGGTCGGTTTACACCTTTATTTTGACGGTGATGTTCGTCCCCTTCCTGGTCTTCTTCATGCTTACCGCCAAGGGCCATATCTGGAAGGGAACGCTGAACCTGTTTTCGGACCGGCATCGCCAGCAGGCTGAAAACGTGATCCTCGGGATCGGCCACATGATCCGGCGCTACGTGATGGGGAACATCATGGTGGCGCTGATGGCGGCAGCGCTCGTTACTCCTGCCTTCTCATTGATGGGGCTCCATTTTGCCCTGCTGATCGGGCCGGTATCTGCATTCCTCAGCATGGTTCCTTATCTGGGAGTCGCGCTGGCGATGGCGCCCCCCATGATGATGGGCCTCGGACAATATACCTCGACAACGCCCTTTATCGTGATTGCGGCCATCGTCATGGTGGTGCACTTCCTTGCCATCAACGTCCTCACTCCCAAGTTCGTGGGCCACCAGGTCAGCCTGAACGCTTTGACCGTGACAATTGCCATGATGTTCTGGGGATGGATTTGGGGAGCAGTGGGACTGATTCTTGCCGTGCCGCTGACAGCGGCCTTCAAAGCCGTTTGCGACAACGTAGAAAGACTGAAACCCTGGGGCGCCTGGATGGGCGAGGATTGACCTTGCTCCAATTGTCAGGCATTTGCTGCGAAGCAATTCCTGTATCGTGGTAAAAAGGTAGTCTGCCGCCCGGTCGAGACGAGACCTGGTGTCACATCCTGGGCCAGTCTGCCATCGCCCCCGGGAGCTTTTTGATGGAAGCGGAATCACCCTATGGCCAAACAGGAATTCTCAATCGTTATTCTTGCCGCAGGTAAATCGACTCGCTTCAAGTCAGAGCATTCCAAGCTGATCCACACACTGGCGGGCCGCCCTCTCGGGGATTATGTGGTGACCGCGGCACTTGCGGCGGCGCCGGAAACCGTCCTGATGGTCGTGGGGCATAACGCGGCCTCTGTTCGTGAAACACTGGCGCGGCCCGGACTCAGATTTGTGGAACAGAAGCAGCAGCGGGGCACCGGCCATGCACTGATGGTGGCGCGTCCTCAACTGGAAAAGTGCAAGGGTTCCACAGTTGTAGTGATTGTGGGAGACGCGCCGCTGTTGCGGACGGAAACTCTGCTGGAGCTGGTTGCTGCTCACCTCAAGGCACGGGCGTCTGCTTCCGTGCTGACCATGCGCCCTGCCAGCCCGACTGGTTACGGCAGGATCATTCGGTCCGGCGGCAGGAGCGTACGGGCCATCGTTGAAGAAAAGCTCTGTAGTCCTGCTCAACGCAGGATCAGGGAAGTAAGTTCCGGCATCCTCTGCTTTTCGAGAACTGACCTGTTGAAGTACCTCGACAAACTTTCCGACAAGAATGCCCAGAAAGAATATCTGTTGACGGACCTCGTCAGGATCTTCAATCAGCAAAGGAAGAAAGTTGTGGCGTTTCCTGTCGCAGATGCGCGCGAAGTCCTGGGCGTGAATGACCGGGTTGAACTGGCCCGAATGGAACGCATCCTGAGAATGCAAAAGTCTGAGGCCTTGATGCGCGGAGGGGTCACGATCGTCCACCCGGAGACGACTTATATCGACAGTGGAGTGCAGGTTGGAAGCGACACCATCATCGAACCCGGCGTGAGCCTGCTGGGCAGCACGCGAATCGGGCGGGGCTGCACCATCAGGGTGCATTCCACGCTCGCAGATTCCATTCTTGGTAACCGCGTGCTGGTGCGTCCGAATACGTATGTTACGGGCTGCGAGATCGGCTCAGGCGTAATCCTCGGGCCCTTTGCCCATCTTCGTGATGGTGCGGTGATTGAGGATGGTGGGCGCATCGGCAATTTCGTGGAAGTCAAGAAATCGCGCGTGGGGCGGGGCACGCGGGCATGGCACCTTACCTACCTGGGAGATGCCACGCTGGGCGAACGAGTGAACGTCGGCGCCGGAACAGTGACCTGCAATTACGACGGCGAAAAGAAGAACCTGACCGAGATCGAAGATGAAGTGTTTATCGGCAGCGGCAGCATGCTGGTCGCGCCGGTAAAGATCGGCAAAGGATCGTACGTGGCGGCCGGTTCCGCCATCACGGAAGACGTCCCGGCGGAATCGCTGGCTGTTGGCCGGGCGCGCCAGGTGAACAAAGAAGGCTGGGTCCGCATTCAAAAAGAGAGGAAAGCTCCGTCGAAGGCGGAGAAAAGCTCGCCGCAGAGCGGGGGCGATCCAGGCGAATAAACCGGTTTCAAGGGATCCCTTAAGGGGTTTCCGCCCACTTTTCAACTGATTACGTCCTCTTCCGCACTGCATTTTTTACACCCGTCACGTAAGAAATTCACTCTGACCTCCAAACCTGCCTTCCTGAGCGGGCGTGAAGCTATCTGTTTCCATATCATTATCTTCAGGGCCGAAGCTGGAACTTCAATTGCGTATACAAATGTATCCGAGTTCTGCGGCTCAACAAGCGGTTTTCATAAGTTGAAGGAGGCAGTGAGATGGCGATTGATAATGTGCCTGTGGAGGGCAGCCCTCAGGGGACTGTCTTTGCGGGCCGGGGCATGGACAGCTGGATGAAAATCATCCTGATAACGCTGGCGGTGCTGGTGGTTGCAGAAATCTATTCCATCAGCCGCGTTGCGGTTATGGGGAAGGCAATTCGGGCGCAGGATGCCAAAACGCGTCAGGAACTTGCCACCGAGTTTAATAACCAGCTTTCGGCGAGGTTGTTGGCTCTTGAGCACGCTAATCAGGAGCAGCTTGGCGCGTTGAAAACCGAACTGGACGAAGCTTCACAGCACCTGGGCGCCCAGGGGGGCGAACTCCGCAAGGCGCGCGCAATGGTTGCTCAACTCCAGACCGAGCACACCCGTCAGGTGGACGACCTCAAGCACGAGATTGCGCTGAAAGCCGACCAACAGCAGGTTGGGGCGCTGAGTGAAGACGTCACGAACACGAAGACGGACTTGAATAAGACCAAGCAGAATGTGGATGAACTGGTCAACAACTTCGGCATGACGCGCACCCGGTTTGGGACGCTGATTGCGCGCAACCACGATGAGATTGACGCCTTGCGGAAACTGGGCGAGCGAGATTACTACGAATTCACGCTGGTTCGTCATAAACCTATACATCTGGCGAATATCGGCATGGATTTGAAGCGGACCAATAAGAAGCACCACCGCTTTACAGTTGACCTGCTGGTTGATGACGTATGGGTCCAGAAAGACCACCGGACGATTAACGAACCGATCTTTTTCACCACTCGCGGGTCGCAGACCTTCTGCGAACTGGTGGTCAACAAGGTGGACAAGGACGTTATCTCCGGTTATATTAGTACACCGAAGAACGTTGCTCACCAGATGGCTTCGCGGTCGGAGGGGCTGCAGTAAGTTCGGTGGGCGTCGTTTAGCCCGGGAATCTGGCCCCACGCGGGCCAACCGTTCACGGGTGGGTACAGGATTTCGCGGGTTAGATATCTTCTTTCAAGAACCCTAAAACCAGCTGGACAGAGCGCCAGGGTCCGGCCATGAAACTTTCTGCGGAGGTGAACTCATGGTCAAGCGCGCTGTGCTGGCGGTCTCCTTTGTCTTCTTGAGTGCATGGGCGGGAATGGCGGCAACTCTGACTGTTCCGCCCGGTACAGTCCTGCACTGCAGACTTTCCCAGACAATATCCACTGCCACAAACACTCAGGGGCAGTTGTTTGCAGCCACTCTGGCTGAGCCTCTCATCGTTAATGACACTCAGATTGTCCCGGCCGGCGCCACCATTCGTGGACGGATTGGCAGCCTGGCCCGCCCGGGCCACATCAAAGGCGTGGGGAAAATGCTGCTTGTCCCTGAGACTCTGGCCTTTCCAAACGGTCAAACTTTTAGTGTGAATGCCGTCCTGCTGCAAATGTACGGCGCGCCGGGCGCCCGAATTGCAAACCCTGAAGGGGTTGTGCGTGGGCCGGATGCCCGCATGCGAGACCTCAAGGAAGTCGGCATCGGGATTGGTGGTGGAGGCCTGCTGGGCACTGTGTTCGGCGGTTTTCACGGTGCTTTTGTAGGTGGAGTGATCGGCGGTGCTGCAGGGCTGGTGGACAGTTTGCGCCGCCGCGGGCCGGACCTCACGTTGCCTCGCGGCACCGAGCTTAAGTTTCAATTGAGCCGGCAGCTCGTGGTTACACGCCCCAACGTATCGGAATACAACCTGAGCTCGCGGTAGCTGTGATGCTCACAGATTTCTATTGCTGAGGCGCTGCTGGGCACAGGTTGGGCCGGGTCAGGTGCTGATGTACTTGGCGTAAAGGCCCCGCGCTACGGCCGGGTCCTGAGTTCCCTTTATGATGGCTCGGCCATCCGCGAAGACTGTCAACTCATAACCGTCAAAGGAAAACTTCAGCAGGAAATCATTGGCCCGTACAGTCCCAAACTGTTCCAGCCGTGCTTTAAGGAGACCCATGTCCAGCTTGCGTGAATCGCGGTGGCGAATCTGGACGGCGTCTCTTCCACAGAGCGTCGTGGGCAGCGGTTCTCCTTCTTCCAGGTAAGTAAACATCCTTTGTCCGCATGTCCGGCAATCAGGATCGCGTTTTGGCCTTACCTGCTGAGTGCGGTTGTGC
>DATLWV010000061.1:0-3039 GCA_035576145.1 Terriglobia bacterium
CTTTAACGGCTACAACGAACGCCAGGAGTGGCGAAACCGCACCCTCCGCCTTTTTACACACGCAGCTTGACATCACCTCCTGGCAGAATTGGCTTGACTTTTGTGGGCTAGTATGGTAGCCTTCTTGTTGATGGCGGGGAAGGCTTGCGGGAGCGATACGTTGACAGAAATAAGTAGTCCGCTTAGACTGTTAATTGCCCGTAAACAATTGAAAATATGGACGTACGATTTTGGAACTAAAATTGTGTGGGACAAAAAAGATGTTATTTTGAAAAACGAACCCGAGAAGTTGTTGAAAACAAAGTGAAATACCCAAAAAACGAACCCAAACGAACCCAAAAACGAAGCCGGGAAGTTGTTGAAAATACGTTCCTGTGGAAAAAACGAACCCAAAACGAACCCAAAAACGAACCGGGCCATGTTGTTGAAAACAAAAGGAGCCAAAAATCGAACCGGAGGACAAAATCTGTTGAGTGCCCTCCCCAAAATGTACCCGGAACAGGTTTCAGCAAGCACAGGGAATAACATTCCAGGCCTCAGGATTTCTGCCGTTCCACCGTCCCGGCAGCAAGGGATTTTCGATATTTGATGAACTTCTCAAACCGCCGCGGTAGCCCTTCGCGCCTTGAAACCTCTCCCCGCTCATACTTGAAGTCAAAGGCGCGTGCTCCCTCAAGCCCCAGCGTCACCAGCGCCTGAATGTCGAGTCCCTGCTCTGCGCGGTCAAGTTGCTCGGGGCTCGCGAAGATAGCCGGCGACCGCGGCATGAAGCGCGGGCAGCAATCCTCAAACGGCTCGCAGGAGATCTCATAGGTCCCGACGCGCCGCGCTAAACGCAGAATTTCTTCTTTGTCGTCCCCGGCAAGCGGGCGATAGATGGGCACGTCGATGCCACGGTCAACGGCAGCCATGTTGTGGAGGGTCTGCGACGCAACCTGCGAAACGCTGTCGCCGGTCACCAGGCCCAGGGCATGTTCCACCCGGCAAATCTCGCGGCTGATGCGCGCCATCATGCGCCGGTAGAGCAGCACTCGCAGGTTTTCTGGAGCGCCCGTCACAATATGCCGCTGCACGGCGTCGAAAGGAACCACGTAAAGGCGGGAAGTAAATTGATAAGGTGTCAGCACTCGCACCATGCGCTCGGCTACCGGACTCGAAGGCCCGCTGGCCGGCGAGGCACTGCCGAAAAAGTGGACGAAAGCCAGGTGGGCGCCACGTCGCATCATCTTGTAAGCAGCCACGCCGGAATCGAAGCCGCCGGAAAGCAGCATCACGAGGCGCCCGCCGGTCGCTGCCGGAAGGCCGCCCGGGCCCTCGGCGCGTTCGGCATAGACCAGCACACGGCCCGGAATCACTTCCACCTGGCAGGTCACTTCCGGCTCGGACAGGTTCACCCGGACGGCGCTCCCTTTCGCCCGCAAGGCGGTCAGAACCTCGCGCCCAAGCTGGCGCTCAACTTCCATCGAATTCACTCCGAGAGCGTGGTCCGCAATCTTGGCACGCACCGCAAAGCTGCGGGGATTGATCTGCTCCATCACGCGGCAGGTGCAACAGGCGAGTTCCGGCATTCCTCCAGAAACTTCCCACGCCATGCCGATATAGGCGAGGCCAAAAACCCGTTGCAGGCGCTCCACCATCAGGGGGAGAAGGCTTTCGTCCGGCACAGGAACCAGCAGTCGGTCCAGCACCACTTCGAGTGGGCAGGGCGACAGGTCTTCCAGGCTGCGCTTCACCGCAGCCACCAGCCGGCTCTGGAAGAAACGCTTGTTCCCTCCCTTCAGCCAGATCTCATGGTAGTGCAGAACCAGCACACGTTTTGCTGCGCCCTGCGCGGTGTGAATTCCGTGCTCAAGCGAGACCTGTTCAGGCAAACTCTCGTCCCTTCCTCCGGCAAGCATCGCGCAGAGTCTTGTGCTTCAACTCATGTTAAGCAACAGCTGGAATTGACAGACTTCGCGGATGACCGGCTCAATCTAGAATATCCGCAATCACAGGCGGGGGCAAGGAAGCAGCGGGCCCCCATCACAGCTTGCGGGGCGCTCAAGCCCCAGGAACGGAATTTGGCTTCCAGTTTGGTGTCCGCTGCGTGCTCGGAAGGACGCCATTCCGATAACGCAACGCGGGAGAGGAATCTGGTTATCTACCGCGATACAAGCAGATTCCTCGGGCCGGCAGGAAACGCCGACCCTCGGAATGACGCTAAAAGTGGAAACAATTATGCGGGACACCACACTGGCTGGGCAGAATTATGAAATTCCTTTGCGATGCCACATGCCCCTGACCGATAATCACCTGGGCTTGTCAAGCACGGACCCAGTATCGCGGCAGGCGTTTACCTTCGAATCCTGAAGAGTATTGAACAAGGAGAAAACATCGTGAGCAGGCCAACCAGCCGGCGCGGCTTCATCAGGCGCTCACTGTCCGCAACTGGAGCCGCCTGGATTGCTTCAGCCAGCCCGGCCATACTAAAGTCCTCCGACATTCGGGAAGGCTTGAACCTCTCAAACCTGGAGAAGGTGAAAGATCAGCTTGCGGCACGGCAAACCACCGGCCTGCTGGTCCGCCGCCACAACCGGACCGTTTACGAATGGTATGCCCCCGGCTGGGGACCGGAACGTCGCCACTACACGGCCTCGATGGCAAAGTCCCTGGTGGGCGGGATGTCACTGCTGGTGGCGCTCAACGACGGCCGCCTCTCCGCGGACGACCCCGCCTGGAAATACATTCCCCAATGGAAGCACGACCCAATGAAGTCGCGCATCACCATCCGGCAACTGGCCACCCATACTTCCGGCCTGGAAGATGCAGAAGAGAGCGGCAAGCAGCACGCGGAATTGACCGGATGGAAGGGAGACTTCTGGAAGAGAAAGCCGAGCCCCTTCTGGATTGCGATCCATAAAACTCCGGTGATCTTTCCGCCTGGGACGAAGTTCGCTTACAGCAACTCGGGCTTCGCAGCGCTCGCCTACGCCATCACGGCCAGCCTGCGCGGGGCGCCGCAGCCCGATATTCGCACGTTGCTGAAAGAGCGCATCATGG
>DATLWV010000062.1:0-11483 GCA_035576145.1 Terriglobia bacterium
TGCAACTCGACTGCATGAAGCTGGAATCGCTAGTAATCGCGTATCAGAACGACGCGGTGAATACGTTCCCGGGCCTTGTACACACCGCCCGTCACATCACGAAAGTGGGTTGTACTAGAAGTCGTGATCCCAACCGCAAGGAGGGTAGCGCCCAAGGTATGACTCATGATTGGGGTGAAGTCGTAACAAGGTAGCTGTAGGAGAACCTGTGGCTGGATCACCTCCTTTCTAAGAGAGAACCGGTTCCCGGATTCCGCTATGCGGAATAGGCCGGGAACACACCGCTCAGCGGCGTGGCTGCTCAACTCAGTTGTCAAAGGGCTTTTAAATCTGAAATTTCAAGTTTGAGATGTTAAAAGGCCGCGAGTGATCGCGGCTTTTGCTTTTTGTGCCACGGAGTTAACTTGTTCAATCCTGGCAAGCATTCTGATTGCAAGCCGAGGTGAATTTTGCCCCCCGCCGAACCAAGAGTTTTGATTGCCGCCCTTGGATTCCCGGCTGATCGTGCCGAGATTATTCATGCCTTCATTGGCGGGTCCGCACTTCACGGCGTCAAGCTGCGCGGTACCGATGACACTGATGTCTATGGAATCTTCATCGAAAAGCCCTGGCTCGCTCTTGGCATCGGCAGCATGGAGCACTTCACAGCTTCGACTTCTCCCCAGGACCGGCGCAACGTGGCGAGCGACACCGACGTGATGTGTTATTCTCTTCGCAAATGGGCCGGACTGGCCGCGAAGGGCAATCCTACACTTTTGCATTCGCTATTCACTCCTGCGGGCCCAGGCGAGGAGGAATGGTCGACGATTCTGGAGCGACGGCAAATATTCCTGGCACGCACTCACGCAAAGAAGTACATGGCGTACGCCGACGCGCAACTCAAGCGCATGACAGGCCTGCGCGGAACAGGAAAACATGGGCAAAGACCAGAGATAATTGGAAAATTCGGCTACGACTCAAAAGCCGCGATGCATACCCTCCGCCTGCTGTACGAGGGAATCGAGCTCATGCGAGACCATTGGGTCACCCTCCCAAGACCTTCCAAAGAGCGAGAACTCCTCCTGGCAGTACGGGGAGGGGAGTGGTCAGAAGAACGCGTTATTGAACACGCTAACAGGTTGCTTTTGGTTCTTGAGGAGTCGTCTAGGGCATCTACCCTCCCTGCCACGGTGGATTCGGCCTCGATTTCGGTATTAGTTAGTGAACTCTATTTAAGAAATTGGGCGAAACTGTGAAGGGTAGGACAGGTTCAGGAATAAGACACTGAAAAGGTTCTTAATTGACATCGAGGAAACCGGCACTGGGTACGCTGCGTATTCTCCCGACTTTCCAGGTTGTGTCTCCACTGGCCACACAAGGGATGAAGTCGAGCGGAACATGCGCGAAGCCATCGAGTTTCACCTGGAGGGAATGCGCCTTGAAGGGATGGAAGTTCCCGAGCCGCACACCTATTCCGCTTATTTTGAGATTCCCGCATAAGCCTAGCCCTTTGTTCTTCCCCTGAAGTCTGTAACGCAAGAAAGGCGTATAATAACCCTGTCGCACAGACGACCTGACATTCTTCACGGGAGCCGCCGTGGCTGCAAAATCCATCACTAAAACCTTATATTTCTTGCTCCTGGCGATCATCTTCTCTCCGGTCGCCCACGTTCGAGCGAGTGATCCCCTGCACACGGCCATCAACGGTCCCTGCCAGATGGCCTTTGACGCGGCGGGAAACCTATACGTCAACGAGGAGTATGGCAACCGCATCCTGCTCATTGATTGGAAGAAGAAGGACGTGGAGGTGGTGGCCGGCAATGGCAAACGGTGCTGCTTCAAGGAGAACGCGGAGCCGCGGAAGGTGTCTGTCTACCGTGTTTTGAGCCTCGCGGTGGACCCGGAAGGCAACCTGTACGTGGGCGGCGTGAACAAGACCGACGGGGCTTTCATTCGTGTGCTCGATCATGCTACGGGGCGCATCAGGTCGCTGGTCAACGGGCGCGAGCCGATTACTCCGGACGGGGCGCCGGCCATGGACGCAGACCTCTCAAACCCGCTGGGGATGGTGGCCTTCAGGAACCGCTCGCTGTTTGTTTCGGCAAGCACGTTCGATGAAATCGTTGAACTGGAAGAGGATGCGGTCACCACTGCCGGGAATCGGCAGAAGGGATTTTCGGGGGACGGCGGCCCGGCGCTCGATGCCAGTTTCGATGGGCCTGCCTTTCTCACCATGGATGCCGGAGAAAACCTGTTTGTTGCCGACACTCACAATCACCGTATCCGGCGCATTAATCTCAGGACTCGGGTCATTACCACCGTGGCGGGCAATGGAACCGAAATCGCTTCCGGTGACGGTGGGCCCGCCACCCATGCCGGCATTGGCGACCTTCTGGATATTGCTGCGGACGCGCAGGGCAACGTTTTCCTCATCGAAGATATTGCGTATACCGTCCGCCGGGTCGATGCCCGCACCGGGCAGATTTCCGTGTATGCCGGGACGGCCTTTGAGGGCTACAGCGGCGACCGGGGGCCCGCAAGCAGCGCCAAAATCAACGCTTGCGGCATCGCTCTGGACGAGGGCGGGAATCTCTACCTGGCTGATAAAGTTCACAATCGCATCCGGCGCGTGGACGCCCACACCGGCATCATTACCACCGTGGCCGGAAACGGGCGTCCCAGACGCAAGACAGGAAACAAATAAATGAGGACTCCCCTCTGCGAGCATTGTGTGGCTCTCGTTTTGCTGAACTTGGTAGAAGGGAATTAAAACGAGTGGAGCAAAGACAGGAATTTCACTTGAGATGAAAAGCGTTTGCCATGCCGACGCAGACACTTCCGCCCCCGGCCCGCGCCGGGCAGAAGACCCCTGGATCACCGAATCAGCGATTGGACGGCAGCGGCGGCACTACTTGCACGCTGCAATCTTATCCTCAAGATAACCGAGAGCAGCCTGGAGCGAGGTGCGGTAATGCGGATGCGTTGCCGCTGAAAGCTCCTGCTGGACGCGGGAGCGCGAAAGCTCAAGGCTTTCTCTCTCGCGTTGCCGCTGCTGCTGTTCCGGGGTTAGCTGAGGTAATTCTGATTCTGCTTCTTTTGATTCCGTAATATCCATTTGTTCTTCTACTGCCTTACTATTCCAACCTCTTGCCATATCTTTCAAGTATGCCACAAAAAATTCAGTTTGAGGATGGGGTCATATGGAGAAGAGCAGGATTTCTGCTGGGGCGCAGACAGGCATCAACGTCAGCAAAGCGTTTTCAGGCCGGGCGGCCCACAAGTGCACCGGCGAAGACCCTGCCCACGGCGACGTCGAGAAGCGTATTGGGAGCGACGTCCGAGCCGGGAAGCAAAATCTGCAGGTAATTGCTGGAGAGTGCTGCCGGAGCTCCCTCCTGGATTTTGTGCAGTGCCACCGCGCTAAGTCTCTGCCCGATCTGGGCATCCAGGAATCGGCCGCGCTTGGCTGTAACCAACGCCTTCAGTTCGCGGACGCGCTCGTGGATGCGCCGGCCGTCCACCTGCCCGGGGCGCTCCGCCGCCGGCGTTCCCGGACGGGCCGAGTAGGGGAAGATGTGGAGATAGGTGAAGGGGAGTGATTCGATGAACCGGTAGCTCTCGCTGTGGTCCGCATGCCTCTCACCCGGAAAACCTGCCATGACATCCGCCCCAATGCCGCAATTAGGCATTCGCTCACGAATGGCCTGTATACGCTCGGCGTACTGGGTGGTCCAGTAGCGCCGGTTCATCAGCCGCAGGATTCTGTCGCTTCCGCTTTGCAGCGGTACGTGGAAGTGCTGGGCCATGCGAGGCTCCGTCGCAACCAGTTCAATCAGTTTGCTGCCCACGTCCATTGGCTCAATGGAACTGATCCGCAACCGCGGGATCCCGGTTTCCCGCAGGATCCGCTCCACCAGACCCAGGAAATTGATGCGCCGGCCCAGGTCGCGCCCGTAACTGCCCAGGTTGATTCCCGAGAGGACGATTTCCTTGTATCCGTTCTGGGCCAATTCGCGGACCTGGTCGATGACTTTTCCCGGTTCCATGCTGCGGCTCTCGCCGCGAACGTGAGGAATGACGCAAAACGCGCAGCGAGCATTGCAGCCGTCCTGCACCTTCAGTGTCGGCCGGGTGCGATCGTCGGCAAAAACCGGAGCAAAGTGGAAGGTATCACCGATTTCACCCACCAGGACCAGAGGCTCTCCCGTCTGGTTTTGAAAACCGGCAAACGCTGCTTCGGAGTCCGTCGACTGACCTCCAGGAGATGGCGGGTTTTCCGGAGCGGCCCCCGCGCTGTCATTGCCGGAAAGGATCTGCGCCAGCGCATGTTTGTGGGAGTTGCCAATAACCCAGTTGACGCCGGGGAGCTTCGCGATTTCATCGGCAGCGCGCTGCGCATAGCAGCCGGTCACCAGGATCCGGCAATCAGGGTTGGCCCGGTGGATGCGCCGGATCACCTGGCGCACTTCGGCGTCGGCAGAAGCGGTGACGGTGCAGGTGTTCAGGACGGCAACCTCGCTCGCTTCCGGAGCAGCCTCGCTGAATCCTTTTGCCATCAGCTGCTTCTTGATGGCGGCCCCGTCCGCATGGCTCGCCCTGCACCCGAAATTGATGAGGTGGAACGTACTCATGAATATTTCATGTTATGCGAACTTGTGGGCATTGCGCCAGTAAGGGATGCTTCTTTGCAGGAGGAGGCGAAGAGTGGGGCAGTTTCAGTTTTCCGGCGTGAGAGTTTTTTCCGCGTAGGTCGCGGCGGAGACTCACTCCATCGGACTCTAGAGACACCTCACCCTTGCGTGTTCAGCGCCTGCCCCACAGCGCGCCGCACACCAAAGCCTAATCCCTTTCGGGAAAGATGAGGAGGCGGGAATTTGCGATCAGATCAAGCCGGAGATCCCGCGGCTCGACGCTGTTCGAAGCATTCCCTGCAATAGACGGGGCGCCCCTGAGTCGGCTTGAAAGGCACCGTTGTTTCCTTACCGCACTGCGAGCAGACCGTGCTGGTTTCCACACGCCGATGACCCTGTCCGTTGAGCAACTGGCTTCTCTTGGACTTGCAGGGCTTACAGCGTTTTGGCTCGTTCTTGAACCCCTTATCCGCGAAGAAAAGTTGTTCGCCTGCCGTGAAAACGAATTCCGCTCCACAATCGACGCACTTGAGGACCCGATCCCGGTATTCCATGACTTGCCCCCCTGCCTGACCAGTCCCTCGCCTGATGCCAAACTACCCCTCATCCGCCATCAGGATTAGTCGTGGTCGTGCCTGGCCTTTTTGCGGGCTCTTTTCCGCGCCAAGGCCGCTTTGACTCGCTTTTTCTCTCCTGGCTTCAGATAAAAGGAATGCTTTTTGATTTCCTTGATGATGTCCTCTTGCTGCACCTTTCGCTTGAAGCGGCGGAGGGCGCTTTCCAAAGACTCTCCCTCCTGAAGTCGAACTTCGGCCAAACGATTAACACCCCCATTTCTTAGTGAAATAAAGGAAGCACTATTCCTCTGATTATCAGAATTCTCACCCACTTTCTACTAGGAAGTCAAGGCCATTTTTAGTCACTTATTTCCGAGCCGCCGGGACTCTCCCTGGTTACCGCCCCTCATCTTGACCCTTGCACCGCCATATGTTACGGTCAGAATCATTCTCGATGCAGCTTCCGGCAGCGTTCGATGACAGAGATCCTTAAGGTAGAAAAGCCGAACCTTGAATACGCTCTGGAGTATTCGGCCCGACTGATTCTTTCCGGGAAAGTCATTGCCTTCCCGACGGATACGTTTTACGGCCTGGGGGCGGATCCATTCAACCTGGCCGCGATTACTGAGATCTTCCGGATCAAACACCGCTCCGCTGAGCGGCCCATTCCGCTGCTGGTGGCGTCACTTGACCAGGCGGCTGACCTGGTAGCCGACCCGCCGCAGCTCTTTTTTACCCTGGCGAAGAAGTTCTGGCCCGGCCCGCTGACGCTGGTTGTCCCCGCGTCGCGCCAGATCCCGTTGAAGGTTACGGCAAACACCGGGCGCGTCGGGATTCGCTGGCCGCGTTTTCCGCTGGCAGAAGCTTTGATCACGGCGGTGGACCGGCCCATCACCGGAACCAGCGCCAACCTGTCCGAGCATCCTGCCTGCAGAACGGCGGCCGAGGTTGTTGAACAAGTTGGTAATTCTCTGCCGCTCGTTTTGGACGGCGGCGCCACGGCGGGCGATAATCCGTCAACGGTTGTGCAGCTCCATGGCGAGAGGGCCCGGATTTTGCGCTACGGCGGCGTCAGCGAATCAGAACTGAAAGAATTCCTTTCCTGAGTTTCCCGTGCGACTGCGCCATTGGATTGTCCTCATCCTGCTTGCGTTCCTTGCCGGCGCCGTGGTGCTGGAAGTTTCCCTCTACAAGACCATTCGGCGCCAGGCCGCCAGCGATGAAGCGCAACCGGCCGCGGCCATCGTGGTGTTTGGCGCCGCAGAATATAATGGGCGCCCTTCACCCGTTTACAAGGCCCGCCTGGATCACACCTTTTACCTGGAAGAGCACGGCTTTGCCCCGCTGGTAATTACGACCGGGGGCAGTGGCGGCGACCCTCACTTTACGGAGGGCGGCGTGGGCCGGGACTATCTGATCCAGCAAGGGGTTGCCGAGCGCAAGATAGTGGACGAAACCCGCAGTGAAACAACCTTCCAGACGGTGAAGGCGGTGGCGGAAATGCTGAGGGCCCGCGAAGAATCAACATGCGTGGTAGTCAGCGACGGTTTCCACCTTTATCGGATCAAGCGGCTGTTTTCCTCATTTGGGATCACCGCCTACGCCTCGCCCGCACCCGGAAGCCCCATTGAGGCCGAACCCTTCGCGCGCGCCCTCTACTCGCTGAGGGAAGTGCTGATCCTCAACCTGTGGCATCTGGGCTTTCACGTTTAGAAGCGGTTTAAGGGCGGGATATGCTTCCCAGAACCACCGCTCTGCGCGCTCCGGTTACAGCGGGAAGGTTTCCGGGCAGGCCGTGCAGTGTACGGTCAGCGAGGATGGCGAAAGCGATGGCTTCCTTGGCGTCCACCGGAAGCCCAAACGCGTCTGAAGTCACCACTTCGATTTCAGACAGCAGTTCACTGATGCGGCTTAACAGCAGCTGGTTATGTGCGCCGCCACCGGAAACAACCAGGCGAGCGATGCTTACGCGAGGAAAAACATACTGCCGCAGGGCACCGGCAACGGTCGCGGCCGTCAGCTCGTTCGCCGTCCGCAGCAGATCTTCCGCGCGTGCGCCTGGAAACCTGCTGAGGAAAATACGCTTCACAAATTCCTCTCCGAATTGTTCCCGGCCTGCGCTCCTGGGAGGCTGTTTGCGGAAATAAGGATACTGAAGAGCCTGCGCGAGAATGTCCTCCAGGACCTTCCCACGTGCGGCCATGCGGCCATTCGGATCGTAATGCCGCCGCCCATGGGTGAGAACGTGCGCCAGGTCATCCATAATCATGTTGCCGGGTCCGGTATCAAAGCCGAAGACGTCCTCAGCCGCCGCACCTGCCGGGATCACCGTGACATTGGCGATTCCACCGATGTTCAGAGCCGCAGTGCCCTGATTCCCTTCGCTCAAAAGGAGGTAATCCACCAGCGGAACCAGCGGCGCGCCCTGCCCGCCGGCCGCCATGTCGGCGGTGCGGAAGTTGGCCACCACCACAGCGCCGGTCAGCTCGGCAATCACGGCCGGCTCGGCAATCTGCAAAGTTGAATTGACCCTGTGGCCAGCCTCGGCCGTGGCGTTCCCCTGGTGGAAAATGGTCTGGCCGTGCGAGCCAATCCCGGCAAGCTGCCCGGGCGGGACCCCCGCTTTGCGGCAAACCTCCAGAGCTGCATCTGCAAAGAGCGTGCCCAGCAGGAAGTTAAGTTGGCTGATCTCTCCGGCCGGAACCTGCTGCCCGGCTGCAACCTGCAGCACCCGGCGCCGGATGCCCGGCGAGTAAGGCACTGAGGTGAACTCCTGCAGGCGGACGCGCGGCGCCGTGGCTGGTCCCGCCACGCTTACCAGGGCCGCATCCACACCGTCGAGAGACGTACCCGCCATCAGGCCCACCAGCAGGCGCGGGGCCGTGGACGGTACGGCCTTATGACTGGATTTGCTTTTTGAGTTCGGCAAGCAGATTCAAGGCTTCGAGGGGTTTCAGGTTGTCAAGATCGACATTCTCAATTGCCTGGACCACCTCGGAGTTCAATGGAGTAAAAATCATCAACTGCACGTCTTTGGGCTCGTGTTTTCTTTCAGCCAGTTTCCCACTGACGGTGTGCTCGCTCTGCTCGTGGCGCTTCAGCACTTCCCTTGCGCGCTCCACAACATTAGCAGGCAGCCCGGCCAGTCGTGCGACCTCAATTCCGTAACTCTTGTCGGCGCTGCCGGGTTCCACCTTTCTCAGGAAGATGACGTTTGCGCCGGACTCCTTTACAGAAACGTGATAGTTGCGGATTCCGGGCAGCAGGTCTTCGAGCTCCGTCAACTCGTGGTAGTGGGTAGCGAACAGCGTCCGCGCGCGGGTGTGCGTCAGCAGATGCTCTACCACGGCCCAGGCAATGGCCAGGCCGTCAAAGGTTGCTGTTCCGCGGCCGATTTCATCCAGCAGCACCAGGCTGCGCGGCGTCGCCGTGTTCAGGATGGTGGCCGTTTCAGTCATCTCCACCATAAAAGTGGAGCGGCCACGCGCCAGGTTGTCAGAGGCTCCGATGCGTGTAAAGATCCGGTCGAAAAGCGGCAGCTTGGCGCGTTCGGCGGGCACGAAGCTGCCCATCTGCATCATCAGCGCAATCAGCGCGGTCTGGCGCAGGTAGGTTGATTTCCCGCCCATGTTGGGGCCGGTCACGATGATGAGGATGTCGGAGGTCGGGTTCAGATAGAGGTCGTTGGGGATGAAATGTCCGGCCTCCTCCCGTGTCACGATGTGTTCGATGACGGGGTGCCGCCCCTGGAAGATCGCCATCTCTCCGTTGTCGGAAAATTCGGGGCGGCAGTAATTCCTTTCCGCGGCCAGGTGCGCAAAGCACGCCAGAACGTCGAGCTCGGCCAGCGCCTGGGCCGTCTGGCGGATGCGGCGCGCCTCGGCCCCCACCTCTCGCCGAATCTCAACAAACAGTTCCCGCTCAAGGGTCTGGCTTCTTTCCTCGGCATCCAGAATTTTGGCCTCGAGCTCCTTGAGTTCCGGCGTGGAAAAGCGCTCCGCGTTTACCAGCGTCTGCTTGCGCTGGTAATCGGCAGGCGCGAGGTGCAGGTTGGCCTTGGTGACCTCGATGTAATAACCGAAAACGCTGTTGAATCGTACCTTCAGGGAATTGATGCCCGTACGTTCGCGCTCGCGTGTTTCTATTTCAGCGATCAGTTGCTTGCTGTTGCGGCTGACTTCCCGCAGAGAATCGAGTTCGGCATGGTAGCCCTGTTGGATCAAGTCGCCTTCAGTAAGCAGCACCGGAGGTTCCGGGTGGATGGACCTGCCCAGCAGATCGTGGACGTCTTTCAACTCGTCCATGCGATCATGGAGTTCCTGGTATCGCCGGGCGTTGAAGCTTTCAATGTAAGTCCGGACGAGCGGCAAATGCTCGAGTGAGGCCTTCAGCGCCAGCAGGTCGCGGGCGTTTGCGGATTCCAGCGAAACCCGGCCAAGAATGCGCTCCAGGTCCTGGATCCCGTTCAGGACACGCCGAACCTCCTCGCGGGCGATGGTATTCGTAGAAAGTTCTTCAACAGCGTCGAGGCGGGCTTCAATTTCAACGGCGTCGGTGGAAGGCCGCAACAGCCAGCCCTTCAGTTTGCGTGCGCCCAGCGATGTGACGCACTGGTCCAGCACAGCAAGCAACGTTGCATGGCGAGGCCCTCCGGTGAGCGGCTCCAGCAGTTCCAGGTTTCGCAGCGTTGCGGAGTCAAGCACCAGCGAGTCGTTCTCCTGGTAAAAACGGAGCGAATCAAAATGATAGAGCGACCCACGCTGCGTCTCGCGAACGTAATGGAAGATGGCTCCGGCCGCGCCTGCAGCCAGCGGATGGCCTTCCAGGCCGTAACCTGCCAGTGAGACCACGCCGAAATGGTCCTTTAACAACCTCTCTCCGTATTCTCCTCCGAAGACCCATTCCTCCAGGCGGGTCTCGGTGATCGGAGGGTCGGACTCCGGCGAGAAATGCACGGAAGCGGTGGGCGCCAGCAGCAGTTCCCGGGGACGCATGCGGCCCAGTTCTTCCATCAGCCGCTCCTGGCGGCCTTCTCCTGTGATTTCGGTGACGCGGAAATCGCCCGTTGAGAGGTCGGCAAACGCCAGCCCGATGGCGCCATTTGATTCGGCCACGGCCGCAAGATAGTTATGGTCGCGCGGCTCCAGCACTTGGGAACCAGTGGCTGTGCCCGGCGTCACCACCTGTGTGACTTCACGCTTTACCAGCTTTTTTGCCTTGCGCGGATCTTCAACCTGGTCGCAGATGGCCACGCGGTAACCGCGGCGGATCAGCTTGGAGATATAGCCCTCCGCAGCATGATATGGAACGCCGCACATAGGCACCGCAATCCCTTTTTCCTTGTTGCGGGAAGTCAGCGTGATCTGCAGTTCCTTGGAGGCAACGATGGCGTCTTCAAAGAAAAGCTCGTAGAAATCCCCCAGGCGGAACAGCAGCAGCGCATTCGGGTAGCGCTCCTTAATGCCGTTGTACTGGCGCATCAGTGGAGTAGAAAATTCGCTCATAGGTCTGATTGGCGGCGGCTATTATACCTTGCCTTGGGGGGAGCGGTACAATGGAGTTTTTTTATGGTTGGAATCAGGTTCTTAGCGCGAGTGTTCCGCCCGGAGTACGTGAATGTCGGGAAGTTGGCGGTACTTCTGATCAAAGTCGAGACCATAGCCAACGACAAAAACATCCGCAATTTCAAAGCCAACGTAATCCGCCTTCACCGGAACAATGCGGCGCGACCTTTTATCGAGTAAAGTTACAACGCGCAGATTGTGCGGCTTATGGACGGAGAGGACATCTTGCAGATACTTGAGCGTGCGCCCGGTGTCCAGAATGTCTTCAACGATCAGGACCTCACGCCCCTTGATGCTGGTGTCAAGGTCCTTGGTGATTCTGACCTCGCCCGATGAACTTGTGCCGGAATTGTAGCTGGTGATCCCCAGGAAATCGACGGTCAATTCGATATCCATATGGCGGATGAGGTCAGCCATAAAGACCCACGCGCCCTTGAGGATGCCAACCAGGTGCGGGATGCGGCCGTGATACTCCTTCGTGATCTCGGATGCGAGTTGACCCAACCGCTGCTCGATTTCATATCTTGAGAGCAGGATCTCCAAAGCCTGGTCTGATGTGCCATGGTCCATAGTGTTGCTCCTCGCCGTTGACGGGTTTCCGGGCCTCTGCTAAAGTATTTTATTCATTGCTTTTGCAAAGGAGAATGTGTGGCAAACCATAAATCTGCTCTGAAGCGTCTTTCACAGACGCGCAAACGGACTGAACGGAATCGGGCCCACCGAACCCGGATGCGGCACCAGATCCGTGAGCT
>DATLWV010000063.1:0-4614 GCA_035576145.1 Terriglobia bacterium
TTTATCCCGCCATGTTTGCGCCGGGGCGGCGGCGGCGAATGTGCCGGGGAAATGCCCGGCCACGCTTCCCGCGCCCCGCCGGGGAGGAGCACAGCCACCCGAAATACACACATTAGTAGGCTAGTTTCATCCAAAATCTCCCCAGATGGGACATGTGGGATTTTTGGCGTTTCTTTCATCAAAAATTCAAGTTATTGATAAATAATTACTTATAAAAATAATACCTCCCAGAAATTTGCGTTTTTCAAAAAACCTGTACCTTTATGAAACAGCGGGTAAAATTTACGCTGTCAGCCGATTTCACACCAGGTTCTAGCCTTCCGCGAAATAATTCTCCCCACCCTCAACAAAGATGCTCCCATTCGCGCCCCACTTGCGGCCCGAATTCAAGATTGCGAAGCCGGCTGTGTGGACACCAATACAACAAGAACCAGGAAGACCCCTCGCAGCATGACGTTGTCGTGGCTGCCAATTCGAATCGCGAATCACTCCATCATTCAATCGTTGCCGTCGTTTCAGCATCCGGGGTGAACATTTCTGGAACTTCCGGCGCGCGCAAGGTGTCTATATGTGCAGAAAGAGGAAAGCGCAAAAGCGATAAGGCCTTTTTCGCGGACTGAAGATCGACCGGAAGTGGAAGACGGTGCCGTTGCATTGCCGGTGACCCCGGCTGTGCCAGCCGCTATACGGAGATCGCAGGCGGTGCGCATGGGGAGCACTCTGCCATGTTTGTTTGCGGAAAAGTAAGCTGGAACGCCGTTGCGTACCTGCCTTCGACCCCCCTGCAACATGCTCGTTAATTGCAATCAACGCTGACACCGCGAAGCACGTTCGACACGCGGTGACGGAGGTGGAGAATGCTCAGTGAAACTCTGCTCGATTCATCGCCGGCCCGGGAACCTGTGCTGTGTGGCCGGCACTGGCTGACTGCAGTGGCTGCGGCCGTGGTGGGATTCTGCCTGGCGTGGTTCGGACTGCCGTTGCTGGAGGCACCGACAGCGAAAGTTCTGTTGACGCAGTCATCGATTCTGGGTGTGGTGTTTTTCTTTTCCGCGCTGATGCTGGTTTATGTTTACGCGGACTCGAGGCATTTGGGCCTGCGCACGTGGCCGTGGGTTGCGCTGACGTTTGCGCTGAACATCGCCGGTTTCGTCGTCTACCTGGTTTACAGCGCGGCCAAAACCAGTAACTGGAAACGCGCGTCTATGCCGATCGCATATATGGTCGAGGTGATGGTGATTGGTGTGATGGCCATCGTTCCGCTGATCCACTCGGAAGCGCTGCCAAAGGCGTCATTGGGACTGGTAACAATTTCTCCGCCGCCCCCGGCCCCGCCGCCCGCCGCCGCTCCCCGAGTGGCTGTTCAAAAAATAAGCGTGGAGGATTTGGAGAAGGAGCCGCCCGTCATTCCGAAAGCCATTGCGAAATTCAAACCTCAACCCACTCCGCCTTCCAGCGACATCGGAGTGGTAGGAAGTGTGCCGGGTGTGCCCGGAGGCGGGCCGGGCGGAGTGATCAACAGCATGATTGCCATGACCGCGGCGCCTCCACCGCCGGCTCCGGCGAAGCCTCACACGCCCGGGCGCATCAAGGTGGGGGGCGTCGTCGAAGAAGCCAACCTGATCTATGGCCCGAAGCCGGACTATCCTCAGCTTGCCAAAATGGCCCGGATCCAGGGCACCGTGCGGCTGCAAGCTCTGATTGCCACCGACGGGACCATTAGGGGCTTGAAGGTCATGAGCGGCCATCCGCTCCTGGTGAAAGCAGCGCTTGACGCCGTCGAACGATGGCGGTATCAACCGACACTTTTGAATGGCCAACCCGTGGAAGTGGAAACCGAAATCGATGTGAATTTCGGTCTTAACCAGTAGAGGGAAATTCAAAAATCGGCGGGGGCGGATGATCGGGGTTGACCGGAGGCCGGGCGATTAAAGGGCGCCTTAATCGTCCGTGACGGGGCGTGGTACGTCGCCATTAACGTAGCGGAGCACCGTGTGGTTCTGGACGGAGTCAAACCACCTTTGTCTGAACTCCTTGCCCTCGTCGGACATCAGCCACTTCCGGAAGTTGTCGGCGTGCTGCTGTGAGGGCCAGAAAGCCTCATTCAAATATTTCGGACGGCGCTCAGGCCTTCCCTGGACATAGTTGCCCTGAATGCCGTCAATGAAGACCCACGTCTTGCGCTCCAGGCATCCATAGCGTTTGGTTATCTCGTCCAGACGTGCGTCCAGCCACTCAACGAAGGAAGTCTCCTGCACTCCAGGCTTGACGTCAAAAACATGGACCACTCGGAGCATGGCGCACCACCTAGGTTTTTTATTGGGAGCCCAGAGGATGGTAACCCGGGGAATCCAAAATTTCAACACAATAGAACGTTTCGCGCAGATGCCGTATTCTTCAAATCCGATGCCAGCCTTCAGGGGCGCCTGCACAAGATCTCTGCCATTTCCGCTTGCCGGCTGTACACCTTTTGGACTGAATTTCCCCAAGCGGACGCACTCGCGGTTTTCATGTCCGAAGCTGCGAACAAAATGGCCGCCCGAAAGTCCGTCTTTCTTTGTGGCGGCACTTGCGCTAATCTTCTGAAGACATCTGCAAGAGCGGGCGCAAGAGAACGTCAAAATTTGTCGGGGGTCTCGAGATGGCGAATATCAACATGCCCATTCCGCAGGCAGGGTTTGGCCAGACGTCACGAAGGGATCTGTGGTGGGTGCAGCCGCTGGTGGTATTCCTGGGCCTATCAGCTTTTGTAATTTACGCGACGTGGGCTGCTCTCCAGGGGATTCACTACCGCTTCGGTCCTTATCTCTCTCCTTTCTACTCGCCTGAAATTTTCGGCGATCCTGTGCACGCCTGGTTTGGCGCCAAGCCTTCCTGGTACCCGGGCTGGCTTCCCTTTTCTCCTGCGATTCTGATCCTATGGGCGCCGGGTGGCTTTCGTCTGACCTGCTATTACTACCGTGGAGCCTATTACAAAGCTTTCTGGGCAGACCCGCCCTCCTGCACGGTTGGTGAACCGCGCAAGTGCTTCCGTGGTGAGCATTCCTTGCCTTTGATCCTGCAAAATTTTCACCGTTACTTCCTTTACCTTGCGTTGCCCTTCCTCGTCATCCTCGCAACCGACGCCTGGAAGGGTTTCTGGTTCGACGGGCACTTTGGTGTCGGCGTTGGGAGCCTTGTGCTGGTCATCAACGTGGTTCTGCTGGGCTCCTACACCCTGGGATGCCATTCGCTTCGCCATCTGACCGGCGGATTAATGGATGCCTTATCACCAGCCCGCAAGAAAGTCTACAACTGCGTGAGTGCGATGAACATGTATCACATGAGGTACGCGTGGCTCAGTCTGTTCTGGGTAGCCTTCGCAGATTTCTACGTGAGGATGTGCTCGATGGGAATCTGGACGGACTGGAGGATCTTCTGATGCCGGAGTACCAGGTTCATGAGCACGATGTTCTGGTGATCGGCGCTGGGGGAGCAGGACTTCGTGCCGCCATTGCAGCCTCTGCTGCAGGCGTGTCAGTGGGAATAGTCACCAAGAGTCTGCTTGGCAAAGCTCATACGGTGATGGCAGAAGGAGGTATTGCAGCGGCGCTCGCCAATGTGGACGAGCGCGACAACTGGAAAGTCCACTTTGCCGACACCATGCGAGGGGGCCAGTACCTGAATGACCCGCGCATGGTACAAATCCACGCGCAGGAGGCACCGGACTGCGTCCGCGAGCTTGAGGCCTGGGGAGCAGTGTTCGACCGGACGGCACAGGGCAAAATCCTCCAGCGAAACTTTGGAGGCCACAAATATCCGCGACTGGCCCACGTGGGCGACCGCACCGGCCTTGAGATGATTCGCACCTTGCAGGACCACGGGATCCACCAGGGGATCGACGTCCACATGGAGTGCGTCATCATCACTTTGCTGAAAGACGGCGACCGTGTTGTCGGGGCTTTCGGGTATGACCGCGAGCGGGGACGCTTCCAGCTCTATCGGGCCAGGGCAGTGATCCTGGCGACGGGCGGGATCGGCCGCGCGTTTAAGATTACCAGCAACAGTTGGGAGTACACGGCAGACGGTCTGGCGCTTGCCTATCGTGCCGGAGCGGAACTCAAGGACATGGAGTTCGTGCAGTTCCACCCCACCGGGATGGTGTGGCCGCCCAGCGTACGCGGCATTCTGGTCACCGAAGGTGTTCGCGGTGAAGGAGGCATTCTAAAGAACAACGAAGGGCGCCGATTCATGTTTGATGACATCCCTCCACTCTACAAGAATCAAACCGCGGATGACCCCGAGGAGGGCTGGAAGTATACACAGGGCGACAGGTCAGCGCGCCGTCCTCCGGAACTGCTGACTCGTGATCACGTCGCGCGGGCGATTGTGCGGGAGGTGCGTGAAGGGCGTGGCAGTCCGCACGGAGGAGTGTTTCTCGATATCGCCTGGATAAGGGAAAAAATGCCGCATTCAGCCGAACACATCAAGAGAAAACTCCCCAGCATGTACCACCAGTTCAAACAACTGGCGGATATCGATATTACAAAAGAACCCATGGAGGTGGGCCCTACAACGCACTACATGATGGGCGGCGTGCGGGTTGACCCGGAAACCCAGATGTCAAGCGTGCCA
>DATLWV010000064.1:0-5625 GCA_035576145.1 Terriglobia bacterium
CGGGCCGCGCTCGCCGCCGATGGCATCTCGGCGGAGCAGCCGCTGACACCAGATTTGTCCCACTCTCCGTCGTCGTATTGCAACACGAACTCATGGGTGGCAGTGGCCTTAGCAACCTCAGCAAGTGCAGACTCTGCCTGCCGGACTTGACCGATTCAGGCAAGAAGAGAGTGGTTTAGAAAAATTGTTCGATCAAGTAAAAACTACCGGAATAGGGAAATAAAGACCTCGTTCTTGAAGGAGTAGTTTGAAGAAATTTCTCTGGACGGTGGCGGCTTGGTTTTCAAGGGATGTGGTTGGTATTCACTAATTGTATGTAACTAAATGAGTTGCATATTCTTGGAGGAGTCGGAGCCCAGGAGGCCTGTCGGTGTTACCTCCTGGACTCCGAATCTGGAGGAGTTTAAGCGTGTCTGACCTACCTTGGCTGATGCACTTCATATGCCAAAATCTGTCGAGTGACGTATTCAGGTATGCCCTAGAGTATTGCCCACCCTCAATACGCACCGCAAGGGACCTCCAACGTCGTACCACGGAGCAATCATGGGTGGCATTCCACAATTCGGGAAAATCCGAATATTGCAATTATGTTGTTCACTCTACTGTCATTACTTATGGCATCTATGAGGTGATCGCCCGATTGACACTGCAAGCAGTGCTGAGAGATAGTAAGGCTACTGCGTAGGCCAGAACCCTACGAATCTGGCCCGCGAATGCAGTGGCGCCCGTGAGCTGTCCTGTTTTGTACAATCGGAGCCGGGCGGCGACCGGGTAATGCGGTTTGATGCTGGCCAGCGTTCCTCGTTCATGCCTTTCGGGGGCGCAAAGGCCATGGTGTTCCCAGAACGCCATTAACGAATGAGTTAAAACTGTTCCTCGAAAGAGGAATTGGCAGGGTCCTTCATTCTGATCTGGTAAAAATCGATAGCCCAATCGGTTGGGGGCAGAAATGGAGGGACCGCCCGGTCGGGATGTCTTCTCATGCGACGTTGCATGGGCGACCCCGCTGGTTTTACTCACGTCGGTCGGGCGGCAACACAGGACAATGAAGGGATCAGGCTCTCTTACGGAACAGTTGGGAACGATACGGAACGCGCTCAGTGACCGATTCTTGCTTAATGCCCCGTCCCAAGAGGATGTGGCCGGGCACGCCTGGGAAGAGGAAATCGCAAAAGTTCGGGAGAGGCTCGAAGATGTGATTCAGGCTGTATACCGGCTTTCGGGCGTTAAACTGCCAGGTCGCAATGGCCACGATTCAAGCGACGGCAATCTCTTGCAGCTTCTTGAGGGCGAGACTCTAAAAGACCGACTTCGAGATGACCTGGAATCCTTTTCACTGAAGGCCGCGGCTGACTCCATCCGAGAGGCTGAAGAGCACGCCCGTAACGCCATGGGAGTGCTTGAGAGGGACTTTAAAGTCCAGGTAGAGCATCTGTCCAGAGAACTTCGCGCCGGCCTGCGGGAACAGTTTCGACCGGAAGCGGTGGAGGTTGACCTTTCACAAGAGACCCGTGACCGTGTTGCGGAGATGGTTGAAAGGCAGACAGATGAGTTCGCGCGCTGGGTGTGGTTGAACTGCAAAGGCAAGGGAAAGCCGATCGCCTCGGAGATTGAATTTTTCCTCGAGCCCTATGCGCAAGAAGTGTCGGGCAAATTCCTCGGATCCTTCCGTCAACAAATACAGGATATAGTTTCCGAACAGGGAGAGTTGTTCGAGGAATCACGTCATGGAAGGGAAAGCCTCATTGAGAGTGAACTCGAATCTCTGCGGCAGAAGGCTCGACTTGTTTGCGAGCAGAATGCTGACGCCGTTATAGGAGCTTCCACTGAACGGCTGAATGCTGCAGCTAGCGAACTGATTAGTGGACTTGAGGGGCGGTGCGCATCCGAACTTGAAAGCAACTTCGGACGCTTGCATGCGCGGTTGGCAGAAGCTTCAGCTGCGGAGAAGGAAGAACTGCAGCGAGTTTATGAGAGTCGCGAGGAGAAATTCAGACAGCTACTCGATGAGCTGGCCGGAGAGGCGCAGGAAAAGTGCATGTCTGAGATTACGGGCCGCATTGAAGAGTCTGCCGCCGGCGTGATTGAGACCTCCGTCCAGCATCTCCACCACCAGGCGGAAGACTCATTAGAGCATTCCAAGGAGGAAATCAGGAGCTACATGCAGTTGCAGAGCGAGGAGGCACGGCTCCAGGTTGAAGAGCATGGTGTGAAGGCGCATGAGTTAGTGCGTGCGGACGCTGCAAGGGCCGCTGAGAATCTCCGTATGGCGGAAAATGAAATAGGCGATGCCTGCGAAAAGCATATCGCAGCTTCGAGAGAACAGGTAGAAGAGGGTATCCAGGAGTGGATGGATTCTATATCGGAGCGCATGCAGCAGCTGGATGAAGTTTATCGCAAGGTTCAGGAATCACAGGAGAACGGGGCGTTGCAATATGCCTCACGATTGCAACAGGCTGCGGAAAGCTGCGTCAACGACGTTGCAGGCCGTATGCAACAGGAGGCTGGAGAGGCCAGTTCCCGCGTAAAAGAGAGTGTAGAAGCCATCTCTGGTTCTGTTATGCGCGAACTGTCGGAACACCTGAATTCTTCGGTCGCGCTCTTAAGGCAAGAGGTCGGTGAAGCGACTTCCCGGATTGAATCAGTGATGAGCCAGTCACTTGAAGGCTATCGCCAGCAGCTTGTCGAGGCCGGTGAAGACATCGCGAGGCAGCAAGTGAGAGCCATGGCCGGCAATTTAACCGATTTGCACGACAGGCTGATACGGGCGGCAGAATTGTTGATTTCCGAAAACTCGTGAGTTCGGCAGGCGGCCTCGAAAGGCATATTGCTCCAGGAGGCAGAAAGCATTGGTTGAAGTATTGGGGTATGGATTAGCGGTGAGGCGGAGATCCAGGACGCGTAGTCAGCGCCCCAGGATGCACACGTGGGGCGCCTGCATTGACGCCCTTAAGTGTGCGGTTTCCGAAGTAGTTGCTTGTAACACTCTTAGTTCCAATATCCAGCGTCTGCCAGAGCGACAATGCTGCTGGCGGTCTCCCTGCACTGGTCACGCAAAGCCTGTAGATGGAACTCAGCCTCTGCCACCGACATGGTGGGAAATGCCTCACAAAGTGAGTTCCGCATACCCGCGACGACTGGCAGCAACGCCTCTTCTGATAAGAGTCCCAGTTCCAAAATTCCTACAAACTCCTGTACCAGTATCGACTTGACTCGCTGGTCAAAGTCCTCCACTGACATCGTGCAACACATAAGCCCCCCCCTCTGGCCCCTTACGTTTGCTCCGCGCCTTTTAAGGCTCTGTCTTCTTTGGACCCTGTATAGGAAATAACATCAATCCTTCTCGGAGAAAATAGAACTTTTGTAGCGGTTAACGCTAAGGTAATGACAATGCAGGCCAAAATCGGCAAAATAGGGCCGGTCTACGCCGTAAATTCCCACACCCCCGAAGAGCTGTGCCGTCCGCATTTTTCGAGCAGATTACGTGCTTGGAGTTGAATTTTAATACCGGGGGCAATGTCCGCGGTACCCCACGCCAGGAAATTTCATCCGGCGGTGTTGGTGTGGTGAAGTGGAATCCAGGGGGATGTTCAGCCCTGAATCACAACCTCAGCGGAAAGACTGTGGCGTACCCGCAGGATATAGTCGCCTCCGGGCAACGGCTGCACAACGTAGCCGTCCTTATCCAAACTCCTCTGTTCAGTAAGGGTTACCCCTCCGGCCGTCACCTTTCCAGGGCGAAAGTTGAGTCGCAACACCTCGTCAGCTGCAGCCTCAAACGTTTTGTACTCCACACGATGGGCGCCGTAGGTCACCTTTTTGACCACAGAACTGGAGCGCAACAGATGGTTCTGGTGTTTTGGCGCCCACTCCGGAACAGCTCCCATAGCCCAGATGAAGTGCCGCAGGTAGTCAGAGTAGCCGTCGCTGAACCAGTACTGACCGCCGAAGCCCTCGCCACAGCAGGAAATCCTGCCATCCGAGGCAGCAAAATACGTGGAGTAATTTAGTGATCGGAACGCATCGTGTTTGGCCTGCAGGTCTTCCGTTTTCTCGTAATACATGGCATTAATGGCGGCCCACCGGGAAGTATCGCTCCCAAGCCCTGCACGGGAGCAGCAGCCGTTGACATTGCCGTGAACGTCGCCAGGAGTGCGCTGCTCGTTGATGGCCCAGGCTCCAAGGAACGGGCCGAGACCAAGGTAGTCCCGTACCCAGTCGATCAGGTGACCCACAAGGTCGACCCATTCGGGATCAACGGCTGCAGGGTCCGGACGGCTGAGAATGTAATACGCCGTGTAGGTGGGCGCGGCCTGGTTAAGGTTTTCTGTGTTTTTCGCCACGTCTTCAAAATAGCCGCTCCACTTGTCCCAGGCTTTGCTTCCCTTGTGCAGCGGATAATCGAGGAGCCATTTTCGCGCCATGTCGCGCGCCTTCTGGTAGTTGCCAGCATTACCTTTCTTCAGGCGCAGAAGTTCATCAAACAGTCGCAGCGGTGAAACGACAATTCCTCCATATTCTTCACCGGCCAGGACCGCTCCAGTGCGTGCGTCCACGCGGAATGGCCAGGGGGTGTGGTCTGTGTCACCCGGGCGGACGTGTTTGGCCAGTGCATCAGCGCACTGGATTGCCGCGTCTAGGTATTTCTGGTCGCCGGTCATTTCGTAGAAGAGCGCATAACCGGTTCCCAATTCGCCCACCTTGTCCGTCTCAATACCTCCATAGAACTCCTGCGGCATGTTCTGTATGCATCGGCCGTATTCAGGCTGGTTATTACAGGAAGTGGCGAACGGGACGCCAGCCCAGTTCCAATCACCCGGTGTCGTCCCGTGAGCGAGTTCGTAATCGAGCATCCTGCGAACCACGGACTTGGCCTGCTCGTCTCCCGAATACGGGTACCAGGTGACCAGCGAGTCCACCATCGAGCCGTAAACCATGGCGGGATTGTGCTGCCAGTTAGTTCCCAGCAGGGTTTTGTCGTCGAATATTGAGTTGATGAGATAAATCCTGAGGCCGGTGGCGGGATCGTCCGGAACCTTGTGCTCCAGGAAATCCCAACCCAGATGCAGAACTTTGTCGTAGCCAAGGTTCTCCTCCGGATGATACCAGGCAAGAAGCTGGCCCTGCGAATCCAGAACCGCGTGGTGCCACGGCAGCTCTGCACTAACAAAGCCTTGTGCACACAACGGGACAGTCGCGAAACCCAACATGCAGGCCGCGGCAAATAACTTAATGAACGGCTTCCGGCCAATGTCTTTGTTCATCTTCTACTCCCTGGTGGGAAATCAAGTGCGCTCTGAGGCAAAGCTGCCGAAATGATCAAGTTTCTCCCGCAGCGTGCAGTGCACCGCATACCGAATTACCGGGATACTATATGCCAGTCATCAGCTTGAAACCAGTCCCTGCGGGAAGACTGGCATGTCGAAGATTAATGCCTGCCTCCGCCTGTGGTGTTCGTGGGCGAGTTGCAGGTCAATGTTTTCGCAGTATTCCGGATTCCACGGGTTGCCAATGACGGGGCATCAAGCCATAATGGGAGCCATGACATCGACAACTGTATTTTCTGAAGGACAGTTTGCCCGCACGCCTGAATTTGAACAAAAACTCAACCGCCTGGCCGAAGTT
>DATLWV010000065.1:0-14126 GCA_035576145.1 Terriglobia bacterium
AGCGCCAGGCGCCAGGCCGCCCTCGAGAATCTCGTCCCAGCCGATCATCCGGCGTCCCCTGGCCGAAACCACTTTCTCAATTCGCTTCATAAAATCACTCTGGAGCTCTTCAGCATCTTTCAAGCCATTAGCTTTCATGTATGCCTGACAGAGTGGGGATTCATTCCACGCGTCTTTGGGTACTTCATCGCCGCCAACATGGATGAAATCGGATGGGAACAGGTTGATGACTTCGGAAAGGATGTTTTGGAAAGTTTGAAAAACCTGGTCGTTACACACACATAGCGGTTCTGAGAAGTGGTCGTGAGGGGGGCGTTGCCAGAACGGAAACACTTCAAAGGTGCGTTGTTGCTCCGGAATGGGGCAAGCCAGCTCAGGATATGCAGTCAATACCTCAGCGGAGTGGCCCGGCATCTCAATCTCCGGCACGACGGTGACGTTTCGTTCCTTGGCATAGGAAATCAGGTCGCGCATCTGCTGTTGCGTGTAAAAGCCTCCACCACCCCCGAAACGCTGTGCAAAGTACGCGCCCACGGTGGTCAGCTTTGGGTACTGTTTGATCTGCAGTCGCCAGCCTTGGTCGTCCGTCAAGTGAAGATGCAGAACGTTCAGCTTGTAAAGCGCCATCAGGTCGACCGTGTGGCGAAGATAATCCATGCTGAGGAAAGTGCGGCTGCAATCCAGCATCAGGCCCCGCCAGGCATAACGTGGGCTATCCTGAATGCGCAAGCACTGGAGCCGCAAAGGCAGCTTGATGGGCGCACCGGATTCAACGTCGGCCGGGAGCATCTGTCGCAGAGTTTGGACACCGTAAAACAATCCTGCGACCTTGGGGGCGCTAATGTGAATCGCATCCCGGGAAATACTCATTTCGTACCCCTCGGGACCGGCCGTCGAAGAGGCTTTGAGCGAAAGCTCGATGGCACCGTGATACTTACCGGCGGTCTCCGCGACATGGACAGGAACGGCGTGGCCCAGTGGTTTGGAAAGCAACCTGGAGAGATAATTGCCCACCCAGCAAGCGTCGCTGCTGTTGGTTTCCACGTAAATCTGGGCCTTCGTCCCCAATTCAAACGTGCCGTTGCGCATTTCAACCGCAGCGGGTTTCGGGATGACAGTAATCGCCGGGCTGGCTGTGCTGGCATGGAGTGTTGCAGCACCTGGACTCAGCATAAGAAGGCAAATCACGACGAAGGCGCGTTGACACATCCTCGAAAAGATTCTCAAGGGTTTTCTCCTTCTTTCGCTCATGCAGAGGTGAATGTCCGACTTCCATTTCAGCTGTGGCGCGGGTCCTTCCAGTTTCATCTCGTCCCCCGGCACACTGCTGAATTGGAGAAGTGACGTAGATTGTATTGGAGCGGCCGGCCCGCTAGCAATCCCTTCGCGAAGGAAACTTTTCGCAGCACCCTGCCGGTGGTATTCTCTTCTTCCGTCTGGAATTTCGGGAAGCCTCCGTTCATGAACAAAGAAAGGTACAAGTGGTACGTCGTGGGGATGCTCTGGTGCATCTCCTTTTTCAACTACGCAGACCGCGAGGCGGTCTTCTCGCTCTTTCCTCTTCTACAGAAGGAAATGCACCTGACGCCTGTCCAGCTCGGCCTGCTGGGTTCGGCCTTTGCGTGGGTGTATGGCCTGACGGCTCCCTTTGCGGGTAGCATCGTGGACCGCGTCCGCCGCAAGACAGCCATTCTGGGCGGGCTCTATGTCTGGAGCACCATTGCCATTCTGACGCCGGTTGCGCGCAGCTTTCATCAGCTCTTCTCCTTCATGGCGGCCGAAGGCCTGGGCGAGACTTTCTATTATCCCGCCTCCATGTCGATGATCAGTGATTATCACGGGAAGAAAACCCGGTCGCGCGCCATGGGCAGCCATCAAACCAGCGTTTACCTCGGGACCATCGGAGGCGGATTTTTTGCCGGCCTCATTGGAGAGCATTATGGCTGGCGGTGGTCATTTATCATCTTTGGAAGCCTTGGGATCCTCCTCGGGTTCGTTCTGGTCCGGCTGCTGCGTGAGCCGGAGCGTGGCGCGGCCGACCTGGCCGAACATGTTCCGGGAACTGACCCACACATCGGGGACCGAATCCCTATCATGAAGTTTCTCGGAATTATCCTGAGAACGCCAAGCGCGATGCTGCTGATGGCAGGCTTTGCCTGCGCCAACTTTGTTGCGCTGGTGCTACTTTCCTGGATGCCGAAATTTCTGTATGACAAGTTTCATCTGAGTCTGGCAATGGCGGGCCTGTCGGCCACGCTCTTTGTCCAATTGGCCAGCATGGTGGGTTCGCCGCTCGGCGGCTGGTTCGCAGATTTGCTGAGAAGGAAACTGGCCGGTGGAAGAATGCTGGTTCAGGCCATTGCCATGTTCTGCGGCGCGCCTTTCGTGTTCCTGTGCGGAGCCACAAAATCCATCGGAGTGGTGGTGCTGGCGCTCACGGCCTGGGGATTTTTTAAGGGCCTGTACGATGCCAACATCTTCGCCTCGGTGTTTGATGTGATTCCACCACAAGCCCGCGGCACCGCGGCAGGATTCATGAACATGGTGGGATGGCTCGGCGGCGGAGGTATTGCGCCAGTGGCCATCGGCGTCATTGCTGTGCACTACAACCTGGGCTTTGCGATTTCCCTTGCCGGACTCGTCTACGTGGCTGCCGGCATCCTCCTGTTAACAGCAGGAATACGTTTCGCTCCGGACGACGTGGCTCGATATGAACTCATGCTTCAGACTGAGGGCAAAGGTTAGACTGCTCAAGCTGAGGGAGTCGTGACCAAATGTCCGGTTGCCCAACTTTTCCGACGGTCGAAACTCTGGGGACGGATGTAACGCGAATTAAAGGGAGGAAATCCGTGCGAATTCATCAGCGCTTCCTTCTCATCGTTCTCTGCCTGGCGGCGTCTATGTCCGCACTCGCCGCCCATAATCCTCTGCTGCCTCGCCCGCAGTGGATTAACTACGGAGCCGGGCACCTGGCAGTGCGGGGCTTGGCGATTGAGTTCGCCTCGCCTCCAGGTCCCGAAGACCGCTTTGCCGCTGATCAGCTCGCGATGTGGCTGGGGTCACGTGCCGGCGCAGAAATTCCGATCCGGGAAAAGGAGGGAAGCGGGCCTGCCATCGTGCTGGAGCGCACGGGGGCGGTGGACCCTCTGCCGGTGCCCGGCGACAGGCCCGGCCCCGATTCCCGAGAGGCCTATGAGCTCAAAGTCACGCCGACCGGTGTGACGGTTCGCGCTCGCTCCTCCGCGGGAATCTTCTACGGCGCCGAAACGCTGCGGCAGTTGATGGAGGGCGAAGGCCAGCAGGCAGTCCTTCCTGAAGTTGAAATCCGCGACTGGCCGAGCCTGGCTTACCGGGGAACGATGGTGGACATGAGCCACGGTCCGCTGCCCAAAGTGCAAGAGGTTGAACAGCAACTGGATTTTCTTGCGCGCTGGAAGGCCAACCAATATTACTTCTATAGCGAAGACAGCATTGAGCTCAAAGGTTACCCGCTGATCAACCCTGAGGGCCGATTCACGCAGGACCAGGTCCGGACAATTATTGATTACGCCCGCCAGCGCCATATAGACGTGGTCCCGTGCCTTGAGCTCTATGGCCATCGGCATGACATCTTCCGCGTTGAGCGCTATTCGAGCCTGTCTGACCTTCCTCATGGTACGGAGTTTGACCCTCGCAACCCACAGGTGATGAAGTTATTGGCCAACTGGATTAACCAGTTTGCAGACTTGTTTCCCAGCCCCTTCGTGCACATCGGCTTCGATGAAACTTTCCAGATCCAGATAGCCGTCAAGCAGCAGGGGACCGGTGCGACGCCAACAAAGCTGTTTGTCAACCAGTTGAACAATGTCGCGCGCCTGTTCGAGAAACGGGGCAAGCACGTCATGGCCTGGGCCGATATCATGGTGAAATATCCTGAAATCTTGCCCCAGATGCCGCCCGGCATCATTGCCGTCCCGTGGCATTACAGGGCTCAACCTGACTCGGAATACAAACAGTGGCTGGCGCCCCTGACTGCCGGTGGCGTGCCGCACATCGTCGCAACGGGGGTCACCAGCTGGAACCAGATTGCTCCGGACTATGACACCACCTTCGACAATATCGACACCTTTCTTGCGGCTGGACGCAAGTCGCGTGCGCTTGGCCTGATGGATACTGTCTGGACCGACGATGGCCAGATGCTGATGCGGATGTCCTGGCCCGGCATTGCATACGGAGCAGTCGCACCGTGGCAATCGGCTGTCATGGACAGGGCAACGTTCTTTTCCGATTATGCCCGGCTGATGTACCCTGCGGCGGTTGCATCCGATGTCTCCGCGGCATTGGATGATCTCAGGAAGTCCGAATCGACTTTGCAGAAGGTGCTCGGCGGATCGACGATGATCGCGCTATGGCGCGATCCGTTTGACCCCCAGATCCTGAAAAAGTGCACCGAGGGCGAGAGTGAGCTTCGGCAGGCGCGCCTGCTGGCTGAAGATGCACAGGAGCGGCTGGACCATGCCATCAATCTTGGTGGTGACCGGACCACGCTTGAAAGCCTGCTGCTCGGAAGCCGGCTTCTCGATTATGCGGGACAGAAATTCCAGACCGCGCCGGAACTCGAGGTTCTGTGGCAGAGGCTGGGCCCCACACGTCCGGCCAGCGAGATTTGGTGGAATGAGTGGGGCTCGATGGTGATCTACCAGGACCATTCCCGCCTGGTTGACCTGATGGATGCCATCACGGAGTTGCGCGCGCAATACCGCTCGGCCTGGCTGGAGGAATACACCCCATACCGTCTGGCCTCGGCAATCGGAAGGTGGAACGCGGAGTATGAGTACTGGCGGCAGATGCAGAGCCGGTTGCTGACGTTTTCGGAATCATCCCACGAAGGTGACAAGCTTCCGCCCCTGGCATCTTTCGCAGGGCCGCACTAGCGTTGGCAGGCAGCAGCAGTCTGTCGGTAATTACTGAAGGGAACAAAGTCAAAACATCATGGAGGTCGCACTGCCATGAAGCACTCAAATTTGCCCGGCAGGACAGGAAGCATCGGGATCGGCGTGGTTGGTTTGGGACTGATGGGAAGCAGCGTCGCCACCTGCCTGCTGGCTGCGGGACATCCCGTTGCAGCGGTGGAGATCGACGCCAACAAACGGCGGAGTGCGCGGCGCAGAATTCTGAATAATCTGCGCCAGATGAAGAAAGAGGGTTTGCTGCACTCGGGTCCATCCAGGGTGATCCGCCGATTGACGGTTTCACAAGCCTATTCAGATTTGGGATCGAGCCGGTTGGTTGTCGAATGCGTCTTTGAAGATCTGGGGATCAAGAAAGACGTCATTCGAAAACTGGAGGCTGTGATTTCACCCAGGAGTATCATTGGTACGAACACCTCGGGCCTGCCAGTCACGGTGTTGCAGAAGGGGGCGCACTACCCGGAACGCATTGTGGGAATCCACTGGGCTGAGCCTGCCTACACGACACGCTTTATGGAGATCATCTGCGGAGAGGAAACCAGCCGGGCCTTCGCGGAGTATGCGGCGACCCTGTCCCGAACATGGGGGAAGGAGCCTTCCATCGTCAAACGTGACATTCGAGGTTTTATTACCAACCGGTGCATGTACGCGTTGCTGCGCGAGGCCTTTTACCTGGTGGAGGCGGGTTACGCTACAATCGCTGACGTAGACCGTTCCCTGCGGAATGATTTCGGCTATTGGATCACTTTTGCCGGACCATTCCGTTACATGGACCTGACGGGGATCCCGGCATACGCGGCCGTAATGAAAGATCTGTTTCCTGAACTGGATTGCGCCCGCAATGTGCCGGACCTGATGCAGAAGGTGGTCAAGTCCGGGGCGAAGGGTGTTTCAAACGCCAAAGGGTTTTACCGGTATACGCCCAAAGAAGCCGCGCGCTGGGAAAAGCAGTTCATGAAGTTCAGCTACGAAATCCGGGCGCTGGCACAGAAGTATCCGGAAGATTTGGGAAAGCGGTGAAGCGTGTGCGGCTGCGGTGCATTGAGAGTACCGGTTCGGTCACAATAGGCATTATCACAATTGAACGCAGGTTTATGCTGAAGGGACGTTAGGTTGACACACCGGCAGTTTCAATTTCCGTTGATTTCCATCTCAACAAGGTAGGCACGTCACAATGCGGTCCTGGCTCTTACTCTTTGCGTGCAACCTGATGTGGGCCTTGCAGTTTACCTGTGTCAAATTGGTACAGGACCAGGTGGGCGCGCTTTTCACCGTCTGGGGGCCCATGACGCTGGCCACCATCATGCTCCTTCCTATGATTGCGAGGGAAAAGGGCGGGCCCTACCACACTGGTGAGCGATCCGGGCGCGACCTGTTCACTTTCTTTCTTCTTGCCCTGCTGGGAATATTCCCCGGCCAGGTCTTTATCACCTGGGGCACTCGATGGTCACTGGCCAGCAACGCCGCCCTGCTGATGCTTACGCTGCCGATCTCGACGGCGCTGTTGGCGCACATCCTCTTGTCAGAAAAGATGACGCGGGTCCGATGGATCAGTTTTGCGCTTGCTATCGCGGGCGTCCTGATGTGTTCCAACCTGGATTTTGGACACATGAACTTCGGCAAGGGCTACCTGCTGGGCAACGCGTTGATCTTTTTCGGGACGTTGGGCAGCGCCTTTTATAACTCCTACAGTAAAAAGGTCCTTGAAAGATACTCGCCGCTGCAGGTGCTTTTCTACACCTACGTGGGAATGTTCATCCTGATGACGCCGCTGGTGATGTGCGAAGAAGGCAACGTATTCCGGCAAATTCCGAGCTTTACTGCCAGGACGTGGGTTGGGCTGGCGCTGCTGACTTTCTTTCACAATTTCCTTTCGATGGTCCTATTCCTGAAGGCGCTCAAACAGCTGGATGCCATCCAGGCGGCCCTTTCGAATTACCTGATCACATTTTTCGGCATTCCGATAGCCGTTATCTGGCTTGGAGAAAGGCTGGCCCCGCTCGCGCTGATCGGCGGAATCATCATTCTTGGAAGTACATTGCTGATTACGGTGTGGCACGACCAGGGCGCCCGCGCCGAAACCCCTGCCGCCGGACCATCGGCCGCTGGGTAGTTTGCGCATGTGAACGCGAGAATGACTGAGTAGTAGGGGTATGGCAAAACCCTTGCAGCAACACAGGAGATTGGTTCATGGCAAAAGCAGAGACGAAGGGTCCAACGTTCCGGCTCGAAGGCATTGTCCCCATTATTCCTACTCCATTCACGGAGAACCAGGAAGTTGACTGGGAAAGTTTGCGGGCGCTGGTTGACTTTGCCTGCGCCAGCGGAGCCTGTGCCATGTGCCTTCCAGCATACGCCAGCGAGTTTTACAAGCTGTCAGAAGATGAGAGACGCCGCGCCATATCAGAAGCGGTGAAGCAATCCTCCGGCCGCATTCCCGTCATTGGACAGGTGAATGCCTTTTCCGCAAAGCATGCAACTGAAACCGCCCTCGATGCGCAACGGTCCGGGGCAAATGCGGTCTCAGTGTCCGTCCCGCGCTTGATGCCGCTCGCAGAGCGCGATCTTATCCGCTACTTCGATCGAATCCTGAGCGCGATTGACATTCCGCTGCTCATTCAGGATTACAATCCCGGCGGGCCGACGGTGAGCCTGGATTTCATCTCGAACCTCCATCGGACCCATTCGCATTTCCGCTACATCAAGCTCGAGGAACCGATGATGGCCTCCAAGGTGGAAGCCATTGTTCAGAAGACTTCCGGCGAGGTTGGGGTTTTGGAAGGATGGGGTGGAATGTACATGCTTGAGCTGATGCCGGCGGGAATTTGCGGTGTCATGCCCAGCCTGGGAGCAGTGGATATCCTGGCTCTAGTTTTCCGGTTGGTGAGGCAAGGCAGGAATGATGAAGCCTATGCGGCCTTCCGGGATGTGCTGCCCCAGATTGTTTTCAGCTTGCAGAATCTCGAACTGCTCCACCACGTGGAGAAGTCACTTCTCGCGGCCCGGGGCGTCATCAAGGCATCTGGCGTCAGGGACGCCAGTCTCGAACCGAATCCACACGACCGTCAGCACATGGTTTTCCTGAACGGCAAGGTCATTGAAGCGCTCGACCGCCTCCGCCTGCCGCGAAACCCGAGTGCAATCTCTGCGTCTTAAGGTCGAATTCACGCCCTCCTTGCACGGACCAAAATGCTGAAACCGGCCCCCGTCCAAAGACCATATTCGGCCCGTCGTGCGTTGCTACCGGATCGGGTTCGGAAAACTCAAAAGGTCCACTCGAAGGTGCCCTCCTTCATGGATCTTTGACACCGTGTAAATGTTCTTGCTTCCGATGGCTATCGATTCAGCAAAGAAAGGCCGCACTCCGTTCTCCAACTGCAGAACGCCATGGTCAATGCGCTTGCCGGACGCTACGTCATAGGTCACAAAGTGGATGTCCTCGTCCCCGCCGCCTGCAGCAACCTTGTCGGCCGGACTGCTTGTGGGGCGCGCGCCACCCGTGGATGTAAGGGGAGACCCGGTCAGGTAGTAGATGGTGTGGCCGTCGGGGCCAAGCTCAAGTCCCAGGTAGCCGTAGGCAAAGCGGTCGTAAACGCCGCTTTTGAAAGTGGCATCAGAAACCAGCCTGGTTACAACTTCGACCGTCCGCGCCCGAGGGTCAAACTTGAAAAGATAACCGGTGCGTCCATGCATGCCGTAGAAAACCTTCTGGGGCGGATACCATATAATCTGCCGCCAGCCATAGCCCATGGTGCCCGGCTTGCTCGGGTCAATCTGCCCGAAGATGTCCTTGCGGAGGTTGCACTCCTGCAGCTTTTGGAGCGAATCGGAGCTGTAATCGTAATGCATGATGTCTCCGGCGGCGGTGGAGAAGTAGACGGAACCGTCATCCGGATCGACCGCCAGTGAGCGGCAGATTGCCTGGAAGGTTTTTCCCGGGATACCCTTTTCGCCTCCCTGGAAAAACGAGCCGAAGTTTTTGAGATCACGGGTCTTCATATCGTATCGGAGGAATTCCCCTGATGGCCAGGTGATGCCGTAGAGGCGGCCGCGCGCAGGATCCATCATGAACGAAATAATGCCCTCGCCCTCGGGGGCTTTTGCCAGGTTCTCAAATTGGCCCGTCGCGAGGTCGTAGGAAAGGAAGTGGCCTCCCGGATAGGGCTTGTATCCCGGCGGCGGAGTGCCCGCCAGTTCTACGCCGGAGGCGGATGCAGGATTGTAGTATCCGATGTGCGTAGCGAAATAGAGCTTGCCCTTGTATTCCACGAAAAGGCTGTGACCTTTACCCTGCGGAACAGCGTGCATTCCCTTTTCACCCGCGGCCTCCGTCAGGTCCGCTACGCGGTCGATTTTTCCCGTGGCCGGATCGAACGAACACAGCGGCGCCCCGGTGTCCACCGATCCCGAGGCCAGGACGTAGTAGACTTTTCCGTTGCTGGCGCGATAGCAGGCGTTGTAATTGTCGTCGGCCAGGCTGAAGCCGGAGTCATAGAAATGCGCGTGCAGTACCTGCTGGGAAGTATCAACCGGCGCCGCTTCTTTCTGCGGAGCCGGGGCCTGGCAGGCGATCATGGCCATCAGCGCTGCAAGCAGCAACTTTAAGCCGGAGCTTTTCATTTTCATAAATCCTCTCCTACGACTTGACGTGTTGTGACGGTGTGGAGGGCTAGTAATAACACATGGAGTCCTGCAGATTCAACTTCATCTTCCGGCTCCGGCATTGTGGCAAACGCAATCGATGAGAAACGGTTTGCGCGGGCTCATGAGGTGAGATATTTTAGGGGGCGCACTGGAAGCCACCGGGAGGGGAATTTCATGGCAAAGACTTGCTCACGCAGGAATTTCTTGAAAACGACGGTTGCCGGCGGCGCTGGATTATCAGCATTGGGCGCGGCCTCGCGAATCGTTCAGGCCATAACCTCCCCTTTTCCCGGCCGCTTCTCGCCAACATGGGATTCCCTCTCGCAATACACCGTGCCTGAGTGGTATAGGGACGCCAAGCTCGGCGTCTTTATGCACTGGGGCGTTTATTCCGTTCCCGCGCACGCCAACGAATGGTATCCGCGGCTGATGTACCGCAAGGAGAGCCCTGTCTATGAATGGCACCAGCAACACTGGGGCCCGCAGTCGATGTTCGGTTACAAGGACTTCATTCCCATGTTTCGTGGAGAGAACTGGAAGCCGGACGAGCTGGTGGACCTTTATAAGAAGGCCGGTGTGAAATACATTGTCCCGGTGGGCGAGCACCACGACGGCTTCCCCATGTACGACTCCCACCTGACGGAATGGTGTGCCGCCAAGATGGGTCCGCGTCGCGACACCATCGCCGGCTGGGCGCGCGAAGCCCGCAACCAGGGATTGAAACTCGGCATCTCTTCGCACCGCGCCTTCCACTTCTCTTACTACACTTTCGAGCAGGGATATGACACGGACAATCCGCTGTTCGCCGGACTCTACGGTCCCATCCACAAGCCTACGCCCCTGATCGACGATCATCCTGGCGAGTTAGTCCAGCAGCCGTCAACGGAGTTTATGCAGGACTGGTTCGCGCGCTGCGTGGAAATTGTGGACCTCTATCAGCCTGACCTGGTCTATTTCGATTGGGCCAATGGCGCCCCGGGCCTGGAGCCCTACCGCAAGCAGTTTGCCGCCTACTACTACAACGTGGCCGAGGAGCGCGGTCAGGGCGTGGTGGTGACCTACAAGAACACGGCGTACCCGGAACACGCCGCGGTGCTGGACATCGAGCGCGGGCTGGCGGGAGGCATTCGCGGGCTGCCCTGGCAGACGGACACTTCCGTCAGTTGGAAATCCTGGGGATATATCGAAGGAGACACCTTCAAATCGGCGAAAGAACTCGTGCTTGAATTTGTTGATATCGTCAGCAAGAACGGAAACCTCCTGCTGAACGTGGGGCCCAGGCCCGACGGGACCTTGCCTGCCGAAGCCGAAGAAGTCTTCCGCGGGATTGGCCGCTGGATGGACGTTAACAGTGAAGCGATTTATTCAACACGTCCCTGGAAAATTTATGGCGAAGGTCCCACCACACTGGCAAGCGGGTCTTTCGGCGAGGAGAAGCTGAAAGAGATGGCGTTTACCCCGCAGGACATCCGTTTCACGGCGAAAGGCCACGTTATTTACGCCATTCTGATGGCCTGGCCGGAACGCGAAGCGAGAATCAAGGCGCTCGGGAAGAATTCAAAGAACGCTCCGGGCAGAATTTCAAATGTAAGTCTGCTGGGGAGCGAAGCGCGTTTGAAATGGCGCCAGGATTCCGACGCCCTTGTCGTCGAAATGCCCGCCGAAAAGGCAGGCGACATCGCCTATGCCCTGAAGATTGCCACTTAGGCCGTAAGGCCGGCAATCGGGGCGCGATTTCACTTTGCAATCCTGACCAAACGGGAAAGACTCAGTTCAGCCGGGCTGCAACCCCCTTTCCTCCCCCAAGTTAAGAACTGAAAGCCACTGATCCTACCCTATCGGTCCGAGTCCGTTGTCTTCACCCTCAACTGATTCTGCAAACTGTCACATTTCGGCGGCTGGGAGCGTTTCATTAGTGTAGACTCGGGAGGTTTCGAGTGGATATTCCAGTGCTTGCGGGCTTCAGCGAGGCCGGGTTGAGCGACGCAAAAAGCTTGGATCGAGAGGGTTTGTACTGGACCGAAGAGGCCTTCGAGCGCTTCTTCCTGGACAATTATGCCCGGCTGGCGGGTGTGATTTTCCGCATTGTTGGCGACTACTCGCGCGCCGAAGAACTTACGGATGAGGCCTTCTGGAGACTGTACCGGCAGCCCTACGGCGGCAACAAGTTTAACCCAAGCGGCTGGGTTTACCGCACCGCCACCCGTCTTGCAATTGACAGCTTGCGGGCCGATGCCCGCCGCGGGCGATACGAGCAGGAAGCAGGGGCATCGCTGATCGCACGGTCGAAGTCAGACCCTCTGGAAGGTGTTCTGGAAGCAGAGAGACGCGCACAGGTGCGCAAGGCACTCACTTTTCTTCGGCCCCTCCAGGCACAACTCTTGATTCTTCGGGCAAGCGGCTTCAAGTATCAGGAGCTGGCCGAGATCTTGAAAGTAAAAGCCGCCTCGGTTGGCACCCGGCTGATTCGTGCGGAAGCGGCCTTTCGCAAACGCTATTTTGAACTTTACGGGAAATAAGGAGGAGTTATGAAATGCCTTACTGACCAGACTCTCCGAGCCCTGATTGACCAGGAGACGCCGGAGCCGGAACGGGAAGCTGCCGGCCGGCACCTCAAGCAGTGCGCGGATTGCCGCTCCCGGCTGGAACGCATGTCGCGGGAGACCGTCGAAACAGGGAGCGTCCTGGCGTCGCTGGCACCCGGGAAATTGACCGAGCCGCCACAGGCTTTCGAGAGGTTTCAAGCACGGCTCGCTTCCGAAGGCGACGTGCAGGTTCGACGTGGTTTCCTGAGGGGGTTGTTCTCGCTGCATCCTCTTCCTGCCTGGGGCGCATTGGCCACAACGGCGCTGGCCATCGTGCTTGTCACCTTTGCCCCTGCGCGAAGCTGGACTCAGCGCGTCCTCGCAATGCTGCGGGTTGAGAAGGTAACCGTTGTTCCCCTGGACCTGAAATTCGACAAAAACAGCGACACTCAGGCGCTTATTCGAAAGGTTTTCTCTGATGAAGTGACCGTGACAATCTCCGCCGGAAAGCCGCAGTTTGTTGCAGACGCTTCCCAAGCAACGCAAATGGCGGGTTTTCAGGTGCGCACTTTCAGCGATATGAAGGAGGCCCCGAAAATCGGCGTGGTTGGTGAGCAGGCCTACATGATGAAGCTGGACCAGGGCCGCCTGCAGGCTATTATTGACAGCATTGGCAAGTCGGACCTGCAGGTTCCCCGGAGCGTGGACGGCCAGGAAATTGCTGTGCATGTTCCCAAATCAGTCTTTCTGCGTTACGGCAACTGCCCTGGCAGGCACACCGGCCCGAAGCCGGGCACGGAGGAGCAGAGTGCGCCATCGGACAGCTCTGGCTGCATCATGATTGCCGAGGTTCCAAGTCCGATTGTCAGCGTTCCGCCCGAACTGAATGTTGGCCAGCTTTTCCAGATCGCCCTTCAAGCTGGCGGCATGAGCCCCGAAGAAGCCCGGGACTTCTGCTCGAAGGTGGACTGGAAATCGACCCTTGTCGTCCCGATCCCGAGACGCGCAAGCTCTTATTCTGAGGAGCAGGTGGACGGCGTTACGGGAAATTTGATTATGGGCAAGGGATTTCGCGGGCAGCAGTCCGAATACACTCTGATCTGGGTGAAGAATGGAATCATCTATTCCATTCATGGATCCGGCGGCCCTGACCAGGCGAGAGCGCTTGCAAAAGCTTTGAGCTAGAATTTCCTTTTCCCACGTTCCTTTGGGAATTGCGGCGCGCGTCGCCGGTTGAGCCCGTTCGCGATTGGATTCCGCGGGAATGCAACAAGCTCCCTCATCGCCAAACCTCGCGATTGAAACCCGGATGCTGGGTAAGATCTTTGGGTCGAAGGTCGCCGTCCGCGGCCTTACGCTTGAAGTGGCCCGCGGTGAAGTCTTCGGTTTTCTTGGCCCCAACGGGGCAGGCAAAAGTACCTCGATAAAAATGATGCTTGGGCTGATCGCGCCTACTTGGGGCAAGGCCCTGGTTCTGGGTTCCCCCGCCGGTGACGTTGCAGCACGCCGAAAGATTGGTTTTTTGCCTGAACACTTCCGCTTTTACGAATGGCTGACTGCAGCAGAACTTCTCAGCGTGCACGGACGCCTCTACGGCATGGTCAAAACGAGGCTCCGGGAGCGCATTCCCGAACTGCTGAATGAAGTTGGTCTTTGGGCGCATCGTGAAAAGCGAGTGCGTGACTTCTCCAAGGGCATGATGCAGCGCCTGGGTCTGGCCCAGGCTCTGCTCAACGACCCTGAACTGATCTTTCTTGACGAACCGACCTCGGGGCTGGACCCGGCCGGCCGAAAGCTGGTGCGTGACATCATCAAAGCCCAGCGCGATCGGGGCGCCACGGTTTTCCTGAATTCGCATCTGCTGGGTGAAGTTGAAGTCACGTGTGACCGCGTGGGCTTTATCAAGAACGGCGAGGTGCTGGAAACGCGGCGCCTTGGCGCGCTGCTCGAGGGTGAAGTCACTGTAACCATGCGAGCCGGGAAACTCAGCCCTGAGACCCTGGTCGCT
>DATLWV010000066.1:0-11062 GCA_035576145.1 Terriglobia bacterium
AACCCGGGCTGAAAGGGAGGAAGGCGTGAAGAAGCCGAAGAAGCGACGTATTGGGCGTCGGGATGTATTTCGGATCATGGGCGTTGGAGGAGTCGCCGCCCTCTCATCCACACTCGGCTCGGCCGCGCAGGAACCTCCGAACGGCGCTAACCGCCAGGCTATTTCGTCAGCCTGGAATGAAGTGAACCAAACCGACCGCCACCGCAGCCGCTTATGGCAGCAGCGGATGGACTGGTGGCTGGACGCCAAGTTCGGAATGTTCATCCATTGGGACCCGTCGTCGCTCGCCAGCGTGGAAATTTCCTGGCCCATCATGCAGCCGAGCCCGAAGTGGAATATTTCCCATGATGAATACGTAAACCTCTACAAGAGGTTCAATCCTGTTAAGTACGATCCCGAGACCTGGGTAGAACTGGCCAGGGCGGCTGGCCAGCGGTACATCGTCTTTACGACCAAGCATCATGACGGCTTCTGCATGTTCGATTCGTCATTTACGGATTACAAGATCACGAACACGCCTTACAAGAAAGATGTACTGATGATGCTGGTGGAAGCCTGCCGCAGGCATAACATGCCTCTCGGCTATTACTATTCGCCGCCGGACATGCATCATCCGGACTTTCGGGACACGTCGAAGCCCTCGGAGGAAAACTGGCACGGCGAGCCGGCGCGCCCCCAGTGGCCCAATTACCTGAATTATCTCCAGCTCCAATTGAGAGAGCTGGCCACGCGGTACGGCGAACCCACGGTCTTCTGGTTTGACGGGCTGAACAACCAGGAGAAATACGACGGATACCACGTGCAGCGAATGCTTCGGGAGCTCTCGCCGAGCAGCCTTTTCAACAACCGGCTGGGGACGCCGGGAGATTATGAGACTCCTGAACAATTTGTTCCGGACCGCATCCCCGTCAGAGGCGTTCGCATTGCAGGAACCAACCGGACGGAACAGGACTGGCTGCCCTCGGGCCTGCCCCGTCCTGAAGACTTTCAGCCGTGGGAAACCTGCATGACCATCAACAACACCTGGGCCTACAACAAAAACGACCATAACTATAAATCAGCGAAGAAACTGATCCAGACGCTGGTGAACGTGGCAAGCAAGGGGGGAAATTTCCTGCTCAATGTTGGCCCCAGCCCGGAAGGAGTTATTCAGCCGGAATTCCAGGATCGGTTGCGGGAAATCGGGAAATGGCTCGCCATCAACGGGGAGTCTATCTACGGAACAACCTATGGGCCTCTGCAGGACCTCCCCTATGGCAGGACGACGGCAAAGGGAGGTACGACTTACCTCCACATCTTCGACTGGCCGAAAAGGAGCCTGGAAGTCACCGGTGTGGGGCACGTCCAAAGAGTGAGCCTGCTGGGACGCGGTGAATTTCTCAGCTTCAAGCAGAGTGGAAACGACGTGACCATTCAGCTCCCCGATCAGGCGCCCGACCCGAATGTTTCTGTGCTGAAGATCGAGACCAGTTGACCAAGTTTGTTTCTGGAGTGAGAATCCCGATCAAGAGGAATTGGATGAAGCCATGAAGATCATTGACACCCACCAGCACCTTTGGGACCTGGATTTGTTCACTTATTCCTGGCTCGACGACATTCCTTCGCTGCGAAAGAGCTTCCGCATGGAGGACTATCTCGAAGCCGGCGAGGGCCTGAATATAGAGAAAGCAGTCCACCTGGAGGCCGACGTTGATGAAGACTACATGCTGGATGAAACCCGTCATATTCTGGCACTGGCTGAACAGGACAACCCGCTTGAGGGCGTGGTCGCCTGCGGAAGGCCGGAAAAGCCGGGCTTTGCAGACTATCTTGACCAGATTGCCGGCCATCCAAAACTGAAGGGCGTCCGGAGAGTGCTCCACACGCAGCCGGACGAAGTTGCGCAATCAAGCCTCTTTGCCGAGAACGTCCGGTTGCTTGCGGCTTATGGCCTTTCGTTTGACATTTGTGTCCGCGCACATCAGTTGCCCGTTGCCATCCGGCTGATTGCTAATTGCCCGAAGGTATCCTTCATCCTTGACCATTGCGGAAATCCTCAGGTGAAGGACCAGGTGTTCGATCCCTGGCGGCAGCATATTCAGGAAGCATCGAAACTCCCCAACGTGGTCTGCAAGGTTTCCGGGATTCTGGCCAACGCCGACCTTGAAAAGTGGAGGTCCGAAGATTTGCGCCCCTACGTTGACCATGTGATTGAGTGCTTCGGGTGGGAACGCGTGATGTTCGGCAGCGACTGGCCCGTATGTACGCTGGCTGCCTCGCTCCGAAAATGGGTGGAAACTCTCAAGTTACTGACGAATGAAGCTGGGGAAGAAAAACAGCACAAACTCTTCTACCAAAATGCCGCCCGAGTGTACCGACTGGATTAGACCTCGCGCCCTTGCGGAGTTGCAGGACCCGATGAACGATTGCGACAGATAAAGGGAGTTACCTGTGAGGTCACACTTCGTTCTGCTGGTTTTTCGCGGTAGCCTCCCAGCAGCCTTCAATCAGTGTGGAAAACTTCTTCCATGTTGGCCCACCACTCACCCTCTTTCCGCGTTGCGACAGGCTGTTGCATGGGCCCCATAATGGCCCACCACTCCTGCGTTTTGGGATCGGCTGCCATCTTCGCCATGTCGGCGTCAAAGTCGTCTCCGACGTATTCGAAATAGGCATACAATGTTTCGTCTTTTAAGAATATCGAGTAGTTGCGAATGTTGCAGTCATGAATCATGTGGAGCACTTCGGGCCAGACATTGGCATGATAACGAACGTACTCATCCTTTACCCCGGGCTGCAGCCGGATCACCTGTCCATATCGTTTCAAGCTTCCTCCTCTGTTTCTCGAATGCGCTTCCGCTCAACTGTCCTGCGTATCCACCGCACCGATCGCATTTCTTGGATTGTACATCGTCCTGTTGAAGCTTCTTTAGAAACTCACTCCGACTCTCCGCGTAATCACGGCACAGAGTGTTGAGTGCTGACTTTTCCGAACGGCTGCTCAGGACTTCGGAGAGTAACGAGAGGATGCTTGATGATGGCGCGGAACTCGTAGGAGCCGTCTTTTTTGAGGTCAGAAATCCTGGCCGAAAACGAAGCCGGCTTCGCCAGTGTCTGGTAAGGGGTTTCTGTCCAGGGAATATCGGGCCCGTACATTTCCCATTCCTCCTTACGGCGCCGGTACTCGAACCCAACTTGGACGCTCTTTGCTCCGCCTAAATCCGTAAGTGTGGCGTGCAGGACGGCTGTCCCAGTTGTTGGGTCCCATTCTGCGTTCCTCACTTCCACCTTTGGCGGCGCCATGCCGACTTCAGCATGGGTGATCTTGAGGACGACTGGATTGGGCCACTCGCGGTTGTTGTAGAGCCTTTGGGCACGGGTTGCAGTAATGTGCAGGCCGTTTTCTTCCTGGCTCCACGTTGTGCGGGGAACAACGTCCGGACGGTATTCCAGAACTTCGCCGGACTGGCCCAGCACGCTAACCTGGGTGTCCTTGCCAGCCCTGATGGATCTCAGCACAAAAGTCTTGGACTCGCCCAGCTTCCATGGAGTTCTGGTAACAAACGCGTAGACGGTATTTTCGTTCTTGCGCTTTGTAAACCAGATGTTCCCTTCGTTGGTGATCACCCAGGGCCGCACGGCATAGATGGCCTCGCCATTCACAAAATTCCACAGTGCCAGTTCGCGAAGCCGGGCCTCTTGTTCAATGGGGATTTCCCCGTCCGGCTTGGGGCCGATATTTAAAAGGAGATTTCCACCTTCGGCGCGCGTCTGAATCAGGTCATCGATGATTTCCGTACCGGATTTGTAGGTCTCGTTTGTGGGCTTATATTGCCACTGCGTGCCTATGGTCAGATTGGATTCCCATGCACCTTCCAATGGAACGCCGGGTATGTATTGTTCGGGAGTTTGCAGAGCGCCCCGCGTTACGATGACATTGGGTTGGAGCTTCCAGCACAATTCACGCAGCCCCTCTGCGGCCCCGTCCAGAAACACGAAATCGATCTTCCCATAATTGGTGAGCAGCTCCCGAAGCTGCGCCTGGTCATACTGCATCAGCGCCGGGAATTCGGGAGGAGTCACCCCGGGACGTCGCCTGCTGATCACCTTTCCGTGCGTGTAGAGGAAGTGGAAATCATCCGGCGAAAAGTAGACGCCAACTTCCAGGCCCTGCGCCCGGAAGGCGCGGAACACTTCCGCCGTGACGTCTCTATGGAACGGAGTGTTCATGATGTTCAGTTGTGTCGTCGCAGTATTGAACATGCAGAACCCGGAATGGTGCTTGGTAGTGAAGACAACGTACCTGAAGCCTGCCAGCTTTGCCAGGACCGCCCAGTCGTGAGGATTGAACTTTTCCGGATCAAACGTCCTGGGAAGCTCGTCGTAAAACCTTTTCACGTAATCGTCAGAAGCTCCCACCAGTGAATGGCTGATCACCGAACCCAGTTGGCTGTCAACACTCCAGTGGATGAATAGTCCAAAGCCCAGATCGCGGAAATGCTCAATCTCTTCTTTCCGGTTTCCCGGAACAGGGTCCGCGCCCAAGAGGACGCTCCCGCCCAGAAACACCAAGCAGAGTATGACAAGGCAAACCTGCTTCAATATTTGCTGGATGGACAAATCCCCTCCTCTGGACGGACTCAAACCTCTCGCCCTAAATTCTAATCACTGATGAAAGGTACCACACAGGGAGTAAGCCGGGCAGGCAATCAGTTCGCTGCAAGGTCCTTCAGGTCGGAACTGCTTCCCACATCCTGCGGGCAGTGATAGACCCCATCGCTCACTACCGCGGGATGCGCAAAATGCTCCTTAAGGTGAGGAATATATTCCAGGAACAACTTTTCGTGCCCCAGCGCGATGTGATTAAACATCACCAGATGCTGGTGGACCTGCCCCATGTCACCCACGTGGGGAACCACTGGCAGGCCGAACTTTCGGGCCAACAGGCTGACCGCGATGAACTCGCTCACGCCGCCGACGCGAGTGCAATCCACCTGCACCAGTTGCACCGCTCCGGCCTGCATAAAATTCTTGAAAACAACACGGTTCGGAACATGCTCTCCCAGTGCCACAGGAACTGGAGAAATGGCGTCAGCGATCGTCTTGTGAGCAGAGACGTCGTCGGGGTGGGTGGGCTCCTCGATCCAATACGGAGACATCGGAAGCAGGGCCTTACACATCTCAAGAGCGCGGGGAAGCGTCCACTGCTGGTTGACGTCCAGCATGATGCGAACGTCCGGGCCCAAAGCGTCTCTTAGCAGGAAAGCGCGGCGCACATCGCGCTCTCCATCAGTTGAGCCCACCTTGAGCTTGAAGGCACGGAACCCCTGCTCAAGCGCCCGCAGAGCACCGTCCCGTATCTTTGCGTCTTCGTATTGAAACCAGCCCACCGAGGTGTCATAGCCCGGGTAGCCTTCGTGGAGGACGGCTTCGCGCTTTGGCCTGTTGGGGAGCTCTCCTTTAATGAAGGAAAGAGCCTCAGCGGGAGTGAGCACTTCTTCGAGATAGCTGAAATCCGCGAGAGCAACAATCTGCTCGGGACTGAGATTAAGAAGGAGTCGCCACAAGGGGACGCCGCGCGCCTTCGCCCAAAGGTCAAAGCAGGCATTTGTAATGGAAGCCAGCGCCAGGTGGACGACTCCTTTATGGGGCCCGAGCCATCGCAGTTGAGGGTGCTCGGCGAGCTTGTGGAACGTTACCCCAAATTCGGACATCAATTCTTCGATTTCCAATCCCTTTAATTCTTCCGCCAAAAGTTGAATGGCGTCGCAGACCAGTTTGTTCCCCGTGCCCAGGGTAAGCGCCAGCCCGCAGCCTTGCCGCCCGCCGGCGTCGCGCAGAAGCGTCACCGCGTAGGCATATTCGGAGCCGGAATGGACGGCGTCGGTCCCGGCAGCAGAAGGGAGCGGAAACCGAACATCCCTTGCTTCAATGCGCTGGATCACAGAAGGTTTCATGGGAGTCCTGGTTTCGGATCCTCAGCCCCGGGGCGGCAAACCATCCACAAAAGGACTCCGCGCATGGATGATTTTCTTGAGCCGATAAATCGGAGTAGGGATCCGGCCTGGGGAGAGCCGCATTTTCACTGCGACTCTGATCCTGAGCACCGGCTCAAGAATCCTGTCGTTAAGAAGTCTTGATGAGCGAGGCAGGCCTTCACAGACAGACCGCCGCCGCCTTTCAAGACAATGCTGTATCCTGTTTCTCCCTGTGACTACCTCAGCAGCGTGACGCAGTTGACTGTACCCAATAACCGATAGCAATCGTCTGCAGCGCACGACCTACGCGCTGAAAGACTATCCCAACTTTCAAACAGCAGCAAGACTATTGGCTGGCCACCACAAGAAGTGGAATGATGGGAAACAGGGGACTCGTCACCACCTCGGCTCAAGAAATCTGGCTTTCAATCTTCACCACCTTCTGAACTTGGATGGCCTCACCGGGATCTGGCCATGGCGCTATAGCTCGATCCCGTTAAGCACAACTCCCTTCAGACCAGCGCTGGATCTTCACTTTTGAGGAACTCCACGCGCAGCAGTGCGCAGGACAACTTTGAACGCAGGACAGAAGATCCGGCGCCGGATGAAACCTGCTATTCGTAATCTGTGGGGATGGTAGGCCCGAGCGGGCTCGAACCGCTGACCTCTACCGTGTCAATTCTGAAAGTGAAAATAGCGAGGATAAGCAGTAGTATGCAAAAGGATAACAGCACCATCAGGTTAGGCCCATTTTCACTGGGTTTCCTCGCCTGCTGCATTCTGGTGCGTTTCCCCGCGTAGGCGAACGTCTTACGTCACAAAACACGTCACAATTTGGCGGGTCAGACTGCCTCTTGCCCTGAGAACGTGCGATAGCGGGCCAGCAAATGCGAAGGCGGGCCATCCTGCGTGAGGGTTGTCTGGAATAGTCGGGCATTCACGTCCATTTGTGCAATGGGAAGGCAGACGGCCCCAAATAGCATGGTAGAAGGCCCACGGCACGGCCCTACCCGCAGATGGCGTGGCGACTCCAGGCAGCCCGAGCCGGGGAATTGTCTGGGGGTTGGCAGACTTTCTGCACTCGTGCACGACCCGACGCAAAATTTTCTCGTGGGTGAATCTTACGGAAATATTGGCTTCCGGGACCCAAATGAGAACCCCGACATGCGCAGATGCCAGTTGGGAACCTTCTCTATTCATGCCCTCACACGAGTCAAGGAACTAAGGGCGATTAGAACGAAAGTACAAGCGGGGGCAGGAAGAGTGGGCATGTTGTTGAACTTCCAACCCCCGCTGTGCCTAACATCCCAACCGAATGTGTGGGTCGGCGGGAACAAACGTAATTTGGGCACCACAAAAAGGGATTGTCGTTGCTCTGCGTTAACTAGTGAAAGAGTTACTTAGTGGGGCTGTGGAAAGTATAACTCTCAATTTTCTTTGGAGTTCGCAAATTCTTTGTAAGGTACCCCTCCCAGTTGAAAATAACAAGCGGCTCTCATTTCCCCCTGCAAGTGATTTGGGCACACTTCCTGCGGTAATACCGCCACGAGGAGCGCACTTTTCCGATAAGCCCGTTATACGTCAAAGTCCCGCCGACCGTCCAACTTCTGAGTTGCCCAACATCCGTCAGGAAAATCACCTGTCAGGCGAGGCAGCAAAACTCTTTCCAGCATTGACTTCATAGTCCCAGCCCCCTTAGATGATGACGCGACGGGTGGGGGAACCCTTATGTCCAGCCTCAATCAACGGTCTCACTTCCGCTGAAGCCGGACAGTCGTAGTAGCCCACGGGAACGGGCGTCGCGTGTGTGGTAGAGAGGCCGTCAGTGCGGACTTCTTAGAGGGATTTAGACGATTTGCAATCAACCAGAGAGTCTCACCGACCGAAATAATCGTTCGTGAGAAATGGGCATTTGAGATAAGCGAAGTCGAGAGTGAACTTACGCCAATTCAGGGTGGACAGCACGATCTCGCGAACTCAATGGCAGTTGTGGTGCTCTCACGACAGTCAGTTGACTCTTGGAGAGTATGCCGTGTCCTCGGATTGTTGGATTAGTACTACTCAACGCCGTCCTGTTCGGATTCCGCTACGAACTTTCCCAATAAGAACTCATGCGCCCTATATGGAGCGCCTCCAGGGACGAAAACTGCCGACAGTCACGCTAAGTCATCAATCTTCAGCAGCGGCTAGAAACTTTTCATAGTAACCGCCTATACAACAGGGCCCGGGTCTGCGGAGGGCAGCTGGGAGGCACGCGAGTGCAGAAGGACGCGCAATTTTTTGCGCCCGCGAAAACATTTTCGCCTCTGTGGACGCTGAGTATCAGTATGTTACAGGCCACCCCAACGCAAATCAGCCTCACATCTAGTTAGAGTTAGCTAACCCTTGGCCGAGTCATTGATCTCTGTTACCCCAAAGGGACGGGAGGTGTATTCGCTGACTGTTTGGAAATTGTCTTGCTCCGCTCTAGAACGCGGGCAGAGAGATTAGCTAATACAAATGTAAAGAGAAACGTTGAACGCGATAGGAGCTACTAGATGGGCTTTCGCTGTTGCATTGTTGCCGCCAGTGCGCCGGTCATTCTCTCGCTGGGTATTGCGAGCATCGGCCCCCACCGGGCTGCGTGGACATCTCCGCTTCCCGCAGCAATGGACCACTCACGGCCGAAGGCCGTTACCAAAAAGCCGTCAGCTTACCGGTCTCTGACCCGACATCGCATCGCCTTTGAGGCCAATGTTGGCCAGGCTGATTCCCGGGCGAAATTCATCTCGCGCAACCCCTCGTACAACCTTTTACTCACTTCGTCGGGGGCTGTGTTGTCTTTCCAGAAGAGGGGGGGGAAAGACACTGGACCCGGCACAGGGATCACCCCGAGCGCACAACCCACTCTGGAATTTCCAGAAGAAACCTACTCCGTGACAGTGGGGATAGGGCTGTTGGGGTCGAACCTCAAGCCGGAAATTTCCGGCGAAGGAAAACTCCCTACGATCAGCAACTACTTCATCGGCAATGATGCCTCCCAATGGCGCAAGCGTATCCCCAACTACGCGCGAGTGCGTTACCGAGGCGTGTTTCCAGGCGTAGACGTGGTTTTTGGCAGCGCGCATGGCAACTTGGAATACGACTTCACCGTGGCCCCGGGCGCCACCCCGGAGGCCATCCGTCTGGTATTCCAGGGCTTTGACAGCGTCCGCCTGGACTCTCGTGGGAACCTTGTGCTGCGGCTGGGCCCCGATCAGATCGTCCAGCGCCGGCCGTTTCTGTTTCAGCAGAACTCCGAGGGGCAGCAGGTTGTCCAGGGCCGATACACGATTCGAGGCCGATACGAAGTGGGTTTCGAGGTTGGGCGGTTCGATCGAAGCCGCCCCCTGTATATCGATCCGGTGCTGAGCTATGCCACCTACCTGGGCGGCAGCGCCTACGACTCCAGCACTGCCATCGCCGTAGATGCTTCCGGAAACTCCTACATCACCGGGTGGACGAACTCGACGAATTTCCCGGTAACGACAGGCGTCTTCCAAACAAGCTGCGGCGGAAGCTCAAGCTGCGGTTCCGCCAATTCCGATATCTTTGTCACCAAACTGAGCCCTGATGGTTCAACTGTGGTTTACTCCACCTTTATCGGGGGAGGCAGCGTGGACGTCGCAAAGGGTATTGCTGTCGATGGCCTGGGTAACGTCTACGTAGTTGGACTTACGACCTCGACCGATTACCCCACCACATCAGGGACCATCCAGCGGACGTTTGGCGGGAAGATGGACGCAGTGGTCACGGAACTGAACGCCAACGGGACGGCGTTGGGATTCTCCACTTACCTGGGCGGCAGCGGCATTGATGAACCTACTGCGATAGCGCGCGACGGCCTGGGAAATATCTATGTCACCGGCCTGACCTACTCCACGGATTTTCCGACCAGCAGTCCTCTCCAGGCGGCCAACGGCGGCAATCAGGATGCCGATGCCTTCGTGACGGAAATTAACGCTGCCGGCTCGGCCCTGGTCTATAGCACCTACCTGGGCGGAAACGGGTACGATCGCGCCAATGGCATTGCCGTTGATGCCCAGAATAATGCCTACGTGACGGGGATTACGCGATCGGCAAATTTTCCCATGAGTAACCCTGTCCAATCAACTTGCGCGAGTTGTCCCACATTTGGCGACGCCTTCCTAACTGAAATCCAGTCCGGCGGCGTGGGCCTGGGTTACTCCACATATCTTGGCGGAAACCAGGAGGACGAAGGGTTGGCCGTAACCGTTGACTCCCTGGGATCGGCCTACCTGGCCGGATTCTCCTGCTCCACGAATTACCCTGTAACGGCCGGGGCCTATCAGACGGCAGTCCATGGTTTCTGTGACGCTGTTGTCACCAAGCTGAGGCTGGCCGGATCGGGGCTGGCGTATTCGACATATTTCGGAGGCGGAGCTCTTGACTTTGGCCAGGGCATTGCGCAGATGGCCGGAAACGCTTATATCACCGGCCAGACTTATTCCACGGACCTCCCCCTCGCGAACTCCGTCCAGTCAACCTGCGGCAGCTCCGGCTGCAATAACGGCACCGCCTTCATCGCCGAGCTGAAAGCCGACGGCAGCGCCCCTGTCTTCTCTACGTACCTAGGCGGGAGCGGCACCGACCAGGGATATGGCGTTGGAGTGGACTCTGTTGGCAATGCTTACATCACTGGCGACACAACCTCCACGAATCTGCCCACTTCCTCCAAATCGGCACAGTCGTCATTCGGGGGAGGGAGGGGGGACGCCTGGGCCGCCAAAATAACGCTGGCTCCTGCCGCATCGCTTTCGACGACCAGCCTTACCTTCGGTTCGCAGACGGTCAACATCACGAGCAGTCCCCAGACGGTTTCCCTGAGCAATTCAGGGACGGCCCCGCTGCTGATTTCAAGTATCACCACCAGCGGCGACTTTGCGCAGACCAACAATTGCGGCAATGCGCTCGCCGCCGGATCGACCTGCTCCATCAATGTAACCTTCACACCCACGGCTGGTGGCACGCGCACTGGAACGCTTACGGTCGCCGACAACGCCACGGGCAGCCCGCAGACGGTGGGGTTGACGGGGACGGGGGTGAGTTCGACGGTGACACTGTCG
>DATLWV010000067.1:0-10889 GCA_035576145.1 Terriglobia bacterium
ATGAAGGTGCAACACATCTCCAATAACGCCCCAACGAATCTGGCGGAGTACGGTTCGCCCGAAAAAGACGCGCTTCGCAAGGCGGGCGTGGCGATGGGCAAGCGATGGATCGAGGGGCTCGCCGTGCTGGGAGTGAAGTCAATGCGGATGAACTCGCCGCGGGCGCTCGGGCCCGCCATTCGTCCGAATGCTGTGGAGCGCGGGCCCGGCGATGGATATCCGCGCAACATTGACATCGTGCCGATGCTTGCGGCGGCGATTGAGTCCTACAAGGAGATGGCGGATTACGGCGGCAACTACGGAATACGCGTCACGCTGGAGAACCATTGGGGGCTGGCGGCGGACCCGATCAATATCCGGACCATCGTCGACGAAGTGAACCATCCGTATTGCGAAGCTTCGCCTGATTTTGCCAACTGGGAACAGCATTATATGATGTTCAACGGGCTGAAGGCACTGGCGCCCTATTCTCATACAAACGTGCACGCGAAATATTGGGACCGCTGGGGCGACAAGAATGACCTGCAGCGTTCCGTGAGGATTATGCTGGCGAACGGATTCAAAGGAACATTTGCGCTCGAGTACGAGACCGGGCCTTGGGACCAGGTCGAGGGATGCAAGTACGAGTTTAAAGAGATCATGGCTGCGCTGACGACGCCTGTTCCGGTGGTTTGAAGCTTGGGCTGGTAGCCACGTGGCCGGGTGTGTGCCGCGGCTGGTACAGACATTGGGTATTAATGCCTGCGCCAGCGAAGCCGAGTGGGGTCAGGATGGCGAGGCAAAACAAATTATGAATTCTGAATTATGAAGGATAAAGAGGGCAGTGACGAGCTATGAGTGACGATGATCGCAGACATACCAAACTGCGGCAGGTGTGCGACGTCCGGGGCGGCGCGAGGTGCCTTGACATCATACCCTTTAGGGTATATCGTATAGGTGAATGGCCTGGCAGGTTGACTTCTACGTTGAGGATGACGACAGCGCTCCGGTGGAGGAATTCCTGGACAGCCTGCCCGAACGTGTCAGGGCGAAGGCCTTAGCGGTCATAAAGCTGCTGGAGAAGGAGGGGCCGCGTTTGCCCTTCCCGTACTCATCCCAGGTCGAGGGCCAGATTCGCGAGTTACGCACCCAGTATGCAAAGGAGAAAATCCGCATCCTGTATTTTGGTGATTCCAGGCGGGTATTTGTTTTGCTGCATGGCATCATAAAGAGAACTGAGAAACTTAGTGACTCGGATAAAAGGACGGCGGATTTAAGGATGAATTCGCATCTGGACCGGCTCAAAAGGGAGAACAAATGAAAACCCGGTGGACCCGATACTATAAAAAGCAAATGACCAATCCACGCATGCGGGAGCTGGTCGAGCAAGAGCTTGAAGGTCTCGACCTTGGACTTCAGATTGCCAAGCTCCGTGAAGCGGAAAAGCTCTCGCAGACGCAGTTGGCCGCGCGGGCGGAAATGAGCGCCCCCAAAATTTCGGTAATTGAAAATAAGCCCAAGGATGTTAAGATTGGGACCCTCATTCGTATCGCTCATGCACTCGACAGGCAAGTTGAAATTCGCTTTCTGCCAAAGAAAGCAGAAAGAGTCAAGAAGGCAAGCCGAGCAGCATCCGCGGCATGATTACGGGAACATTATCAATTGCTGGGGCGCATGCCGCCAGTCTCTTCCAGAGGCGCCCCAAGTAGGCAAATCTCAGATATTCAACCGTCCGGCTTCCCAGCGCAGCCTCTCGCGGCTAACGCAAATTCTCGCTACCCGCCTAGCATTTCGACGGTCAAGGGGTCGGGCCGGCCGCCATAATATTTTTCCAGGGCATCGGCAAAGACGTTGCTGCCGGATGAAACATGGGCGAACAGGGTCATCGAGGAGCGGAATTTCAGGTTGTCGGGGTAACCGAAAATTTCGTCAATGGAAACTCCCTCCACGCTGTTCACCAGTGACGTACACTCTGCCAGCCTGGGTCCGAGAATCGGATGCGCCAGGTATGCCCTGGCTTCATCGGCCGAAGAAATTCCGTAGTGGTTTGCCATGTAACTCTGCCCCAGACCTTTAAGCTGGGGGAAGATGAACCATATCCAATGTCCCTGCTTGCGGCCTTGGCGCAATTCACGGCACACCTGTCCATAGACGGGGTCCTGAGCCTCAACGAAACGTTCCAGGTCAAACTTCATGTCAGCCGCCGTTGTTGATTCTCACGCCGCACGCGAGATGGCGCAGTGCATCCATGCCGTTGCCCAATATTGTAGTTGACGCGGTCTTGTATTGCACTTTGGAGAAGCATCTACGGCCGGCGCAGCGAGGTCAGTCCGGCCCTCGCGCACGTCATTCCGAGGAGCCCCGCTTGCCCGGGACGACGAGGAATCTGCAGTTCCCGCAAGAAGAACAAAGCAGATTCTTCGGCCAAAAGACGGCCTCAGAATGACGAGCACCCATCCACCCTCGTTGCTGCGTCCGTCTTGTGGTATGCTTCACGCCGAAAGTGGTAAATCCGGAACGCTGGCTTCGTGGTTGTACTCTCTCGACGACCTGTGCTATAGACTCAGGCATGAAAAAACAACGAGCGTTGAATGGTATGCTTGCAGCATCGCTTTTTCTTTGCGTAACCGGATCTCTCGCCGCCCAGCAGGGTTTCCACAAACTCTTCGATGGCAAAACACTGAATGGCTGGACGCTGGTGCGCGGCAAGGGGCCGGGCTACGTGGTGAAGAACGGCATCCTCGTCTGCCCGGCCGACGGCGGCGGAAATCTCTTTACGGAAAAAGAATATTCCAACTTTATCTTCCGCTTTGAATTTCGCCTGACCCCCGGCGCCAACAACGGTGTGGGAATCCGCGCGCCGCTGGAAGGCGACGCCGCTTATAAAGGAATGGAAATCCAGATTCTCGACAACACATCGGATAAGTATGCCCACCTGAAGCCCGGGCAATACCACGGATCAATCTATCTGGTGGTTCCGGCCAAGCGCGGATTCCTGAAGCCTGTGGGCCAGTGGAATCGCGAGGAAATTCTGGCCGAAGGCCGACACATTCGCGTCACGCTGAATGGCACGCCGATTGTGGACGCAAACCTTGACGACGTCAAAGACCCCGCGGTCCTGGAAAAGCACCCCGGCCTGGCCCGCACAACCGGCCACATCGGTTTTCTCGGACACGGCACCCTCGTGGAGTTTCGGAACATTCGTGTCAAGGAACTTCAATAGTGCGAGGCCAGTGTCTTCGCACCCGATGCCGGAGTGAAAAGCAGATTCCTCTCCCGCTTCGCGTAATCGGAATGACGCTGAGGTGTTCAGGATAGCGTCACAGAAGGCTTTCGGCGACTGAGGCTCACTCCTATGAGGGCTCCCGCCGCATGCGCCCGCCGCCTTAAATCCGCGTATAATCGACCGTGCCAGGGAAGCCGGACAGGGAATCCTGGATTCGTTCCAGGCCGATCCCACTTTGCGCGGAGGCAACATGGCAGGGAGTTCCACTTGTCGTACTCGTTTCTGCTGCGCCGTCGTCATGCTGAGCTCGATTTTGCTGCTCTCCTGTGGCGGCTCCACTTCGATCTCAACCACGCCCATCACTCCGCCCCAGACGAATTGCAGCAATGCCGCAACCGGCAGCCCAACCGACTACAGCACCAGCCCCATGATTTCCGGCTGCCCGGTGTTTCCCACGGATAATCCCTGGAACGCCGACGTCTCCAATTACTGCGTGGACCCGCTCTCCGCGCAGTACATTTCGAGCATCAACCAGGACAAGCAGTATCTCCATCCCGACTTTGGTACTAACCCCACCTATGGAATTCCTTACGTGGTGGTGCCGGGCTCACAGCCGCTGGTGACCGTCACCTTCAATCAGTACCCTGCTGAGAGCGATCCCGGCCCCGGCTGCCTGCTGATTGGCGCGGGCTGCTATCCGTTCCCACCGGACGCTCCCGTGGAGGGTGGAAGCACCTCCACCGGCGACCGCCACGTCCTGGCGCTGCTGGCCGATCCCGCCCAAAACAACTGCACGCTCTACGAAGTGTGGGAAGCCTTTAAGGACGCCAATGACAACAACTGGACCGCAGCCAATGGCGCTGTCTTCAACCTCTATTCCGACGCGCTGCGGCCCGACGGCTGGACCTCCGCCGACGCTGCCGGACTGCCCATTCTGCCCGGCCTGGTGCGTTATGACGAGGTTGCAGCGGGTGAAATCAGGCACGCGCTGCGCTTCACCGTCGCTCAAACTCAGCGAGGCTATATTCATCCCGCCACCCACTACGCCAGCAGCTCCTCGAATCCCGCCCTGCCGCCCATGGGTCTCCGCTTGCGCCTGAAGGCCAGCTACAACCTGGCCTCTTACACCGGCCAGGCCCTCGTGATCCTGACAACACTCAAGAAGTACGGCATGATTGTGGCGGACAACGGCAGCAGTTGGTTCATTACCGGCGCTCCCGACCCGGGATGGAACGACACAGACCTTGACCAGCTCAAGAATGTTCCCGGCAGCGCCTTTGAAGTGGTTACGACCGGAACAATTCAGACCCAATAGGATGGCGGCGCAGACACTACAACGTAAGCGTCTGTGCCAGCCAGCCAAAATGACACGGAGGAATTATTCAGTGTTCACTTTTAGGCCGCCCCGGAGCGTGCATCTGTGGCTGGGAGGCTTTCTCCTAGGCGCGATCAGCATCGTGTTTCCGGTGACGCCACGTGTAGGGAAAGCAACGGCGATGCATGGCTCGGCGCGGGACTCAGTCGAGGAATTCTGTGCATCAGAATTCAGGGGAGCTCAGAATGTCGAACAGCGGCAAGAACTGATCCATTTCTCCGACGCGCGGGCCCGCCAGCTCGGAAAGATCATGGGCGGCTTGAGTCCCTACTTATTCGAATGGGAGGCGGCCCCCTTAGAGGTGGTGGACTCGTTCAAGGTGGATCGGGTCACGGTGGCAGGTGACGCGGCAACCGCCACTATAACCTATGAGGTCGTTGCCCAACGAACGTCTTGGGGAGGGCGCATCAAGCGCGTGCCTAAGAAGGTTACTACCATCCAGTTGCAGCTCAGGCTCTACGGGGACGCATGGAAAGTTAACGATCCGCCGTTTCCGAGAGTGTCGAAGAATTTTCTATCGTCAAGCTATCGCGGGATCTTTGAGCTGCCGCTGAGCTGGTATCAAAATGCCTCGCCGAAACAGCTGATGCGTTTGCGCGACGCAATAGATACTATTTTGCTTCTCGATGAAGTTAAGTAAGCGGACACTCACCTATGAATTTAAGATTCAAGATTGCAGAACGGGAAAGGCATTTGAACCGTCGCAGACACTGCACGACAAGCGTCGGCGCTACCCGCTGACGCTCATTCCCTTAAACTGCGAACGGGCGGATGATGGCGGGCAGTCCCGAAGTACATGAACAAGATTCCAATCAACTTTATCAGCCGAGGAGAAGGCAATGAAAGGGATTCACGTGACCGCCCGTGGGGCGATCCACAAAGGCAAGCTTGAAGAATTCAAGACGCTCGCTGCCGGATGCATGCGGACGGTCCGTGAAAAGGACTCCGGCACGCTGCAGTACGATTGGTTTCTCAACCAAGCCCAGACGGAATGCGTGGTTCGGGAGACTTACCGGGACTCGGAAGCCGTCCTGGAGCATATTGCCAATCTCGGCGCCACCCTGGGAGCAATTCTTTCGGTCTGCGATTGGACCTTTGAGGTACTCGGGTCTCCGTCTCCCGAACTGGTCAAAGCTACCACCGGCCTGAGCCTCAAGCTCTACTCGCCCTTCCAGGGCATGTGATTGTTCGGGCAGGCCAAGCACGCATTCTGCTGGCGGGCTGTGATGCCATGATAGATCGATCGAATGGATACGAAGGCGTTGCCGCGGAGTTTCTGGCACGGCGGGGTAGCGGGCGCTCGGCCGGCGTCGGGGTGAAGGACGTTCGCAACTGGGCCCGAACGCTGCCACGCGGGGCCGCTGTCATCGATCTAGGTTGCGGGCCTGGTTATCCCATCACTGAAGTTCTGGTCAACGAAGGCCTGAGTGTCTACGGCGTTGATGCGGCCCCATCTTTCGTCCAGGCATTCCGCCGCAACCTGCCGGGAACACCCGTCGTCTGCGAACCCGTGGAAGACTCGACGTTCTTCAATCGGACTTTCGATGCTGTCCTCGCCTGGGGGCTAATATTCCTGCTTCCTGCCGAAGAGCAGCGGCGCGTGATTCAAAGAATCGCCACCGTACTGGTGCCGGGTGGCCGGCTGTTATTTACTTCGTGTGCAGGCGTGGAACCGTTGGTCTGGAACGATGCCATGACGGGATTGGAATCACGCTCACTGGGAGCCGGGGAGTATCGCCGACTGCTTTCGGAAGCTGGCCTCTCTGTGACGAGCGAGTACGAGGACGAAGGGCAAAACCACTATTTCGATGCTCTCAAAGAGCTGGATTAACGAATCGCAGCCACCGAAGAAGAGTTGAGATGGTGGGTGGGATCGGTAGCCCTATCCCGCAGTGCCATCGCTCCCGTTGTTGGATCGCCCCTCTTGCGGAAATCGCGCGTGGCGGAGATGTTGATATTTGAGGCTGTGGTGAGCCAATCCGAGCGGGTTGTCAATGCATTGCCTTGAATGCCGTCGGTTCGCTGGTTGTGGCCTGGAAAGAATCCGCAGCAGAAGGTTTATCGCGCCAGCGGGTTCTCGACGTGGACCACAGAAAAAAGAATTCGGCTGGGCAGTTCGGCGACGGACGTGGTTTCACGGTATGGTAAGCCAAGCCGAATCGACGAATTGCGCACCGATCCAGCATTTTACTTTTTGCCCTACCCTCTAAATCCAATCCCGCCGGCTTTCCAAGGGATGGCCGCATTCTCGTTTACCTTCCGAAGGAGGGAGCGCCAGATACGAGCCATGCATTCTTCGGGGTGCGTGATGGTCTCGTGGTTTGGATGACGGTTTCCTGCAACGAGTGAACGCGGGCGGGCGCAATTATGATGCGGGTGCCGCGGGAAAAAAGGATTCGAGCCAAAGTTTCAAAGTGAGATCGGCCCGGGCTTCGTTGCCGATGAGATTCGGGCGCATTTCCGTCTCATAACGTTCGCGCAGAATTTCGGGTCTTAGATCACAGGTTCGCGCCAGGTATTCCACATCGTCTCGGTCTTTGGGGCTGTTTCTTTCCAGCTTTGAAAGAATGAGATCATAGGGATCAGGCGCATAAAGCCGGAGCTTTTTGAATTCGCCGGGAAACATTTCCACCAGCCTTTCGGCATAATCTTCCGGCAAGGTGTTCACTGTAACGTAATGAAGGCGGATTTTATGTTTCCTGGCCAGCGCCGAACCTTCGCCCGCCAATGCTTGAAGGGCGTTCGCACAATGCATTGGCATGATGGAAAAGTAATCAATATCACCTGTCGGCCTTGGCAGACTATAACAGAGACTTGCAACGAATCCGCCAATGCAGTGAAGCGCAACCTTGTCGGGAAGAAGGGCGTCAAGTTCTTGCAGGAATTCTGTCCAAGGTGAGGGGAACGCCGTACTATTTTTACGCCGCATATTGCAGGTGCTCAGGCCGAAGGTCTGAAAACAGGTTCCAATGCTTTGCTTCTTCCGGCCGGTTTTGCATCAGCCATTGCCGTTCTGCCTCGCTGCGCGGGGGTCGAGGGAAAAATCCTTCCCGTACCAATCTGCTCTGATCGAGAGTCGTTTCCAGTTTCGCCAGTGCTTTCGTCCGATCAGCCTGGTGGGTTTTCTCGGATAGGCGGCGGGCAAGGTTAACCACAAACCCCAGGCGATTTTGAAGATCACATCTCTTCGCATTTTCTACCAGCCAATCAAAATCCGCCTGCCAATAGTGCAGCAAAAGCCATGGCAACGCTTCAGCCACCCGCGCCTCAAGACTCTCCTGGCTCAAAGCAGTAAGCAGGACTTCGCCGGGATTCCTTGCTCTTACATGTGAGCGACGGTAAGAGAATCCCGGATATTCGAGTTTCGCCAAATACTCCGTAAGGCGCTCGGGATCGGCCTTCTTGAATGGTGTGAATGTCTGCGGTACGGGTAGTTTCACTGCCGGGAGACCGTAAACGGACGCAGCCTTGCGTGCCAGGCGGTTCGCAAGACGGCGTTTCCCCTGTTCAAGCATGGCCAGATAAGGCTGGGACACACCAAGGCGTTGGGCCGCTTCAACCTGCCCCCATCCGCGTCTCAATCGTGCAGCCTTCAAGTCTTGTGGTCTCATGACAACCCTATTCTATAACAGACTTGTAATAAATCAAAGCAATTCCTTGGCTCTGCCGGAAAGAGGTCCTCGCGAGCCTGGTCTATTCCATATCTGGGGGGGCGCGCTTTGCAGTGCCGCGCTTCAGCCCTGAGGAGACCTATCCACCCAGGTGCGACAGCAGATGCACCAGCGTCCGCACGGGAACTCCTGTGGGGCCTTTGGCCAGCCAGGGCTTTTCGTCATTTGACCATGCGGTGCCGGCAATGTCGAGGTGGACCCATGGTGTGTCTCCGGCAAACTCACCCACAAACATGGCTGCTGTGATGGCGCCACCGTGGCGGCCGCCGGTGTTGGCAATGTCACCAATCGAACTCTTGTAGAGGTCGCGGTATTCATCGTCCACGGGCAACTGCCACATCTTCTCGCCGGTTTGCGCGCCGCTCGCGATAACGCGGTCCACCCAATTTTGGTCGCGGCCAAACACGCCCGTCATGATTTTTCCCAGCGCCACCGTCACCGCGCCGGTGAGCGTTGCAGCATCGATCAGCACGGTGCAGCCAAGCTGGCGAGCATAAGTGAGAGAGTCGGCAAGCGCCAGGCGGCCTTCGGCATCGGTATTGAGCACTTCAATCGTCTTGCCTGACATTGACGTGATCACGTCGCCTGGCCGGTAAGCTTTGCCGCCCGGCATGTTCTCCGTGGCCGGAATCACGGCGATGACCCGGACTTTGGGCTTGATTCGCGCAATCGACTGCATCACTCCGAGCATGGTGGCTCCGCCCGCCATGTCGGTCTTCATCTCGTGCATGTCCTGGCTGGGCTTGAGGGAAATTCCTCCCGAATCAAAAGTGATTCCCTTGCCTACCAGGCCGATCACAGGTGACTCGGGTGCATCCGCAGGCATGTATCGGAGCACCAGCAACCGAGGCGGCTCCTCGCTGCCCTGAGCCACCGCCAGAAAAGCTTCCATCTTCAGAGTCCGGATTTCTTCTTCGCCCAGCTCCTGGAATTCCAGGCCCATCTGCGCTGCCATGCCGCGCGCTTTCCCGGCCAGAATAGTTGGCGTCATCCGGTTGCCCGGCTCATTCACCAGCGAGCGGGTAAAGTTGGCGGCCTCACCAATGGCCATCCCTCTCTCCACGGCGGCGTTCAGTTCATCCGACGCCGCGAGGTTTTCACCCGCCAGCAGGAATGTATCGATGCGGAAGTCGCCGTTGCGTTCGGTGCGGTAAACGTCGGAGTCGAAATCCGCCACCACGGCCCCTTCGGCAACGCTTTGCGCCTGCTCCGCTCCCGTATCTTCCCCGGCAAGCCAGGCCATCTGGCGGACTCCCCGGGTGCGCAGATACCGAACCGCCGCGCCGGCCATCCGCCCGAGTTGAAAGGGCTTGAACTTCTCTCTCTTCCCCGCCCCCACCACCAGCAGCTTTTGCGCCGCCAGCCCGGCAGGGCGATGGATGAGCGTCCGCTCGTAAGCCTTGCCCTTCAATTCCCCGCTTTCCTTCAACTCACCCAGCAGCTTTCGCGTCTCCTCAGGAAGCAAGCCCACCGTGCCGCTTGCAAAGGGATCGTCTTCAAAACACCAGGCAGTCACAGCAGGCACGTTCAGCCCCGCGGGCGGCTCACGCCGAAGCTCAATTTTCAAGGGTGTTTCACTCCTTCTTTGGGAATCTCTGCAGCCTGTTATCCTGCAGCAAAAGCGTTCGGCCTGCCGACAGAAACCATCCCCAGGCTCGGCGCCGGCGTCCCTGCTACATCTTCCCCGCAGCCGGCCCAACCGCAGTAGCCGTCCTGGTTTTGGGGTCGATGCCGATCAGCGCCACACCACCTACCCGGCCGCTGCCGAGTCTCACGACATGGCCGCGGGCTCTCAGGTTCGCCTCCACGGCTTCTCCCACCGTGTTGGGCACCGTCAGGCTGCCCAGACGCGGGGCATCCTGGCCAAACGAGCCGACGAAGTGCGAGGTGGAGAAGCGCGGCGCGTTGAACGCCTGTTCAGGCGTCATGCCGAAATCGACATAGGCGAGGATAACCTGGATGGCTGCCTGGTCCTGCTGGTCCCCGCCCGCCACGGAGATGGCCATCACCGGCCGGTTGTTGTGGAAGAGCAGCGTGGGGCTCAGCGTGATTCTCGGCCGCTTGCCGGGCTGGATCACGTCGGGAGTGCCGGGAAACGTGTTCAGGCTGGTCAGCCGGGCGCCGTGGATGATGCCCGTATGTCCGGCCACTCCGGCCGTGCTCGACAGGCCGCTGGGTGTGGCGGCAATTACGTTCCCCCACTTGTCGGCCACGCACATCACCGTGGTCCCGCCGTGCCACGGGCCGGTAATCGTCGGCGGTTTGGTTGGCTTCATATGGTAGGGGTCGCCCGGCCTCAGTTCGAGCGACGCCTTCTTTGGATCGATCAGCGCCCGGCGCATCGTGGTGTACTGGTCAGAGAGCAGTTGCTTCATGGGCACTTTCACAAAATTCGGATCGCCATAATATTCATCACGATCCGCGTACGCCAGTTTCTCCGCTTCAACTACCGTGTGAATGTAATCCGCCGAAAGAAAGCCCATCTTCTTCAGGTCGAAGCCCTCGAGCAAACGTAACATCTGCAAAAGAACAGGACCCTGCGTCAACGGGCCTGGCTTATAAACGGTATAGCCCCGGTAAGTGGTTACAAGCGGATCCACAACGGGCGTCTTGTGCGCCGCCAGGTCCGCCTTGCGCA
>DATLWV010000068.1:0-13797 GCA_035576145.1 Terriglobia bacterium
GGCTGTTCCCGGCCAGCCCCGCCGTCATGGCGAGCAACTGGCCCAGCTTGATTTCCCTTTTTCGCGGATCGTTCACGGGGAAGGCTTCCGCAGGCAAGTAGCGGGGCGTGTAAACCTTCTGGTCCAGGCCATCCAGAAAGAGGCCGGGCCTTTCGTGCATCAGGATGCCCATGGCAATGCTGGTGAATGACTTGCCGCACGACCCCGTGTTTGGGGTGGCTTCGCGGCTGCCTCGACCAAAGTATCGCTCGTAAACCAGCCAGCCATGACGCACCACCAGGAGGCCGCCGTTCCTGGTAGATCCCTGGATGTACTCGAATGCTTCGTCAAGTTTCTTGACGTCCAGGCCGGTCTTTCGCCGGATTTCATCCGCCTTCGTCAAAGTGCGCCAGCCGCCAGCGCTGTCGGGCGGCGGAAAGTATTGCGCAAACAAAGGAGTCACGCAGGCCGCCAACAGCACAAGAACGCAGATGCGGGATACAACCCACTTTGCCTGACTTATTTTCATGAATCCCCCTCCTGATGACGAGGAGAATTCTCGCTGTCTCGTGGAGGCTTTGCAAGCACAACACGCAATTAATGCATATTTCCTGCGCAGGCAGTCCTTAACAAGATTCATGGCGGTATGAGCCCCCCATCGGTGCCCGACCAGGTGTGGATAGTATTTAAACGCAAGGGCCGTACATACTTTTTGCAGGAACTCTGCATCAGACCGTAATTGGGGAAACTTGGACACAGAATTGAGGGCTCGAATGAATTCCGGCAGAACAGGATTCTTGCACAATTTTCTTTTGCGGCGCGTGTGCGGTGCGATTGCGGGAGCAGGCATTTTTATATTGATGAGCGTGGGTTTTGCCACCTGCGGACTCGGTGCAACAACGCAATCCACACAGCCCACGCCGTCTGGCGGCGCAAAGGCTGCCACGCCTGCCGTAACGGGAGCAGCAGCGGCGGCCCCGGGCCAGGCATCAGATCAGCAAACGGCAGGCAGCATCAGCGGCACAGTTGTCGGGCCGGACGGAGGACCGGTCATCGAAGCTCTCGTGACCCTGCAGCGCGATGGCCAGACCGTGCAGCAGGTCGAGACAGCAGACAACGGGCAGTTCTCCTTTGCCGGAGTCGGCTCCGGAGCTTACCAGCTCAACATTTCCGCTGCGGGGTTTGATTCGCAGTCTGTTTCCGCCGTCGTGCACCCGGGTGAGATGTACACGGCCCCGAAAATTTCGCTGGCGCTGGCTCCGCTTGTGACCTCCATCAAGGTAACGCCCCCCCAGGCCGAAGTCGCCCGGTACCAGCTTCAGCAAGAAGAAAAACAGCTTGTGCTCGGCTTCGTCCCCAATTACTTCGTTACCTATTACCCCCACACCGCCCCGCTGACGGCCAGGCAAAAGTTCCAGCTCACCCGGAAGGCAGTTTTCAATCCGTTCACTCTTGGATTGACCACAGCGTATGTAGGAGGCGAGCAGGCCACCGGCATGTACAGCGGGTACGGCAATGAGGAGAAGAGCTTCACCAAGCGGTTTGGCGCCGCTTACGCCACTCTGGGCGTGGGTGCGTTTGTGGGTGACGCCCTGCTGCCCTCGCTTCTGAAACAGGATCCGCGGTATTACTACAAGGCGGACGGCAGCGTCGGGTCGCGCCTCCTCTACGCCATCACGCGTTCGGTGATCTGCAAAGGGGACAATGGCCACTGGCAGCCGGACTTTTCAGCCGTCCTCGGACACCTCGCCGCGGGCGGAGTCGCCAACCTCTACCTTCCGCCACAAAATCGCACAGGGATGGGCGTGGCACTTGAAAACGGCCTGATCGGAATCGGGTTCGATGCCGTCGCCAACATCTTTCAGGAATTTGTCATTCCGAAACTGACCCCGGCCCTTTCCCACCGCCAGTTCGGCAGTCCCTGAACCAACAGAATCGGGCTTGTGTTCCCAACACCGGCGCCTTTTAAATTGTCCCCACACAGGGCGTAAGTCGCAGTGTATGTGCCACAGCGGGCCGTCGAACTCTGATGCGCAATCCCTCCCCCCGCGACGTGAATTCCCCTTGACGTCACCTTAACCAGATGGTAACAAGGACATGCCAGGCAATCCTCCGGCATGCCCCGCAGGACGACCATGACTCACGACAACCCTTCACGCCAATGTTCCGGCCAGCATGAAACGCGAACGCCTTCGCGGTGCCGGATTTGCGTCGTAATTCTCCTGGCTGCGCTCGTCCTCCCGGCGCTTTGTCCTGCTACGGCCCAGGCGCAGCAGATGAAACTCCTGACGCCCACCACCGGCTGGGTGACCAGATTTGGCAGCCTTTACTGGACCACCGACAGCGGCAGCCATTGGACAAACATCACTCCCGTTCCTCCCGGTGTGCGCTACGCCGGGGGTGTCGAAAGCGTCTTCTTTCTGAATACACAGGAAGGCTGGGTTGTCGTTTCCTACCCGGACGCGACCGTGCCGCTCACGGAGAAGGCCCTCCAGACACGGAAAACTCTGTATGACATTGCCCAGACGGTCGATGGCGGGCAAACATGGTCGTTATTGCCCTTAACCTACCCGCAACTTCCTCACTGGGAACAGGAAGCCCAAGGGCCGCCCGCCAACATGTTTTTCCTTGACTCCCTTCACGGTTGGTTGGTCATGGCAATGACGGGAAGCAGCAATTTCGCCCCTGGCAAGCTGCTGGCTACCGACGATGGCGGCAGGAACTGGAAGTGGGTCAACGACCCGGGCACAGTGGGTGAACTGCTCTTCACCTCGACACAGGATGGATGGCTTGCGGGTGGGCCAGGTGGCCTGGGCCTCTACTCGACGCACGATGGCTGCAAGACCTGGGAGAGGATCAAGCTAAGCCCCCCTCCGCAGTCCCACAACCTATCCCTCGCTGTCTACGAGGGACCGCCGATGTTCGTTGATGCTCATCACGCATACGTGGCGGCAAGGTATCCAGGGTCGGGGGGCGCCTCATCGAGGCTCGTGGTCTTTTCAACCTCTGACGGCGGGAGGTCGTGGAACCCAGTCAAGGTTCTCGAGGATTCACGGGAAGGTGGCGTACTCCACATTGCACTTGCCGATTCTGTTCTCCTAGTCCCGTCGGGTGCCACCCCAAAGGTGATTCGCTTCGCGAGGGTCCATCTCACGGGCGAGCTTACATCTTCCGTGGTCGTTTCCGGTGAGGGTGTTTTGGGAACGACATTCGCCGATGCTGCCCACGGCTTGGCCCTTGCTGAAAGCGGGCTCCTCTACACATCAGACGGCGGCGCGACGTGGAAAAACGTCACTCCAAGGTTTACGATCAAACCGGCGCAGCCAGGAGCGAAGTTGATAAAGCCGCATACTCCCACCACGGCCGTTACCCTTTCCTCCGAGGCAGGCTCGAATCACCAGCGTGAGTGGCAACACTTCGGTACAACCCGCGCAACCCCGGGAGGTGTGCCTGCTAGAGCAGATCCATCTCAGGCGGCGGGCGCCGACCGCGTGGCCAATCTGTCAAAGCAGATGCTAGTGCTCGTAAACCGCGACCGCCAGGACCCGGCGAATGCCGCGGAAACGCATGGCCGGGCTCGGCCCCTAAAATGGAACGAGAAACTGGCTGCCGTCGCGCTTGCGCATTCCCGCGACATGCTCCGCCGCCGGTACTTTGCCCATGTTGACCGTGAGGGCAGAACCCCTAAAGATCGGATCAACGCCGCCGGAATCGGGTGGCGCGCTCTGGCGGAGAACATTGCTCTCAACCAAACTGTTGCTGACGCGGAAAATGATCTGATGGACGAGCCCCGATTTCAGCAGAACCATCGGGGCAACATCCTGAACCCCGAGTACACCGACGTCGGAATCGGGATTGTTCAGGCTCCGAACGGCGACCTTTACATTACTCAGGATTTCGTTGCAATGCTGCCTCGCAGCGGCCACTGACTTGCCCGCATTCGCGAGCCTCCCGTTGTCGTCGACGAGTCCCCCGTTGCCAACCAGGCGCTTGCTGTAACCTGTCGGCGCTTTGTCACGTCTCTTCTATCACCAACTTCGATTTGATCTGCAGGAGAGATAATTCGTCTTAAGGAGGCAACCATGAAAAGGGGAAATCGGCTTTTTGCACTCGCAATGGTACTGGGTTTGGGACTCTTCGCGGGCAGCGTGGCTATGGCCCAGGAGGCGGCGAATGTCGCTGGCACCTGGAACCTCACGATGACCGGCCAGCGCGGCACTTTTGATCAGACGCTCAAGCTGGAGCAGCAAGGTGACGCGGTGACAGGCACAATTTCAGGCCGCAGGGGAGACAGTCCCGTCAAAGGTTCCGTGAAGGGTGACGCACTCACATTCAGCGTGACCCGTGACACTCCTCGCGGGACCTTCACCATGGACTATAAAGCCACGGTGACCGGCGATTCGATGAAGGGCACAGCCAGCAATGAGCGCTTTAGTCTGGAATTTACCGGCAAGCGCGCGGGCTCCCAATAATCGAGGCGCACCTCAACGGGCTACCCGTCAGCAAGTTGATAGTCTGGAAAAAGCTAAGGATGAGAGGCTCGCTGCGGGTGGCGCCTACATCGTGCCGTTTGCGATGTGTGCGATCGTAAGAAGCCCGGGCGCTCACAGGGTGTCGTGGCCGCCGGCTACCCAACAACCAGGTCAAGGGCTGCTGCGTCGGCAAACCCCCGGAAGTCGCGATCCCGTGTAACAAGAGGAACGCCGCGGTCAATACAGCTCTGGGCAATCAGCGCGTCACCCAGGCGCGCCTTGCGGCGCTTTGCCAGCACCTTTGCCCGCATTGCCCCTGCCCGTTGCCAGTAGCCGAGTTCGGTTTCGATCAAGGGAACTTCGGAGAGGGTCTTCGCCACGCTTGAGGGAACCTCGGGATCGCTTAACAGCTCCGTCAGCACGACCGGCACCATCAACACCTGCTGGTCTCTGAGCGCCTTGTCAAGCAACTGGACGTCTTTGCCCTGGTCGCCCTCGAGATAGGCAACCCAGGTGCTCGTGTCTGCGGCAATCATCGGTCGGCCTTCAGGTCCGCCAGCTTGCGCGAGAACCGCACTTTGCCCCGGAACCGCCGCAAGTGCGCGTAGGTTTCCGACGCCGCAACCAATTCTAGACCGGTGCGGACGGTCTGGGTAATTCCCGCGCCGCTGGCCCGCTGCGCCTTCTTCAGCAATTCGAAGGGCACTTCCACGGTGATTTTACGAGCGGTTTCCATACCATCCATTTTACCATACTTAATACCAGCATTATATATGGTGTTTCACGAACCAAAGGATGAATTGGCCGTGGTTACTGTTGGTTGCGCAGCGCCGTCTCATACGCCCTGGACAGTGCACATTTTTCGGACTAGTGCCTAGTATATTGGGCAAATGCCTTGTATTTCTCATAAATGCCTAGTATATTAGGCACATGATTACTCTGAACTCTCTCGGCGAACAGATATCGGCAAGGCGCAAGAACCTTGGCATGAGCCAGCTCGAATTGGCCCGAAAAGCCTCCATCAGCAGAGCTACTCTCGACGCCCTGGAGAACGGTCGCAGCGGGGAAATGGGCTTTTCGAAGATAACCAGACTTTTGTCGGCACTTGGGCTCAGCCTCAATCTCCAAGAGTCAGGCATGCGCCGGCCGACTTTGGACGAACTCATGAATGAACGAGAATCGGAATGATTAAGGTGTGGAGCGACGGCTCTGAAGGCGGCCTGCTTGACAAGCTTGGTGATCGCGGCAGCTCCTTTGTGTACTTGCCGGACACTTCCGTCGAGTTGGCAGTGTCCGTCACCATGCCCGTCAGGTTGCCTTCGTGGGACGTCCCTTTCGGTCTGCCTCCCATTTTTGAGATGAATTTGCCCGAAGGTATACTGCGCGAGCGGCTACGCCTGGCCTTTGCCAAGGCCACGGGCACGTTTGACGAGTTTGACCTGCTTTCTATCGTTGGCCGCTCGCAGGTAGGCCGCATTCGGTATACGGGCGAGAAAGAACATCTGCAAGAGGAAGTTCCATTCCAGTCAGTGGATGAAATCCTGGTACGGCGGCGTGATGGGGACCTTTTTCGCTACCTCATCGATAAGTTTGCCACCTTTTCCGGCATCAGTGGCGTACAGCCTAAAATTCTTGTGCGAGATGAAAGTGCATCCGCTGTGCTAATGAACGCAAGGCCCCGTCTTTCCCAAAGCTATCTGGGCGCTACACACATCGTAAAACTCTGGAACTCAAACGAATATCCGCAGCTTGCTACGAATGAGCGTTTCTGCCTTGCGGTGGTGCAGATGTGCGGGCTCGAGGTGCCGCCTTACCGGCTGGCTGAGGACGGTGCGGCACTGGTGATCGACCGCTTTGACCTGCGGCCGGACGGTACTTACCGGGGTTTCGAGGATTTCTGTGTCTTGAATGCAAGAAGGACAGACGAGAAATATCGCGGAAGCTACGAAACATCGATTATGAAGCGGTTTCAGCAGTTCGCCAATTCGACTCACGTCAACGAAGATATGGAGAGGCTGTTCACTTTGATTGCCGCCAATTGCGCCCTGCGCAACGGCGACGCGCATCTGAAGAATTTTGGGATTGTCTACGACGATGTTCTCGGCGAAGCAAGGCTGGCCCCGGTCTACGATCTTGTAACCACGTCGGTCTATCTGCCCAAAGACAGCATGGCGCTAACCCTCAATGGAACTACCCGTTGGCCAACAGCCACAGAGCTCCGCAGGCTCGGCGAAACTCGCCTCGGAGGCACACCATCCAGAATAAGGCAGATTCTGGAACGGATCGACAATGCCATTTCCCAGACTGCGAACGAGGTGCGCTCCTACATCTCCCAGAGTCCTGATTTTGCTGAAATAGGGGAACGGATGCTTCAGGAATGGGAAAAAGGCTCGTCGCTCTCACTCCGGCCGGCGGGGTGACTTCCCGGCCCTCGTACCCATCGCGGGGCAGCGGGTGCTACCGCCCGTCACCCAGCGCCGTCTCATATGCCTTGAGCAACTCGCGCTTTTCGTTTTCCCAATTGAGGCTCTCTTCAATTCGTTTGCGCGCGCGGGTGCCGAGGGTTTGCCGCAGTTCCTCGGAATCGAGAAGCTTCAACATCTGGCGCGCAAAATCTTTGGGATCGTTGGGCTGGGCGTAAAGGGCCGCGTCGGCGGCTGAGCGGCGGCCTTCCGTCAGATCGTAAAGCACCACCGGCAGGCCGAACGCCATGTATTCCAGAATCTTATTCATGGTGGATTTATCGTTCATCGGATTTTTCGGGTCGGGGGCGACTCCGAAGTCGGCGCTTGAAAGGTAAGCCCACATTTCAGCGTCGGGAATGCGCCCGGTGAACGTCACGCATGAATCGATTCCCTTCTCACGCACCCAGGCTTCGAGCGCCGGCGTCTCGGTGCCACTGCCGATCAGCACAAACGAAACGTCATCGCGCCCGGCCTCCTGCACAATGTAACGAATGGATTCCAGCAGCAGATCGAGCCCGTCCTGCAGCCCCATTACGCCCACGTAAACCACCATCAACGGCCTGCCGCTTTTCAGCTCAGGTCTGGAGGGGTCGACGCGAATCTTTTCGAGGTCAGGGCAGCTTCTGACAGTGAAGGCGCGGTCCGGGCTCTTCCCGCCGCGGGTGAGCGCCACTTCACGATAGGATTCATTTGTGGCGATGGAAACCGTCGCGGTGCGGTAGGTCAGCCGCTCCGCCAGGCACACCAGGCGATAGAACAATCCGCGCCGGCCGAACTTGGCTTCGTAAAGTTCCGGATTCAGGTCGTGATGGTCAAAGATGAACCGCACGCCGAAAAGTTCGAAGAAGAGCCCGATCAGAAACATGGTGTCCGGCGGGTTGGCGGCGTGGATGATGCGGAAGCGCGTCCGGCGGTAAGCCTTCAGCGCCAGGCGAAATTCCGACGCCAGCGCCAGCGCGTATTCCAAAAAGTAGCCAAGCGGCCCCGAGGCCTCCCACAACCTGTGCCGGTAAATTTCAATGCCTTCGCGCACCTCATATGTTTGCTCAAAGCCGCGGCCCGTGGGGCAAACGACGGACACGCGATAGCCCGCCTCCGCCAGCGTGCACGCTTCCTGCCACATGCGCCGGTCGACAGGAACGGTCAGGTTTTCAATGAGGATGCAAACGGCGGTTGGGGAAGATGTGTTCATACGTTAGCGAATAGCGAGTTGCGAGTAGCGAATAGGTGCGCGTTGCGCCGAGGCCAGCCTAACGCTGACCGGTGCGGGTGTCCAGTGCACGTATCAAGCCCCGGAGCATTTTTCCCACATCTGCGCAGCGCTGGAGGATCGGATTACTTTCCTTTTCCTGGAGGAACCCCACCCGGGCCGACAGGAGGATATGCGTTTCCAACTCCTTCAACGAGCCTTGAGCCACTCTGAGAAATTGGACGAATTGCACACGCCCCTCCCGGCCATGGCCCTCGGCAATGTTGGCAGGAACCGACGAGGCGGAACGGCGGATTTGGGAAACAATACCGAACATCTCTGTCCTGGGAAATCGTTGCGTCACCTTGTAGCATTCAACCGCCAAATCCATAGCTTGCTGCCATACCTCCAAATCCCGGTAAGACTTGATGGTCGACTTTGCCGCGGACGGTCTCGCAGAGGAAGCATGATTGCTGTTCTGCATTTTTCCTACTCCCTATTCGCTACTCGCTACCCCCGATTCGCTACTCCTCTCATCCACAATTCAAAATTCACCAGCGCCCAGATCTGCTTCTGGCGGTCGCGCACGCCGTCGAAATGCTCGCGCACAAAGTTTTCCATGTTGGCCGCATTGAAATAATCGCGCGAGCGTGCATCGGGAGCCAGCAACAGATCGGCCACAAACGAATTCAGCGTCTTCCTGAACCATTGGCCGACGGGCACGGTGAATCCCACCTTGCGCCGCCGTAGCGTTTCTTCGGGAAGATACGGCCGCAGCGCCTGGCGCAGCAGCACCTTGGTTCGGAATCCCTGGGTGAGCAGGCGGACGGGGATGCGCGCGGCAAGCTCCACCATCTTGTGGTCGAGAAAGGGCACACGCTCTTCAATGGATGCCGCCATGGTCATCTGGTCGCCGCGCAACAGCAGATTGTCGGGCAGCCAGATTTTGATGTCAGCGTAGAGCATGCGCTTCAGCGGCGGCCGCTCGCGCACCTGCTCGAGATGTTGCGCAAAAACGCGCGCCGGATGCGCCACGTCAACCTGCCGCAGAAAATCCGGTGAGAACAACGCTTCGCGTTCCTGCCGCGAAAATGACGCGAACCAGGTGGCCGAGCGTTCCGCTTCATCCGGAATCGAAAGTGCTTCAAGCGCCAGCTTTACCCTGCGCTGGCGGTAGGGCAGCCACCGGACGATGGCGGCCGTCACCTCCGGCGGAAACGCAGAGACCAGCCCGGCCAGCCGGTCGGCGGCGTACTTGGGGTAGCCGGCAAAAAGCTCGTCGCTGCCCTCGCCCGCCAGCACCACCTTCACGCTTTCCGCAGCCTTCAGCGACATGCGGTAGAGGGCCACATCGGTGGGCTCCGCAACAGGCTCGTCGCGAAAGGCGATCAGCCGCGAAAGCTCGTCCACCAGGTCGCGCGGGCGCAGCACCACCTCCGTGTGCTCGGTTGAAAATTGCGCCGCCACCCGCCGCGCGTAGGGCAGCTCGCTGAATTCCCTCTCTTCAAAACCGACGGAAAACGTCCGCAGCGGCTGCACGCCCAGGTGCGACATCATGGCTACGATGGCCGTGGAATCGACGCCGCCGCTGAGGAAAACTCCCAGCGGAACGTCGGCAATCAGCCGCAACCGGACCGACTCCCGCAGCGTTTCCAGCACCTGCGCCGCATAATCCTCCGCGGCCAGCGGCGTTTCGTCTTCGCCCGGCAAGTCCCAGTAGCGTTCCTGGCGAATGCCGTTGGAATCGGCAACCAGAAAATGACCGGGAAGCAGCTTGCTGACGTTGCGATAAAAGGTGTCGGGCGCAGGCACGTATCGAAAACCGAAAAAGTCATAGACTGATTGCGGATCCGTTTCGAGCGGCCGCGTTGCCAGCTCGCGCAAGGCGCGCAATTCCGAGGCGAAGGCCAGCCGGCCGGGCTCCGTCAGGTAGTAAAGCGGCTTGATGCCAATGCGGTCGCGTACCAGCAGCAGCCGGCGCGCGCGCCCGTCCCACAGCGCAAAGGCAAACATCCCGCGCAGATCCTCCAGCAGGCCGGTGCCGTGCTCTTCGTAGAGATGCAGGATGACTTCGGTGTCGGACGCCGTGCGAAACCTGTGGCGGCCTTCAAGCTGCCGGCGCAGCTCGCGATAGTTGTAAATTTCGCCGTTGAAGACGACCCATAGGCTGCCGTCCTCATTCGAGATCGGCTGGTGCCCGCCGGGAAGGTCGATGATGCTCAGCCGCCGGTTGGCAAGGCCGAGCTCGCCGTCAAGATGGAAACCTTCGTCGTCGGGCCCGCGATGCACCATGGCGTCCGCGGCGCGTTTCAGCTGGGCCTGGTCTGCCGGCTCACCCGTTCCGTAATTCAGTACTCCGCAAATTCCGCACATTCAGGGTATAAAGGTCAAAAAGCCAGATGGGGTGGCGCAGATTTCGTGCCTTCCGAAGTCTGCGGCCTCTCCAATGGCTCGAACAAAAGTCGGCATGTGCCGGGCTGAAGCCCGGCGCTACAACTGCGTAAACCCGTCGCCTGCTCCCGCGCCGTAGAGCAGATGGAAAAGCGTCATTGCCATGGGCCGCGGGTAAGAGCGGCTGTCGCGCAAAAAGCCGTAGTCGCCTTTCGAATAGATAAAGCCGCCGTCGTGTTCAAGATAACGCGCATCGGCGGTGGCTTCAAACAGTATCCAGTTTGAAAGGATCCAGTAACCCTGCACATGGATAAAGACGTGATCGTCATGCCAGCGAAGAAAATCGAACGAACTCTTCAGGAAACGCCACGCCCGCAGATTGAAGCGAACGCCGGGGTCAGGCCCGCGCAGAAGCCCGCGATGGTAATGGCTGCTGAGCAGATAAGCGTGCAGGCGTTGGGCGGCAGCAAGAAGTTTTTCACGAGCAGGCATCAGGAAAGCAGTTTAACCCAGAAATGCCGGAAGGCGGCGACGTCAGAAGGCGGGAATCCGGAGTCGGAAGGAAGAAGACAGGGTACGGAAGACTTCCAACTTTCAGCATCCAGCCGTCAGCTGTCAGTCTTCTGTCCCCTGACTCCTTACCTCCACTCCTTTCTTCAAGGAGGGTTCTTTCGCCCGCTTCGGAGGTCTTCTTGCGGCCCGGCCGGTCGAATCACTCCCGAGGCGGAAAGGTCCGTCGCCTGGGGCAGACCCTTTCTTCCCGGGTCTGAAGTCTCCCCATCGCCCGGCTTGCCATTGCGCGCACACGTTCTTTGTGCGGCTAAATCGGGCTCGCTGGTGTAAGAGCGTCCGAAGCGGCCGGCGGCCCAGACCTGGCCTACCAGAAGGCTGCCAGCAGGGACTTGATTGCGTGGCTAATCAATGCCCATTCAACCACGTGAACACTAGAAAAGAAATGCCCACGCTAACAGTACAATCAGGGCTAGAAACAGAAGAAATTCCTGGTTCCTTTTCGACTTTTCACTCGTGGCTCTGTTTCCGCTACTACGATTAACCATCAGACCGCCCGTTTTCCCCAGCTGTACCCCCATCTTTTACCACCCGCTGCTATGTGCAGACCTTAACAATTCCGCGAGGACCTGATCACAAAGGCCCTGGTGTTAAGTGGTCCTGGCCATTTTCCAAGCCCATGCGAACGCCTGCGTCCCGGAATACATTTGACGCAGCCGCCAGCAGACCAGAGTCCTCGCGTTTATGGATACGATTATATGCCGTGCCCTACGGGATTCAATCGGACACCTTCAGGATTTGGCGCCCTAAAATGCCCGAACACGCCGTAGGGTAGATACCTGACCTCGACGCACAGATTTGTTGCTTTGCCGGTGGGCGAGAGACGCTTTTTCTTTGCTATCATGCGGCAGCAGAGGCCGCGGGCGTCCATCGAAGGTCCCTGGTGGAGACAGTTATTTAGAGCGGCGCCCAGGCGTGGCGGTCGGCGGCCTCACGAGCCGTCAGGCAGACGCGAGTGATGGAAAAGGATTCCCCCACCGAGGCCAGAGGCTCGCCTTCGCCCCTCAGAGCGCCGATATACCTTGAGAACAGGTCAACGGCGGGCGGCAACGGGAGATCTCCCACCGTGCCTTTGGGGCTGATCAGATTCACCCGGTTCCCAACCTCTAACGCCTCAAGCACACCTTCGCTCCCCGCGATGCGCAGGCGGGAATCTCCGTGCGTGGGCGCATTTTCCGGCCGAAGAAAATCAAGATTGCAGACCGCGGTGCCGCCATTCGAGAGCTGAAACAGCAGGCCGGCGTGGTCCTCACAGCCAGGATATTCAGGATGGGCCTTGTTTCCCTCCCAGGCGACCACCCGGGCATAATCCTGCCCGGAAACCCAGCGCATGTAATCCAGCGCATGAATTCCCACCCAGGCGATGGTGCCGCCATAAGTTTTTCGCTCTTTGTAGTACCAGGGGCGGTCCGTCCCCCATATGTAAGATTTCTGCCCGGAGACGAGGATGGGTTCGCCAATCGCGCCGTTGCGGACGGCTTTGCGGGCCGCCTGGAAGATGGGCATTCCCCGCATGTCGAGCATGATGCTGTAGAGCACCCCGCTCGCCCGCACCGCCTGCTCCAGGCGGGCGAGGTCCTCAAGCGCGGTGGCCGCGGGTTTCTCCGATATCACGTTGATCCCGCGACGGGAAACTTCGGCGGCAGCGGCAGCGTTCTGGTAATACGGCAGGCAGATCCCCACCACGTCAAGTTCTTCTTTTTGGAGCATTTCGTCGTAATGTCCGTAAACGTGCGTCTTTTCTGTCCAGGCGCGCTGCTTACGGATCCACGCCGCGTCTTCGCCGGGCTCGCCTTTCGCGTAAGCTGTCCACTCCACGTTTGTGAGGCGCGGAATGCTGTTGAGCAGGATGCCGTAATGTCCGTCTCGTCCGATCAGGCCGACGCGGATGATGCGGTCTTCCGGGATTTTTCTCCGCTGGGCGCTCGGCGACGCAGCCAGGGCCAGAGAGGCGGTTGCAGCGGATTGAAGGAAGCTCCGGCGGCTGACAGAAGAGGATTCACGAATGGGTGATGTTTTGTTCATCTCAGTTCCTCTATTTTGATCTTCGTTGCAGAGTACCCGATGGCAACCCGTTCCATCAAGCCTGCCTGACATCGGAACACGGGCGGCAGGCGCTTGGAGTGTTCCAACACCGCAAACGCCCGGCCTTATGCCGGCATAGCAGGATTACGCTGGGCGAGTCTGTTCCGGCACGTTTTCCCTTGACCTGCGACCCGCAGTATGACATAAACCATCCTCATAGAGGCCCGCGAAGCTACAGTTCGACCGCAATGAGCCACGGGTAGCCACTGCCTTCACGGGAGGGCCTTACATTATGGGCGAGTATGGGGATGCATCGTCCTTTGTTCCGCGTCCATCTTTCTTCTTTCATCTTTCGATTCGCCTGACCCTGATTGCGGCTTTCGGGTTGGCCTCATGTCTTTGTGCAGGCGTCTCCCTCGCGTCTGGTCCTTCTCAGGGGGCTTCGTCCCAGGCGGCTAATCGCCCGTCGTTGGTCACACAGCCGATAAACGACGCCCAGCGCATCATTCTCAAGGGCAATGTTCACCCGCTTGCACGTTCCGAATACGACCATGGCCTGGCGCCTGATTCGCTTTCCATGAACAGGATGCTGCTGGTGCTGAAGCGCAGCGCGCAGCAGGAAGCGGCACTCGCCAATCTGTTGATCGGGCAGCAGGACAAGTCATCGCCCGACTATCACCGCTGGCTCACGCCGCAGCAATTCGGC
>DATLWV010000069.1:0-2185 GCA_035576145.1 Terriglobia bacterium
AATGATCCAAACATCAGTGATGTATTCATTACCGATCCGACAAAACCACCGCCACCACCCATGACGAACTTGCCATTCCATTTCTCGGGTAGCAACAATTCAAAATGAATCTCCGATCCAATGACACCGGCGACTTTACAATGCGCTACCGGCGCAGTCTCAGGGGTAACCGAGGTAATCCTGACATCCGGTAAAGATGGCAAGGATTGTGGGGCGCAAACGGGCAGCGGGTCTGCGGCTTGCTGTGCACTTACCTGTCCTGCCAACACGGTCATGTGCAGAAGAATTGCACAGAGAGTATAAAGCGCTATTCTTTCTCCTCTTATGTGATTCATGGCAAACCTCCTTAGCTCTTACTGAGCTATGTCTTGATTCTCACGGCGTGTGCCATATTGAGGTCCTGGACGAAAGCCTGCGGCGCGAAACCGGCCAGCGTCAGCGAAAGAATCATTCGAGGGATCTAATCATCTTGCATTTCTCCTTCCCGGTTCGCAGATTCCAGCGTTGCGTCAGTTTGTGATTCTTTCCGCCCGAGGGGCTTTCTATGTCTTCATCTTCTCCGCGTCCGGGACGTAGATCCTCAGGATGGCGCCTATGTTTTCGTCCTTTCGGTCTATCGGCAGCCAGTTCTCATCGGGCACGCCCTTGGGTTTCTGCGCCGCAATATAGATCGCGATGCCGCCATCCTTGTTCAGCTTCATGCCTGCATTGTCGCCCACATGGAGACTACTTCTATTTTATGAGCTCGATCTCACCAGGGCGCCAGGTCTTATCGAACCACGGTTCAAGCGGCCCGTAGAGACGCAGGACGGTGAACCATCCCTTGCCTGGCACGGTTTGAATCCAGTTGCTTTCCTTGCCTTTTGGCGCCTTAGGACCAAAGTAAACGTCCACCGAGCCATCGGGGTTGGTTTGCACGGTCCCCATCTCGCTACTCAATGCTGTATCACGCTGATCGGTCTGCAGGACCGACCGGGTCTGCGTGTCATAGGGAATCACTGACCAGAACGTTTTTACCGGAATGTTTGGCGGCAAGTGCAGCCGGTAATTCTTCGAGCCATCCAGGTAGTTGTCATCTGCATCAACCGCCGCAACTGCGTATTGCGATCCAGCACCGACCATCTTCACGGACATCGCAGGACTGATGCCGGCCGCGATGTACATGAAGCACGTACGAGCATCCAGCAGGCGCACGTTGTTCTGGATGAACTCGTGGCTGCCGCCCACCCAGGGGTTGAACCAGGCCGATCCTGGATAGAAGAAGAAATCCTTGTCCCTCGCCCGGAACGAGATCGCACGCGCCGTAGCGCTGCCAACTGCGGCGGCTTCGGTGAGGATCCTCTTCATCCGCTCATCGGGGGCGAACGGCTTGCCTTTGACGATTCCGATGGAAGCCAGCAACCCCAGGATCTCGGGATCGGCGGCCTCATTAGGTTCCTTCTGGATAAGGCCGTTGATGTACTCGTAGAACTGGTAGGTGTCGGGCTGGATGGTGTTGAAGTAAAGACCAGAACCCATGATGATCTTCGTCTCCGGCGGATTGGCCGCCTGCGCCAGCGGATAGACGCGGAAGTGCTTCTTGAAGGCTGCGACCGCTGGTCCGGTATCCCCTTTTACGGTGAAACCTCGCAGCCCATATCCAATTTCATAGGTCTTTGACTGGGCTACGAAATAGCCCTCCGGCACATCGCCCTTGTAACCTGGTGGCAGGAAGAGATACTTGCCGCCCTGGCCTTTATCAGGCCCGACCACGCCCATGTCAACGATGTAGTTCATCCAGGCATCGTCCGCCAGGCCAAGGACAGCCGGCGGCACTTCGACGACGATTGGGCCATCTTTCAGATTCAGGACTCCCCAGAGGGTTGCAGTCTGGGTGTTCGCTGTCAGGAACAGCGATTTCGCATCCAAGCGATTCTGAAGGAGCACTACGGTTTGATTGTCCGCCCCGACGCTTCGCAGACCTCGGAATTGCGCCAAGGACGAGCCTGCCGCCAAGGTGTTGAGAAAGACATCGACGCCGCGCATGAAGTCGAGATTGTCATAGAGTTTCTTGACGGTGGCTTTGTCAGGCAAGCCATCGAAGAACTTCAACGTTCCGAGTCGTGTCTGGACGGAATCCGGCATAGTGATTTCCTGCGGGATGCTCGTCGTCATTTTCATTTTGGGCGCATCGGCGGCAAGAATG